>CAZBGL010000068.1:0-69067 GCA_964491375.1 uncultured Thermodesulfobacteriota bacterium | reverse complement strand
CACTACGAGGAGGACCCGCCCCAGATCGCCGAGAAGATCATCGCCGAGGCCAAGGCCGAGCAGGACCAGGGGTAGGGAGCCGCCGTGGCGGAGGAACCGGAAGCCGCCCGGACGCCTGAGGGCGCCGGGGACACACCGGAGCCGGAGGCGGGCTCCGGAGACGAGGCCCAGCCGGAGGCCGCTCCGGAGGCCCCGCCGGCCGAGTCGCCCGGCGAGGGGGACGGCCCGGGCGAGGAACCGCGGCCCCGGGGCCGGTGGCTCCTGTGGCTGGTGCTCGTGTTGTGCGTCGGCGTGGCCGGACTCGAGGTCGCCGGGCTGCTTTTGACCTACCGGCTCGAGGGCCGTCAGCCCCCCCTGGCCCGGGCCCCTGCCCTGTCCGAACCCTCCCCGCCGGCCGGGACCGAGACCCCGCCGGCCTCCCGGTTCGGCCCGGGCGTGCGGGAAGTGGAGGTGGTGGGCCGGGTGCCGGGCCCGGCCCGGCAGGGCGCCACGGCCCCGAAGCCCGGGCCGAGGGAGACCGCAGGGGCCGTCAAGCCGGCCCCAGAGCCCCAACCCCCTTCCCCAAAGGCCGAGGGCCCGGGAATCGAGCCGACCCGTACCCGCGAACCCACCACGGCCGGCCCTCCCCGGCGCGAGGCGGCCGCAACGTCGAGGCCGGAGCCGAACCAGGCCTCCAGGCCGTCGCCCAAGGGCCGTTACGCGCTCCAGGTGGGCGTCTTCCGCAGCCAGCGCTACCGGAACGACCTGGAAGCGCGCCTCACGGACCTGGGCGTCCCCCACTTTCGAAGGGCCGAGCGGAAGCGGTTTCGCACGTACCGGCTCACCGTCCAGGGGGACGCCCCGGTCCTCGAACGGGCCGCCCGGGTCCTGGAGGGCCTGGGGTACGAGTCCGAGCGGACCGACGAGGGCCTGGTGGCGTACTTCTTCCTGGAGGAGGAGGCCCAGAAGGCCCTGGAAGGGCTCGTGCGGGCGGGGTTCAAGGGCGGGTACGCGCGCCACGGGGGCCCGGCCCCGGTGTGGACCGTGTACGCCGGTCCGTTCGCCACGCGCCAGGAGGCCGAAGCCGTGCGGAGGCGCCTGGCCGGGCAGGGGATGCGGGCCTACCTGCGGAGGCTTCCGTGAGCGTCCCCCTTCCCGAGGGGGTGGCCCGGCACATCGCGCCGGACGCGCCCGAGCCGTTGCGGATCGCGGCGGCGCGGGGGGCGCTGCCCCTGCCGCCTGCGGAGCGCCTGGAGGTGCTCCGCAGGCTGTCTGCCGACCCCTCCCCTGCGGTTCGCGCCGAGGCCGAACGGGCCTGGGCGGAGACCCCCCGGCAGATCGTGCTCCAGGCCCTCTCGGACGGGCGCCTCTCGCCCGAACTGCTCGACCGGATCGCGGCCACCCGGGGCGAGGACCGCCGGATCGCCCTGGCGGTGCTCGAGCACCCGGCCGCGGGCCCTTCCACCCTGGGCCGGTTCGTCGAGTCCAACGACCCCGGGGTGTTGGAGCGGGTGGCCCGCAACCAGCGGGTGCTGCTGGAAGAACCCGCCCTGGCCGCCCGCCTGCTGGAAAACCCCCGGCTTCCCGTGGCCGAGCGCTCCCGCCTGGAGGCCCTGTTCGGCCGCCCCGAACCCGAATCCCCCGAGGAGCCCGGGGAAGAGCCCCCGGACTCCCACGGCGCGCTTCCCCAGGGGCTGCCCCCCGCCCTGGTGGACGACCAGGTGGAGCCCACCGAGGCGGAGCGCCAGAACCTGTACACCCTGGTGCGCTCCATGTCCGTGGCCGAGAAGATCCGGCTGGCCATGCTGGGGTCCAAGAGCGCGCGGCGGCTGCTCGTGCGCGACACGAACAAGGCCGTGCTCCGGGCCGTGGTGCAGAGCCCCAAGATCCGCGAGGACGAGGTGCTGGCCCTGGCCCAGGACCGCACCATGCCCGAGGAGATCATCCGCATGATCCTGGGGCGGCGGGACTGGATGAAAAGCTACCCCATCCGGCTTGCCCTGTGTCAGAATCCAAAGACCCCGGTGGCCCGCGCCCTGCGGCTCCTGGAAACGCTTCAGGACCGGGACCTGCGGCAGATCGCCCGCAGCCGGAACGTGCCGGCCCCGGTGGCCGCAGGGGCCACGCGGATCCTGGCCCGCCGGGGGAAGCTCTGAAGGGTGCGCGCAAAGAAGGAGGAACCGGTGGCCGTGGTGGTTTCCGTGAACCTGAGCCGGACCAAGGGCGTCCGGAAGGGACCCGTGGAGTCCGCGAGGATCGGGCCCGAAGGCCTCGTGGGCGACGCCCATTCGGGATCGTGGCACCGCATGGTGAGCCTCTTGGCCGAGGAGAGCATCGAGAAGATGCGCGCGGCCGGCCTGGACGTGGGCCCCGGCGACTTCGCCGAGAACCTGACCACCCGCGGGCTCGACCTCCTGGGGCTCCCCCTGGGCACGCGGCTGCGGGTGGGCCGGGAGGCCGTGCTGGAGATCACCCAGCACGGCAAGGAGTGCCACACCCGGTGCGCCATCTACTACCAGGCCGGCGACTGCGTGATGCCCCGCGAGGGGGTGTTCGCCCGGGTCGTGCGGGAAGGGGAGGTGCGGCCCGGGGACCCCATCGAGGTGCTGGGCGCCGGGGAGGAGGGGCCGTGAACCGGACGTGGCGCGTGGGGATCCTGACCCTTTCGGACCGCAGCGCCCGGGGGGAACGGGAGGACCTCTCCGGGCCCGCGCTCCGGGAGAGCCTGGCCGGAGGACCGTACCGGGTGGAGCGGTACGAGGTGATCCCGGACGAGCGGGACCGGATCGCCCGGACCCTGATCCGGTGGGCCGACGCCGAGGGACTGGACCTGGTGCTCACCACGGGGGGCACCGGCGTGGCGCCCCGGGACGTGGCCCCCGAGGCCACCCGGGACGTGATCGACCGCGAGGTGCCCGGCATGGCCGAGGCCATGCGCTGGGCCAGCCTCCAGAAGACCCCCCATGCGATGATCTCCCGGGCCGTGGTGGGGATCCGGGGCCGCACCCTCATCGTGAACCTGCCCGGGAGCCCCCGCGCAGCGCGCGAGAACCTGGAGGTCCTGCTCCCGGCGCTTCCCCATGCCCTGGAGAAGATCCACGGCGACCCCTCCGAGTGCGGCCAGCCCAACGGGTGAGGCGGCGGACGTGGGCGGGCGACGGAACGCGGTCCGGGCGGCGGGTCTGGTGCTGTGGCTCGTGGCCGCCGGGTGCGTGCCGGCGGACTGGGTTCCGGTCCGCCAACCCCGCGCCGTGCTCCACCCCCAGATCGGCCGGGTGGAGGGCGAGGCCTGGCTGCGGCCGCGCCATTCCCGCAAGGACCGGCCCCTCGAAGGCCCCCTGCTCCTCGAACCCGATGACACGGTCCGCACCGGATCGGCCGGCCGGGTGGAGATCCGGCTGCCCGAGGCCGTGGTCCGCCTGTTTCCCGGCAGCACCGTGCGCGTGCCGTTCGCCTACGAGGGGCGCCATCCGGTCACCCGCACGCTCCGGGTCCTGGAGGGCGAGGTGCTGGTGTGGCGCCTCACAGCAGCTCCCCTGGTGATCCTCGCCCCGGGCATGGAACTCGCGCCGGAACCCGACGGCCGCGTGCTGCTGGCTGCGGACGCATCCAGCACCTCGGCCCTGGCCCTTTCGGGCACGGCCGAGGCACGGCACGTGTCCGTGCGGGGCCAGACCGCGGTGCACCTGCGGCCCGGTGTGCGCGTCCGGCTGGACCGGGCGGCCCGGCGCGTGGACGTGGACACCGGCCTTTCCACCGGGGCGTGGAGGGCGTGGGAGCGGGGGGCCCACACCGGAGGGCTGCGGCCGGCGCCTCCCCCCGGCACGGAGAACGCCGCCCCTTCCCCGCGCCCCCCCGGGGGCTGACCCTCCGGCCCATCCGTTCCCCCTTCCCCCGGGGGAACGGCCGGCCACAACCGTCCGGCCCCCGAGGCGACTCGTTCCCCCTCCCCCTCAAGGGGGAGAGGGGCAGGCAGCGAAATCGTTTGCAAATCAAAAATTGCATTTTCGATTTGCACAATTTGTTCTCTCCTCATGACGTATCTCCGCAGACACCTTGCGAACGTTCTCCACCGGGCGGCAGCAACATTTCCGGCGATACTGGTCACCGGAGCCCGGCAGACCGGGAAGACGACCCTTCTCCGGAACGAGTTCCAGGACTCCCACCGCTACGTCTCGCTGGAGCCCCCCCACGTTCGCCTGCGAGCGGCGGAATACCCTGTCGCATTTCTCCGTGAACATCCCCCACCCCTCATCCTGGACGAGATCCAGTACGTTCCCGAACTGCTCGCCTACATCAAAGACCAGATCGACCAAGACCGCAGCCCGGGCCGCTGGCTCCTCACCGGCTCCCAGACCTTCGGCCTGATGAAGGGGGTCAGCCAGACGCTCGCGGGCCGCGTGGCCGTTCTCCAACTCCTCCCCCTCTCCGCGGCGGAAACCGCCGGGGGGCCGGACCCTGACTCCGTGGACGCGCTGCTCCACAAGGTGTTTGGAGACGCATCCCCTGCCGGGGCCGGTGCCCCGATCGACCTCGCGGACTGGCTTCTCCGGGGCGGGTATCCCGAACCCCGCCTGAATCCCCGCGTGGACCGATCGCTGTGGTTCGGGAGCTATGTACAGACCTATTTGCGTGACGTGCGGGATTTTGCCCACGTGGGGGATCTCGGTGCCTTCACCCGGTTCCTCACCCTGGTAGCCGCCCGCACCGGAACGATCGTGAACCTGGCAGAACTCGGCGCCGAGGCCGGAATCACAGGACCCACGGCCAGGCGCTGGCTTTCAGTGCTCGAGGCCAGCGGCATCGTATGCCTTTTGCAGCCGTTCCACCGATCCTTTGGAAGGCGCATCCGAAAGAGCCCGAAGCTCTACATGCTCGACCCCGGGCTCGCCACCTACCTCATGGGGCTCCACACACCCGAGGCGGCCCTGCAAAGCGCCTTTGCGGGTCCCCTGGTGGAGACGGCCGTTGTGTCGGAGTGGATCAAGGCCTTCCGGCACATGGGGGAGCGCCCCGCCCTCTATTATTGGCGGTCCGGGAGCGGCCTGGAGGTGGATCTCATCATCGAACGGGGCGGGCATCTCTACGCCGTGGAGGTCAAAGCCACGGCCACGCCGGTCCCGAGCCATGCCGACCGCTTGTCGCGGTGGCTGGGCCTTGCCGGCGATTCGGCCAGGGGCGTGGTCGCCTGCAACATAGAGCGCCCCTGCACCCTGCGGCCGGGCATCCGCGCCGTGCCGTGGCACCTGGCCTGGTGAGTCTCGCCCCGGGCAGGGAAAACGGTCCCGCAATCCGGCAGCCCGTCCGCCGGGCACGGAAAGGTTCCCGGGCGCTCAGCGCCCAGCCCACCCGCAGGCGCGCCACGGCAGGAAGCGGCACGGCCCCCACGCCCGGCACCACCGGAAACACCCCGGTTCCCGGATACACCATGGAGGCCCGGTCCGGTTTCAGGTCGGTGCAAGCCGAATGGAAGCCCCGGCAACGACGACGTTCGTCCCCTCCCGCCCACCGGCACGGGACCGTCCCGCACCCGCTCGATCCCGGCTCAGCGCCCGCCCCGGCGGTATCGCCTCGCCCGGGCCAGGTTCTTCCGGTCGGGACCCTGGCGATCGAAGCCGGGGGTCTCGATCACGAACGGCACCCGGCGCAGGGCCGGGTGCCGCACCCACCGGGCCAGCGCCCGGCCCCCGATCTCGCCCTGGCCCAGGTTCTCGTGCCGGTCCCGCCCCGAGCCGAACGGGGTCAGCGAGTCGTTGAGGTGCACAAGCCCCACGGCGTCCGGTCCGGCCCGGTCCCGGAGGGCCCCCAGCCAGGCGTCGAGCCCCTGGGGGGTGTGCACCGGCACGCCGGCTGCGAACAGGTGGGCCGTGTCCGCGCAGATCCGCGTGTCCGGTCCCAGCCGGTGTACCAGCGCCACCAGGTCGTCGAGGCGGGAGCCCACCGACCCCTTGCCCCCCGATCCGGTTTCCAGCAGATAGGGTACGGCCCCCCCGGCGCGGTCCCGCGCCCGGTCCAGTGTATTCCGCACCCTGCGGAGGGCCACGTTCCGGGCCGCGTCCCGCGCGTGGCCGAGGTGGACCACGAGCCCCCGGGCACCCAGGCGGCTCGCGTACTCCAGGCTCCGGGCCAGGGCGGTCACGGACCTCCGGCGGACCTCGGGGTCGCCCGAGGCGGGGTTCACCAGGTAGATGGCGTGGACGAACACCGGAATGCCCGACCTCCGGAAGGCCTCGCCGGCCTCCCTGAGCGCCCCGTTTCCGGGCCAGGGGCTCTCCCACGAGCGGGGGCTTCCGGGGAACACCTGGGCCACCTCGGCTCCGAGCCGCACCGTCCGTTCCCAGGCGGCCAGGGGGCCTCCGGCCACGGACACGTGGGCCCCGAGGGGAGGGGCGGACACCGTGAGGGGCTCCGGCCCGCCTAGGCCGCGATCGCCCCGCCTCACGTGAACCCCGCGCCGGCGGTGCAGGCGTAGCAGTGGTCGGCCGTGGGAATGGGGGTGCCCGGCTCGGGGGGACGTTCCGCGTCCCGCACGTTGAGGGGCCGTCCTCCCAGGGGGATGCCGGCGGCCAGGTGGAAGTCGCAGTCGTGGAGCGTGCCGTCCCACGCCACCGAGACCTGGGTGCGGCACATCAGGCCCGGCACGGTGGCCGGGTTGAACGCCCCCGCCAGGCGCTCCATGTACGCGGCGAGGTTCCCCGACGCCTCGAGCCACCGGCGGAAGCGCCCCAGGGGCACGTTGGCCAGCACGTACAGCCGGTTGAACCGCACCCCCCAGCGCCGGGCGAGCTCCCTGCGGAAGCGCTTCTCGGCCTGGCACTGGTCCGGAGGCAGGAACGCCCCCGCCGGGTTGGCCACCAGGTCCAGCTCGAGCCCGGAGCCCTCCACCCCGTATCCCGCGGCGTTGAGCCGCCGTAGCGTCTCCAGGCTGGGCTCCCACACCCCGCTGCCCCGCTGGGCCTCCGCCTGGGAGCGGCTGAGGGACGGAAACGAGGCCACGACGACCGCACCCAGATCCCGGAGCAGCGCGAGGAAGGCATCCCCCCGCTCCGCCAGGGCCGTGAGGTTGGAGCGGAACAGGAGACGGGAGGCCAGCGGCCGGAGCGCCCGGAGGAGGTCCTCGATTCCGGGCACGAGCTCGGGTGCGCCGCCGGTCACGTCGATCACGTCGAACCGGCCTTTCCGGGCAAAGGCGACCACGGCCTCCATGACGTCGGGGGGCATGGCCTCGGCCCGGTCGGGCCCGGCCTCCAGGTGGCAGTGCCGGCAGGCCTGGTTGCAGACGCGGCCGGTGTTGATCTGGAGGGTCACCGTGTCGGCCCTCTCCAGCGCCAGGCCGTGCCGGGCCAGGGTCTCGGCAAAGGGTTCCGCAGCGGCGGCGGACGCCGGTGCCTCCATAGGGGCGCTCACAGCGAGATCTTGCGGGCCACGTTGTCCATCTGCACGGCGTGCACCAGGGAGGCCCCGCCCCGGATCGCCACGGCCACGTGGACCGCCTCGGTCATCTCGCCGGGGGTGGCCCCCTTTTCCAGGCAGGTGCGGGTGTAGGCGTCGATGCAGTAGGGGCACTGCACGGCGTGGGCCACGGCCAGGGCGATCAGCGCCTTTTCGCGTTCGGTGAGCTCGCCCTCGGCGAACACGGCCTGGTAGTACTCGAAGAACTTCTGCGTGATCTCCGGGGCGTCCCGGCCCACCTCCGGGAACCGGGCCAGATCTTCGGGGTTGTAGTAGGTGTCCATCGGGGTCTCTCCTCCGCGCCCTTGCGCTTCGCCCGTTCCTGGCCGCTCGGGGCTCCACGTTGTTAGATGCGAAGGTTTTGGGTACGCCTCAGCATCGGGACGTCCGGTTGCGCCCACTAGCCCCGGATACGCTAGCAGGAGGGGTCGTCCCGGTTACCCCCCCGGCGGTACGTGCCGTCTGCCCACAGGTACAGTTCCTCGTAAGGGCATCCGGCCGAGCGGAGGGCGGCCTCCACGGCCTCCCGTTCGGCGGACCGGAACACAATGGACAGGCCGCAATCGGACGAGAGCTGGCGGGGCACGGGCATGAGCCGCACGTCCAGCCCTGCGGCCCGGAGGACCTTCTCGGCCCGCATCACCTTGTGGATGCTGTGGAAGATGAGCACTCCGTCCCGGTCCACGAACGGGCTACTCCCTTGTGGGGCCGGGCTTGACCACGGCCTGCCCCAGAGCGGTGCACGCCAGGGGAACCCGGGGCAGTTCCCCCGGCGCACAGCAGGAGAGGTCCACCCCCAGCCCCACGATGTCGAGGTCGAGCCGGTGCCGAAGGGGCCGGCCCACGTCCCGGGCCAGGGGCCACAACGCCTCCGGCACCGTCACCCGGTCCGCAAGCCCCCGGAGAAGCCTGTACATCGAATGCCCCCCGGGTCCCTGGCCCATGGCCTTCAGGCCCCTTTCCGCCACCTGCTGGGCCGCCAAGCACGCCCGTTCGTGGCACCGCCCTCCCGGCTCTGCGGCGCGCCGGGTCGAGGTCCCTACGCTTGGCGACCCGGTCTCGGGTGGGTGCGGGCACGGCCCCAGGAGGCCCGTAACCATACCATCTTCGCGCCCGTTGCGGCACCCCGCTTGACCCCAGCCCAGGGCGCCGGGACAATGCCTCCGTGAGGCCGCACCCTGCCCCCGATCCCGGCCCCCAGGAGGTGCCCCGCATGACAGCCCGCAGGAAGAAGAGCCGTCCCGAGGCCCTGGGACGGGTGCTCGCCCCCCTGCTGCGCCGGGTGGAGGCCGCCTTCCCGGACGCGGGCCACCGGGTGTGGGAGGTCTGGGAGGAGGCCGTGGGGGCCGAGATCGCCCGGAGGGCCCGCCCCCTGGCCTTCCGCAGGGGCACCCTCGTGCTGGGCGTGACCTCGTCCGCCTGGATGCACCAGCTCGCGTTCCTCCGGGCCGAGATCGCCGACCGCGTCAACGCGGCCTTGGGCGAGCGGCTCGTGCGCTCGGTGCGGCTCCGGGCCGCTCCCCAGCCGGACGAACCTTCCTCCGCTGGCCGGGCGGGCACGGGGGGACCCGCACCCCCCTGGCTGGAGCGCCCCGTCCCGCCGGAGACCCGTGAGCGGATCCGGCAGGAGATCCGGGGCATCCGGGACCCGGAGCTACGGGCCGCCGTGGAGCGGGCCCGAACGCGGGCCGAGCAGTACCTCAGGAGCCGGGAGGAGGCCCCAGAAGACGCTCGGCCTGCCGGGAATACCGCCGGCCCGGCTCGTGCACGATGAGCGGGAAGCGGATCTCCAGGTCCCCCTTTCCCCCCTGCCGGGCCCGCAAGAGGAACCGGGAGGCGGGGTCTCCCGCGCGGGGGTGCACGGGCCACAGCACCTCCGGGGCCAGCCCGTGCTGGCGACACGAGGCCAGCAGTTGGGGCAGCCGGGGGGCCGGGTACACCACGCACAAGGCCCCCCCGCGCGCCAGCATCCGGCGGGCCGCGGCCACCACGTCCTCCAGGGTACACGCGACCTCGTGACGGGCGAGGGCCACAGCGGCGTCGGGGCTCACCCGGCCCCGGCCGGCCGGCTGGAACGGGGGGTTGGCCACCACCAGGGGGAAGCGCTCCCCCGCGAGAACCGCCCTGCCGGCCTCCCGGAGGTCCCCCTCCAGGAAGCGGGCGCGTGCTTCCCATCCGTTCAAAACGGCCGAGCGCCGGGCCCGGTCCACCATCTCGGGCTGGATGTCCAGGCCGACCACGCACCGTGCCCCTCCCAGGGCCAGCAGGCACAGGGCCACCACCCCGCACCCGCAACCCAGATCCAGGGCCCGGCCGCAGGGCTCCTCCGCGGCGAACCGTGCCAGGAACACGGCGTCCACGCTGAACCGGTAGCCCCGCGCCGGCTGGATCACCCGGACCGTGCCGCCCAGGGCCCCGTCCACCGTCTCGTCCGGCCGCGCGAGAGGCCGGCTCACCCCGGCAGGCCCTCCCGGGCGGGATCGAACAACAGGTGCATCACGAGTCCCGTGAGGAGCTTGGGGTAGAAGAACGTGCTCTTCTGGGGCATGCGTTCGCCCGCCATGGCGACGTCCCGGACCTCCTGGAGCCGCGTGGGGTTCATCAGGAACCCCAACTGGACCTCGGGGTCCTCCCGCACCACGCGGATGAGCTCGCGGCTCCCCTTCACGTACCGGAGGTTCCTCTGCTCCTCCTGGGCCTTCCGGTCGATGCCGAGGAGCCCCTCGAGCACCAGGGCGTGCAGGATGGTGACGTCCAGCGTCTGGACCACCGTGGGCGCCCTGCCCTTCAGGGCCCGCCGGACCCGGGCCTCGTCCCGCAGCACCAGGAGCCGCAACACGGGGTCCCCCTTGATCACCAGCCCGAAGGCGTGCCCTTCCCGCCGGTACGCCTTCATCCGTTCCAGGAGGCCCTCCTCGCATGAGAACGTCTCGACCGCGAAGTCCTGCTCCACGCGGCGGAGGAACTCCGGGGGCGAGAACCCCTGCAGCCCGAACACGGCCCGGTGGGTCGGGAACACCGCGAGTCCCGGCGCGCTCAGGTTCGACAGGTACATCATCACGTAGTTCCACGGCTCCCGGCCCGTGTGGTCCGGGTTCCGTTCGCGCATGAGATTGCGGTACTTCAGCGCCGTCTCGTAGCGGTGGTGGCCGTCGGCGATCACGAAACCCTTGTCGGCCATCCGCCGGGACACCTCCCCCACCAGCCGGGGATCCGCGATCTTCCACATGCGGGTCACCACCCCGTCGTCGGCCCGCACGGTGATCAGGGGCGGCTGCCCCAGGGCCATGGCCTCCAGGTCCCGGAGCACCACCACCTGGGGGTCGTCGTACAGGCCGAAGATGGGGCTCAGGTTGGCCCGCACCGCTTCCATGAGGCGGAGGCGGTCCTCCTTGGGCGCCGACAGGGTCCGCTCGTGGGGAAAGTACACCCCGGACTCCGGATCCTCCAGCCGCACCCGGGCGATGAACCCGCGCCGGGTGAGCGGTTCGCCGAACTCGCCCCGGTAGTCCTCCTCGGTGTAATACACGCACTCCTCGCGGTCCTGGATGAGGATCCCCCGCTCCAGCCACTCCCGCAGGGTCCGGGCCGCCCGCGTGTACCGGTTGTTCCGGTCGTCGTCGTCCGGGAAGGTCTTCCCCAGTTCCAGGCGCACCACGTTGTACGGGCTCCGGCGGTACAGGTCGTCCTGGAACTCGTCCGTGAGCACGTCGTAGGGGGGGCACACGACGAGGTCGAAGTCGTCCACGTGCCCGGGGTTGTAGCGGACTCCCCGGAAACCCAACACGTCAGCCATGGCAACCGCCTCCCTCGGCAGAGCTCCGGAAAAAACGGCCCTTGCTACCACATGCCCCAGCCCGCTGCAACCACGAAACGAAACCGCCCGCCCGGGAAGGCCCCGTCACCCGTCGGCGCGGGGGGGCCGGGGCCGATCCCCCAGGAGGCCCGGCAACTCCAAGGGCTGTTCGAGCAGGAACCGGGCCCCTGCGCCCCGCAGCTCGGGTTCGGTGCGGAACCCCCAGAGCACCCCCACGGGCACCATCCCGGCCGCGCCCGCCGTGGCCATGTCCGTGGGCGTGTCCCCCACGAACAGGCACCCCTCCGGCGCCACGCCGAGCCGGCGGGCGATCTCGAGCGCCCCGGCCGGGTCGGGCTTCCGGGGCCGGCCGGGCACCGCCCCTCGGACCGCTGCGAACCGCCACCGGCCGAGAAGCGCCCGGACCATGGCAACGGCCGCATCATGGGGCTTGTTGGTGAGCACGGCAAACGGAACGCCCCGGGCCGCCAGCCGGTCCAGCAGATCCGGCACCCCCGGGTAGGGCCGGGTCGTGCGGAGGGCGTGCCGCGCGTAGGTGCCGCGCATGTCCTCGAGCACCCGGGCCACGGTCTCCTCGTCCACCGGGGGAAGGGCCCGCCGCACCAACCGCTCCATGCCGTCGCCCACGAACCGCCGGTACGCCGGAAGCGGGTGGGACGGAAAACCGTGGCGTTCCAGCACCTCGTTCATGGCCGAGGCGATGTCCCCCAGGCTGTCCACCAACGTCCCGTCCAGGTCGAAGATCACGGCCCGTTCCATGTCATCTCCCCTCGCCGCGGGCCCCGGGCCACGAGCGCCGTCGCCCATCCGATTCCACGCGGCACGTGACGTCACCCCTCCACGTCGCCGGGCCCGTTACGAGACCCGAAAAGGGGGCCCCGACGAACTCCCCCGTACGTTCATACCACAAACCGGGCCCGGGATCCGGTTTGACGAGAGCAAACCCTCGTGGTTTCTTGCCTTTTTCGCCCCTCATGGGGTACATTGCGGCAATCTTGTCCGGGCCGGGCGGCGCCCCGGCCCCCTGCTGCCATCCCAGATTTCCTCATACCACAGGACGTCTCACGCCGGTTCGGCCCCCCGGCCGGCTTCAGGGAGCCACCTTGCAGGTCTCGCGGGCCCGGCACGGGCCGGGGCCCTTGTGCACGCCCGAGCCGGGCGGCCCGGGCCAGGGGGTTGCCGTTCGCCACGAGAACGAGGAGGACCGTCCATGAGCCGAGAAGCGACGCGCGACATCACGGAACTGATCCTTCGGGCGGCCGAGCGGGCCCGCCAAGAGACCAGTGCAGAGCCCGAACCCGAGCTGACCCGGCGGGTGCGGTGGCCGATCCAGTGCACCGTCGGGCCGGGACTCGAGGGAGCCATCGCCTGCGAGAGCAAGGTGGGCTACGTCAACGGGTCCAAGGGCTGGCTCATCTACCGGGGGTACGACATCTTCGAGCTGGCCGCCCATTCTTCGTACGAGGAGGTGTGCTACCTCCTGCTCCACGGCAAGCTTCCCTCGCCCGAGGAGTTCGAGGCGTTCCGCCGGAAACTCTCGGAGTACCGGTACGTGAACAAGACGCTCCGGCTGCTCATGGGCTTCCCCATCGAGGAGATGAACGCCATGGCCGCCCTGCGCCTGGGCGTGAACCTCATGCGGCAGGAGTTCACGTACCTGGACCTCAAGGAACGCCACCCGGTGCGGGCGGACATCATCGGCTCGGACGAGGATTCCATCCCCATGGAGACCGTGCCCAGGGGCGAGGCCCACGCCATCTACGAGTTCAAGCGCCACAGCCGGATGAAACGCCTGAGGATGAGCCGCCAACTGGACGATGCGGCCGGGCTCCAGGCCGCCTATCATCTCATCTCGGGCGTGGCCACGATCGCCGCGGCCATCGCCCGGGTCCACCAGGGCCACATGCCGGTGGAGCCCGACCCGGAGCTCAGCCACGCGGCCAACCTGCTCTACATGATGACCGGGCGGCGCCCTTCCCCCCTGGAGGAGCGCGTGATGGACGTGGCCCTGATCCTCCACGCCGACCACGGCATGAACGCGAGCACGTTCGCCACCCTCGTGGTGGCCTCCACCCTTGCGGACATCTATTTCGCCGTGGGGTCGGGGATCGCGGCGCTCCAGGGCCCCCTTCACGGCGGAGCCAACGAGCAAGTGATCTACATGCTGGAGGAGGCCGCCCGGGAGGGCGACGTGAAGGTCTGGGTGGAGCGCAAGCTCGCCGCCAAGGAACGGATCATGGGATTCGGCCACCGCGTGTACAAGGCGTACGATCCCCGCGCGCGCGTGCTGGGTCCCTTGGCCCAGCGGCTGATCCGGGAGAAACCGGATCTCGAACCCCTGTACCGGGTGGCGCGGGAGATCGAGCGCGAGGTGGTGGGCCGGCTGGGAAGCGAGAAAAAGATCTTCCCCAACGTGGACTTCTACTCCGGGCTGGTCTACCGGTGCCTGGGCATCGACCCGGAGATGTTCACGCCGCTGTTCGCGGTGAGCCGCGTGGCCGGGTGGACCGCCCGGGTGCTCGAGTACCTCCAGAACAACCGGATCTTCCGGCCCCGGGCGTTGTACGTGGGGGAGTTCAACAAGCGCTACGTTCCCTTTTCGGAACGGACGGCGTCGACTTCCTGACCGCTCCGTCGGCCGCACGGCGGCCTGCCTGCAAGACGTGCGACGCTGCCTCCAATGCCCTCGGCAAGGGGCTGGGCACCTCCCGGCCCCCTTCTCAAACAGGAGCGTGGCCCCCTCCCCGGTGGGAGGGGGCTATCGGAAGGGGGAAGTTACGGGAAGCCCTTTTCGGGCCCGCGCGGGGAGCCATCGTTTCCTTCGTCCGCGCCTCCCCCCACTCTGCGGACCAGCCGGGCCCATGCCCCGAAGACCGCATCACCCACCCGGTGGAGGTTCGCCAGGTGGAGCGAGGCCCCGGCCAGGATCTCCCGGGCGTCGAGCCCGGCCTCTCGGAGGTCTCCAGCGAATTCCTTTACCCATTCCCGCACAACGGCCGCGGTGACCTCCATGTGGAACAGGAACCCGTAGGCGTTCCCGCCGTACCGGAACGCCTGGTTTTCGGTCACGGCGGAAAACGCGAGCCGGTCGGCCCCCGGAGGGAGCTCGAACACGTCCCCGTGCCAATGGAGCGCCACAAACGCTCCCGGAGCCGAACCCAGCAGGGGATCGGTTCGGGCCGCGCCCGTGAGCCGGACCGCGTACCACCCGATCTCCTTCTGCTCCCCGCGCCGGACCCGTCCTCCCAACACCGTGGCCAGGAGCTGGCTCCCCAGGCAAATTCCCAGCA
This sequence comes from uncultured Thermodesulfobacteriota bacterium, assembly GCA_964491375.1. Taxonomy (GTDB): domain Bacteria; phylum Desulfobacterota; class Deferrisomatia; order Deferrisomatales; family Deferrisomataceae; genus CAZBGL01. Next base: position 54,529 of record CAZBGL010000068.1, on the reverse strand, counting down.
CGGGCCGATCGTTCTTCAGCGCGCTCTCGATGAGGCGCAGTTCGTCCCCCAGGAACGGAAAGGCCTCCCGGTCGTAGACCCCCATTGGCCCCCCCATCACCACGAGCCCGAGGGCCTCTCCCATCTGCCGGGGAACGGGATCCCCGGCAAACGCGCGGATCGCGCGAACCCCGATCCCGTGGGCGTCCAAGGCGTCCTGAATTCTCCCGGGCGGCTCGCACCCGATGTGCTGCAGCGCGTAGACCCAGGCCATGTTGTGCCCTCCGCAAGTCGCTCCCTGGGGGGGACCGGCCGGGTGCTCCTTTGGGGTCGAAATACGGGAAAACGCCCGGAAGGCGCACGCCTTCTAAAATTCTTTGGAAACTGCTCCCAGGGTCCAAGTCCCTTTCGGAGCCCCGTTCACCCGGTCTTACCACAAGGGACCGTGTAGGTGATCGTGTAGGACACCGCGATCCCGCGGGGAACGCCCCGTTCAGCAAAGAGGACCCTCAAAAGGACACGAGACGTGTCCCCGTCGGATGCCCGTGCCGGGGACGCGCCCGTGCCCCTTCTATTCACGCCGGATTCCTGGCGACCTTCCTGGTCGGGGCAGGGGATAGGCGTTCCGATTCCTGGCCGTCCCCGGACCCCGTGGTCAGGATCTCGGGAAACAGGAACTCGGGGTAGGCCGAAAGCCCATGCTCGCTGAAGTCGCAACCCGTGAGCTCCTCTTCCGGGCACAGGCGCACGCCCATCACGGCCTTCAGAACGCTCCACAACACGAAACTCGACCCGAATCCCCACACGAACGCCACGCCGACGCCCAGGGCCTGGATTCCCAGCTGCCCGAGGCTGAACCCCTCGGCGTTGAACAGCGCGGCCGCCAAGGTCCCCCAGGCACCGCACACGCCGTGCACCGAGACCGCCCCCACGGGATCGTCGATCCCGATCCGGTCGAAGAAAACCACTGACTCGGTAACCAGGACCCCGGCGATCACCCCGATCACCACGGCGGAAAGGGGGCTCACATTGGCGCACGGCGCCGTAATCGCCACAAGGCCCGCGAGACACCCGTTCAATGTCATGCCCACGTCCGGTTTTCCGAAGCGCATCCACGTGTAGTACAGCGTGGAGACCGTTCCGGCGGCTGCGGCAAGGGCCGTGGTCACCGCGATGAGCGCGATGGACGGGTCGCCGGTGGTCGTGCTTCCCGGGTTGAACCCGAACCACCCGAAAAACAGGATGAACACGCCCAAGGCGGCCAGGGGAATGGAATGGCCGGGCAGGGCCTGCGGTTTTCCGTTCCGGTACTTCCCGATCCGGGGTCCCACCACGATGGCACCGGCCAGGGCCGCCCACCCCCCGATCGAGTGCACCACGGTGGACCCGGCAAAGTCGATGAACCCCAGCCGCTCGAGCCACCCCCCGCCGCGATACAGGCCGCCCCAGGCCCAGCTTCCAAACACGGGGTACACCACCGCCGTCATCAGCGCGCTGAACACCAGGTACGCGCTGAACCGCGTGCGCTCGGCGATCGCTCCGGATACGATCGTGGCGGCCGTGGCCGCAAATACCACCTGGAACATGAAGAACGCATACACCCACGGGTCGGCGTCCCGCGCGAAGTCCGACAGCATGAACCCGCTGGTGCCGATCCATCCGTTGGATGCACCGAACATGAGCCCGAACCCCACGAAGAAAAAGGCGAGGGCTCCCATGCCGAAGTCCATCAGGTTCTTCATGAGGATGTTGCACGCGTTCTTTGCGCGCGTGAACCCGGCCTCCACCATGGCGAAACCGGCCTGCATGAAGAAGACGAGGAACGCGGCAACGAGCGTCCAGACGTAGTTCAGGTGGGTCTGGACGGTCTCCGCGGTGACCGGGCCGTCCCCGGCCCAGGCCGGAACCGCCGTGGCCAGTGCGAGTGCCATCGTCCAGGCGACACTCCGAATTTTGCTCCCTTTCATCCTCATCACAGCCTCCTCCGGTGCGGTGAAGTGCGTCACGGCCCTCCGGCGACGACGCACCCTCTTTCAAACCCCGTGCCCATGGATACAACATGTTGAAATTACTAATAAATTTTTCTCGCGCCGTTTCCGGGGCCGGCCCTGATGATACAATAATGTTGCAATAATAGATAGTTATTACAATATTGTATTGTTCGCTCCGGGACATTCATTTTTGTATCGCCGGCTTCCGGACAATACCCTGCGGTTTCGTGCGCGGAGGGAGCGAGGGGCGTGGTTGGGCACGCATCGTGAATCCCGGCTCCCGAAGACCGGCGGCGACATCCCCGTGCATCCGTGGACTTCGGTCCGAAAGGAGGCGATGCCATGGTGAAGATCGAAGCGATCCTCCAACCGTTCCGGCTCGACGCGGTCAAAGAGGCCCTCCATGCCCTCGGGATCCGGGGGATCACGGTGAGCGAGGTGCGGGGGTTCGGACGGCAGAGGGGCCGCGCCGAACGGTTCCGCGGGGCCGAATACACCGTGGACTTCGTGCCGAAGGTGAAGGTGGAGGTCGTCGTGGACGGGGCGCAGGCCCCGGAGGTGGTCGGTGCCATCGCAGGGGCCGCCCGCAGCCGCAGGGTGGGGGACGGCAAGATCTTTGTGTCCCCCGTGACGGATGCGCTCCGCATCCGCACGGGCGAACGGGGAGAGGGCGCGCTGTGAGCCCCCGTTCCTCGGTCGACTGGATCCCGGCCTCCTCCCGCTGCTATAGTTTCGTCACACGAAACCCTGCGGCAGGAGGAGGCCATGGTCATCGGGGTGCCCAAGGAGCGAAAGGACAACGAGTACCGGGTGGGGATCGTGCCGTCGGGTGTGGAGGAACTGGTCCGGGACGGCCACACCGTGCTCGTCGAGACCGGCGCGGGACTGGGCAGCGGGATCTCCGACGAGGACTTCCGCTCGGCCGGCGCCCGCATCGCCTCCTCGGCCGAACAGGTCTGGGGGGAGGCCGACCTGGTGATGAAGGTGAAGGAGCCCCTGCCGTCCGAGTACCCCCTCCTCCGGGAGGGGCAGATCCTGTTCGCGTTCCTCCACCTGGCCCCGTTGCCCGAACTGGGCCGCGTGCTCCTGGAACGGCACATCCGCGCGGTCGCCTACGAGACGATCCAGCTTCCCGACGGGAGCCTTCCGCTGCTCGCCCCCATGAGCCAGGTGGCCGGCAAGATGGCGGTTCAGCTCGGCGCCGCGTTCCTGCAGCGGGAAAAGGGCGGCATGGGGATCCTGCTCGGCGGGGTGCCGGGGACCAAGCACGGCCGGATCGTGATCATCGGCGGCGGGGCGGTGGGCATCAACGCGGCCAAGGTGGCCTACGGGCTGGGCGCAGAGGTGGTGATCATCGACATCAACCACGCCCGCCTCTCCTACATCGACGACGTGTTCGACGGAAAGGTGGTCACCCTCATGTCCAACCGGAGGAACATCCGGGAGGCGGCCTCCGGTTGCGACATGCTGGTGGGCGCGGTCCTGATCCCCGGGGCCCGGGCGCCCCGGCTCATCGACCGGGAGATCCTGCGGGGCATGAAGCCCGGGAGCGTGTTCGTGGACGTGGCCATCGACCAGGGCGGGATCAGTGAGACCAGCCGGCCCACCTCCCACTCCGATCCGGTGTACGTCGAGGAGGGGGTGATCCACTACTGCGTGCCCAACATCCCCGGCTCCGTGCCCATGACCAGCACCTACGCCCTGACCAACGTCACGCTTCCCTACTGCCGGAAGCTCGCCTCCAGCAACCTCGAAGACGCCCTCCGGGCCGATCCTTCCCTGGCCCGGGGCGTGAACACGTGGGACGGCCACGTCACCTGCCGACCCGTGGCCGAGGCGTTCGGGCTGGAATGGACGCCCCTGGAACGGCTGATCAGCGCGTAGGACAGGCTCAGTCCCTGGAATAGATGACGGCCAGGGCCTGGGGCGGGGTCTTCCCGATCCCCCGGAGCGCGTGGGGGCGGGACGAGTCGATGTAGAGGCTGTCGCCCTTTTTCAGGGTGTAGGTCTCGCCGTCGTACAGGAGCTCCACGGTTCCCGAGAGGATGTAGATGAACTCCTCGCCCTCGTGGACCATGGGCTGGACCGTGGAGGCCGCCTTGGGGTCAAAGGTCACCAGGAAGGGCTCCATGCCCTGGCCCCGCAGGTCCGGCGCCACCAGGCTTTGATACGTGTACCCCTGGCCCGTGCGCTGGACCCGGGTCTGGCGGTCCACGGTCTGGCCGTCGCCCGCGCGCACGATGCTGAAGATGTCGGACCGGGTCCCCGCCTCGTGCAGGATCTGGCCCAGGCGCGATCCCAGGGCCCTGGAGATCTTGAGCACCGCGCCGATGGACGGGACCTCGCGCCCCTCCTCCACGGCCTGGAGGTAGGCTTCCTCCAGGCCGGTCATCTGGGCCACCTGGGCCAGAGTGAGGTCCTGGGCCTCCCGCATCCGGCGTATGCGCTTTCCGACGTTCATCGGGTCTCCTCCCGTGGCTTTGTCGCGGTCCCGGGATCAAGGCTCTTGATTATCACAGCGTTTCGACCCGCCGTCAAAGCCCCGGCGCCGGCCCGTGCGCCGGCGCCGGCCTCCCGGCCCGGCCCGCCGGTACCGCGGCCCGTACAGCATGCGGAGCACCTCGGGTCGGCCCTCGGCCTCGAAGTGCCGGATCAGGATCCGGCGGTTCCTGGGATCCCGGTACTGGACGAGGGCTCTCTGGATCCGGCGTTCCCGGCCCGTGGGCACGTGGACCGGCTCGCCCGTCAGGGGGTCGCGGCCCGTCCAGAACATGCACGTGGAGCGGGTCATGGGGGTGGGCGTGAAGTCCTGCACCTGCTCCACGTAGTGCCCCAGTTCCCGCACGAAGAGCGCCAGGTCCACGGCATCGGTCAGGTCGCACCCGGGGTGCCCGGTCATCAGGTAGGGCACCAGGTAGAGGGGGCGGTCGAGCTCCCGCCGGAGCCGCGCAAACCGCTCCTGGAACTCCCGGTACGTCCGGCGGCCGGGCTTGGCCATGAGCCGGAGCACACGGTTGGCCACGTGCTCGGGGGCCACCTTCATCTGCCCGCCCACGTGGTGCTGGAGCAGTTCCCTCAGGAGCCGTTGCTGGTTCGGCCGCAGGAGCAGGTCGTGCCGGAGCCCCGAGGCCACGAAGGCGTGCTTGACCCCGGGCACGCGCCGCACGGCGCGGAGCAGTTCGAGGAACCGGGCCCCAGAGGTCTCCAGGTGGGGGCACACGTCCGGCGTGAGGCAACTGGGGCGGTCGCAGGCGTACCGGCCGGGGCCGGCCTTGGTGCAACCGGTGCCGTACATGTTGGCCGTGGGCCCCCCGATGTCCTGGAGGGTCCCCCGGAAGTCCGGATGCCGAGCGAGGCGGCGCACCTCGCGCACCACCCCTTCGGCCGGACGGCTCACCACCCCTTTGCCCTGGTGCACGGCCAGGGCACAGAAGGAACATCCCCCGTAGCACCCCCTGTGGGTCACCACCGAGAAGCGCACGGATTCCAGGGCCGGGATCCCGCCCTCCCCTTCGTACCGGGCCGGGTATCGCCGGGTGAACGGGAGGTGGTAGAGGGCGTCCAGCTCGTCGGGGCCCAGGGGCTCGGCGGGCGGGTTGACCACCACGGCCAGGGACCCGTGGGGCTGGACGAGCACCGGCGGAGACGGGCGCCGCAGGGCCGCGTCCAGCCTCCGGAAGTACTCGAAGAAGGCGTCCCGGTCCCCCGCGACGCGTTCATACGAGGGGAGAACGACCACGTCCGGGCCCACCGGGGGCCGAGACGTGCGGTACGCCACGCCCCGGATGCGGCGCAGTTCCTCCCCGCAGGCCCCCCGGGCCAGCCCCAGGGCCAGGTCCTTCAGGGCCCTTTCCGCCATCCCGTACACCAGGAAGTCCGCCTTGGCGTCCACCAGGACGGACCGGCGGATCCGCTGCTCCACGAAGTCGTAGTGGGCCAGGCGCCGCAGGCTCGCCTCGACCCCGCCCAGCACCACGGGCACGTCCGGAAAGGCCTCGCGGCATCGCTGGGCGTACACCACCGTGGCGAGGTCGGGCCGGCGGCCGGGCCTCCCCCCGGGGGAATAGGCGTCCCGCCTCCGGCGCCGGCGGTCCGGGGTGTAGTGGGCCACCATGGAGTCCAGGTTGCCCGCGGTGACGCCGAAGAACAGCCGGGGCCGGCCGAACCGGCGGAAGTCGTCCACCCGGGTCCAGTCCGGCTGGGCCAGGATCCCCACCCGGAACCCGAGGGATTCGAGGAAACGCCCCACCAGGGCCGCGCCGAACGCCGGATGGTCCACGTAGGCGTCGCCCGTAACGATCACCACGTCGAACACGTCGTCCGGCCCCTCGGGGGCCTCGGGAAGAAGGCGGTCGGTCTCCACGCTCATCGCGACGTCCTGTGCCCGTCCGGCGGGCGTTCACCGGGAAGACGGACCGGGCGGCTTCCGGTCATGCCGCCCCGAACAGGGGGGCGGCCTCGATCCGCACCGGGAGGCCGGCCTCCCGGGCGCCGGGGCACGCCCCCAGGTCCAGGCGCACGGCCCGCAGGGCGATGCCCCCGCCGGGCCACGCCCGCCCGGAGCCGTACAGGGCGTCGCCCAACACCGGAAACCCCCGGGCCGCCAGGTGCACCCGGAGCTGGTGGGGGCGCCCGGTCAACGGCTCCAGTTCCCAGGCCAGCCCCTCCCGGCGTCCGCCCACGAACCGCGCCCGGGTCAGCGCGGCCCTGCCGCGGGGGCTCTCGTACGCCCGGCGTTTTCCCCGCTTGATGGAGGAGCGCCACTCCACGTCCTCCCCTTCCGGCAGGCCCTCCGGATCCCCCTCGGTCAGGGCCTGGTAGAGCTTGCGCACCTGCCGCCGCTCGAACCACCCGTTGGCCAGCCGATGGGCCCGGGCGGACCGGGCGAACAGGAGCACCCCGGACACGGGCTCGTCCAGCCGGTGGACGGGCCAGATCCGGGTCTCCAGAGCGCGCTGGAGCTCCAGGCCCACGCAGGGCCTCGGGTCGTCCCGCCTCCGGGCCGGCACGGAGAGCCACCCGGCCGGCTTGTCCACGGCCACGAACTCGTCTCCGAGATGCAGGATCCGGAACGGAAACGGGCCGGTCGTCACAGCTTGCCGGACCGGAGGATCGCGAACGCCAGCCCGAACCCCAGGACCCCGGCCACCAGGAACCCCAGGACGCCCAGGAGCGGGAAGTCCCACACGAACGGCCCCCGGCCGGCCAGCACGATCAGGGAGGACCCGATGATGAGGGCCGAGACGATCATCGCGAAGCTCAGACGGTTGGAAGAGCGGTCCAGCTCCGCCAGCAGGGGCTCGTACCCCTTGTGTACGAAGTCCACCGCCAGCTTGCCCTCCAGGAGCTTCTGGAGGATCCGGCTCACCTGGCCCGGGAGGGCGCGGAGGAAGTCGCTCAGGTCCCGGAAGGTCCGGTAGGCGATCCGGGCCTGCCGCCGCGGATCGGCCCGCCTCAGCAGCAGCTTGCGGGCGAACGGCACCGCCTCCTCCAGGACCACGAAGTCCGGGGCCAGTTCCCGGCCCAGGGACTCCACGGTGAGGATCGAGCGTGCCAGGAGCACCAGGTCGGGCGGCACCCGCACCCGGTGACGTACGGCGATCTGGGAGGCCTCCCGGAGGATGTGCCCCACCCGCAGGTCCTTGAGGGGACGCCCGAAGTACGGCTCGATCAGCTCCCGCAGGTCCCGCTGGAAGGCACGCAGGTCCACGGTCTCGTCCGCGCTCCCGAGCCGGACGAACCCGTCGGCCATCTGGGCGTAGTCCCGGGTGACCATCGAGAGGAAAAGGTGCCCCAGGCACTCCTGGGCCTCCTCCGACAGGTAGCCCACCGCGCCGAAGTCCAGGAACGCGATCCGCCCGTCCGGCGTGACGAGCACGTTGCCCGCGTGGAGGTCGCCGTGGAAGAGCCCGTCGTCGAACACCTGCTTGAGGAACGCCCGGGCCAGCCTCCGGGCCAGTGCCGACGTGTCGTGCCCGAGCTCGCGCAGGGCCTCCGGGTCCTCGGCCCGCCGGCCGTCGATGGCCTCCAGGACCAGGAGGCGCCGGGTGGTGAACTCCCAGCGCACCGCTGGGATGACCACCCCGTGGAAGTCCCGGAAGTTCTGGCGGAAGCGCTCCGTGTTGGAGGCCTCCAGGAAGAAGTCCAGCTCGCGCCGCAGGGTGCGGGCGAACTCGTCCACGATCTCCCGCAGCCGGAACGGCCGGCTCTCGGGCACGTACCGGTCCACCAGGGCGGCCAGCAGGTACAAGGTGGCCAGGTCCTGGGAGACCACCCGGTCGATCCCGGGGCGCTGGATCTTGAGGACCACGCGGGAGCCGTCGTGCAGCCGCGCCCGGTGCACCTGGGCGATGCTTGCCGCGGCCAGGGGATCGGGGTCCACCTCCACGAACGCTTCCTCCAGGGGGGCCCCGATCTCCTCTTCGATGATCCGGCGGGCCTCCCCAAAGGGGAAGGGCGGCACCTCGTCCCGGAGCCGCTTGAACTCCTCCACGAACTCCGGGGGGATCAGGTCGGGGCGGGTGGAGAGCATCTGCCCCAGCTTCACGAACGTGGGCCCCAGGTCCTCCAGGGCCATGCGGAGCTGCACCGCGGGCGAGACGTCCCCCTCCACCCCGCTGCGTACCCGGAACCGCCGCGACAGCGGGAGGAACCGGGCCAGGCCCACCGTCTCGAGCACCTGGTGGAACCCGTGCTTGGAGAGGATCAGGACGATCTCCCGGATCCGGTTGAGCGACCGGTACGTCTGGGTCAGGGTGTAGAGGTTCACGGCCTCCCCCGTTCCACCAGGGCGAAGTCGATCTGCCGCCGGGCCACGTTGACCCGCTCCACCCGCACGCGCACCCGGTCGCCCACCCGGAACGTGCGCCCCGTGCGCTCGCCGATCAGGGTCTGGAGCTCCTCGGAGAAGTGGTAGAAGTCGTCCTCCAGGCTCGACACGTGGACCAGGCCGTCCACGAACACGTCCTCCAGCTCCACGAAGAAACCGAAGCTGGCGATGCCGGTGATGAACCCCCAGTGTTCCGAGCCCACCTTGTCGGCCATGAACTCGCACTTCTTCCACTGCACGGCCTCGCGCTCGGCCGCCTCGGCGGCCCGTTCCCGGGCCGACAGGTGGGGGCAGGCGTGCTCCAGGTAGCGGCGCTGTTTCCGGCACCACTCCCTGGAGGGGGGACGGCCCCGGAGAGCCCGCTTGAGGAGGCGGTGCACGATCAGGTCGGGATAGCGCCGGATGGGCGAGGTGAAATGGAGGTACCGCTCCGAGGCCAGGCCGAAGTGGCCCTCGTTCTCGGGCGAGTACACGGCCTTGGCCATGGTGCGCAGCAGCACGTTGTGGATCATGCGCTCCTCGGGTTTGCCCTCCACCTGGTGGAGCAGGGCCTGGAAGTCCCGGGGGCTGGGCCGGACCCGGCCCTTGAGCGTGTATCCGAAGTTGTGCACGAACCGGCGGAACTCCTCCACCTTCTCCGGGTCCGGGGGCCGATGGATCCGGTAGGGGCACGGGATCTCGCGGGCCGCCAGGAAGTCGGCCACGGCCTCGTTGGCCCCGATCATGAACTCCTCGATGAGGTAGTGGGCCTCGTTGCGCTCTCCCCGAACGATGTCCTCGGGCCGGCCCCGCACGTCCAGCACGATCTCCGCCTCGGGCAGATCGAAGTCCAGGCTGCCCCGCTCCCGGCGGCGGGCCCGCATGGCCCGGGCCAGCTCCCCCATGCGGAGCAGCATGGGGGTCACGTCGGAGAGCCTCTGGGCTTCCTCGCAGTCGGGGTCGTCCAGGATCCGGGCCACCTGGCCGTACGTGAGGCGGTGGCGGCTCCGGATCACGGCCGCCGCGAACCGGGCCTGCTGGCGGCGCCCCCCCCGGCTGAACACGAGGTCCGCCACCACCGCGAGCCGGTCCTGGCCGGCCACCAGGCTGCAGATCCCGTTGGACAGCCGTTCGGGGAGCATGGGGAACACCCGGTCCGGGAAGTACGTGGAGGTGCCCCGCGCGAAGGCCTCGTCGTCGAGCGCGCTTCCGGGCCGCACGTAGTGACTCACGTCCGCGATGGCCACCAGGAGTCGCACCCGGCCGTCCTCCAGTTCCTGCAGGCACACCGCGTCGTCGAAGTCCCGGGCCGTCTCCCCGTCGATCGTCACGAACGGCAGCTCCCTCAGGTCCGCCCGCCCCTTCAGGTCCGCCCGCCGCACCCGTTCGGGCACGGCCTCGGCCTCCTCCTCCACGGAGGGCGGGAAGGCGACGGGGATCCCGTGCTTGAGGGCGATGGCCTTGGCTTCGGCCGCGGGGTCGCCCGGGCTTCCGAGCACCTGCACCACCCGTCCCTCCGGGCCGGCCTCCTCCGACGGGTACGCCGTGAGCTCCACCTGCACGATCTGGCCGTCGGCCGCCCCCCCCAGGTCATCCGGGGCCACGTACACCTCGTGCAGGAACCGCTCGTCCAGGGGTACCACCACCGCGGCCTTGCGGCGGATGCGCAACTGGCCCGTGAGCCGGCGCGTGGCCCGCTCGATGACCCGGATGATCCGGCCCTCGGGCCCCTTGGGCGGACGCCGCTCGATCCGGGCCACCACCCGATCGCCGTGCATGGCCGCACGCAACCATCGGGGCTTGATGTACACGTGGGGCAGATCCGGGTCCTCGGGCACCACGAACCCGAACCCGTCCGGATGCACCTGGACCCGGCCCACCACCAGCCCCACCCGGGAAGGGTGCGCGTAACGCCCCCCCTTGATCTCCACCACATCCCCCACCCGGAGCCGTTCCTCCAGGAACTCGAGGAACGCACCCTCCTCGGCGGGCTTCACCCGTAGCCGCCGCATCAGTTGCCGCAGGGTCAGGGGCTGGGGGGCCCGCTCGATCAGAAACCGGACGAACGTCTCGGGCTTGGGGATCACCGGGAGTTCCCTTTCATGAGTTTGAGCGCGGCGGTGGCCGCCACCGTGCCGTCCTCCAGCACGGCCTCGGCCTCGCCGGTGAGCAGCCGGCCCCGCTCCCCGGTGATCCGGCCCCGCACGCGAAGCGGCCGTCCCACCGGCACGGGTTTCCGGTACCGGACGGTGAGCTCGGCCGTCACCGCGGGCGTGCCGAGCACGGTGGACAGCTTCCCCAGGGTCTCGTCCAGCACCGTGGCCACCAGCCCGCCGTGGACCATGCCCTCGTAGCCGGCGTGCGCCGGCCGGGGCACCCACACCGTCTCGATCGCCCGGGCGGACTCGTCCACCCGGAACTCCAGGCGCAGCCCCTCGGGGTTGTTGGGGCCACACACGAAACACCCGTCGTTCCAGTCCAGTTCCATGAACACCTCCGCGTCGGAACCCTCCGCATCCCCGGGGCCCTTGCGGCACCGGGGCCCGGCCGCCCTCCGGAAAAGCGGGGCTAGTATAACGGCGGGTACGGGGCCCGGCAACGCACCCCTCTTGACCTCAACCCGGCCCCGTGCTATCAAAGTGCGTCGTGCCGAAGTGGCGGAATTGGTAGACGCGCCAGATTCAGGATCTGGTGGGCGCAAGCCCGTGGAGGTTCGAATCCTCTCTTCGGCACCAGAGGGCGTGCAGGGCGGACCGCGAATCAGCGGTTCGCCTTTTTTTGTATCGGGGGCACCCCCTCTTCCCGGCGGGGCAGGAGGGAGCAGCAGGACGGGGAAGGAGGAGCGGGGCCGGCTCCCCCGTGCCCTTTCAGGGGGTCACCGCCCCACCCACGGCGAGCACCGCGGCCGCGACCATAAGCGCCAGAGCGAGCGCGAGGCTCCCTCCCACTGAAACGCGGCGGGGTGGTTCTGACGAAAGCGAACAGACCGCTCTCGCCAACGCCCGGGCACACCGGGACACCCCCTCGTCCGCGGCGGAGAACGCCCGGTCCGCTGCGGACAGGAGGACGCGGCCCACCCACGAACCGGGCCGCCGGTAGAACCAGTCGGTGTCCAGGGCGATCGTGTCCTCGCCGGCGAGCTTGTCCCTGAGGAGCCAGAACGCGACGAAGGTGAACACCAGGATCTGGGCGGTCTCCGCCAGGTGGGGCACGGTGTAGGGCCGGTACGCCATGGGGAACGGAAGCATGCCGTACAGGAGCCCGGGGGCCACCCCGTACAGGATGCACAGGGCCGCCACGGCGGCCATGGCCGCGAGCATGTTCCGGGGCGCGGGCGCCGGCACGATGCCCCGGTCCCGGCCGAACCAGGTGAAGTAGGGGAGCTTGAGGCCCGTGTGGAGGAACGTCCCCACCGAGGCCAGAAGCAGGAGCACCATGGCGGCGGTGTGGCCGCTCTTCCCCGCGGCGCTCACGATCACGGCCTTGCTGACGAACCCGTTGAACAGGGGGAACCCCGAGATGGAGAACGCCCCGATCATGTACAGGGCCACGGCCAGGCGCTGACGGCCGGCGAACCCCCCGAGCCGGGTGAGCTGGCTCCGGCCGGTGGTGTGGATCACCACCCCCGCCCCCATGAACAGGAGCGCCTTGTACAGGATGTGGCTGAACGCGTGGGCTGCGGCGCCGTTCAGGGCCAGCTCGGTGCCGATGCCCACGGCCGCCACCATGTACCCCACCTGGCTGATGATGTGGTAGGCGAGGATCTCCCGGATGTCGTTGGCCAGCACGGCGTACACCACGCCGTAGAGGGCCATGGCCACCCCCAGGGGGATGAGCACGTCCCACCCGGCGAACAGGCTCGCCAGCACGTACACCGAGGTCTTGGTGGTGTAGGCGCTCAGGAACACCGCGCCGGTGACCGTGGCCCGGGGGTACGCGTCCGGGAGCCACGCGTGCAGCGGCGGCAGGGCCGCGTTGAGGGCCACCCCGGCCAGCACCAGCCAGGCCGCGGCCGACTCGCCCGGGGCAAAGGGCGCGAGGGCCAGGGACCCCGTGGAGGCCACCTGGAGCGCGATCCCGGCCAGGAGCAGGCTCCCCCCGAACAGGTGCACCAGGACGTACCGGCGGCCCGCGGCCGACGCCTCCGGGGTGCGGGCCGCCCACACCAGGCCGGCCGAGGCCACCGCCATGACCTCCCAGCCCAAAAACAGGCTCAGGTAGTCCCCGGCAAAGGTCACGGCCAGGGCGCCCCCGCCGTACAGGAGCGCCGCCACCTGCTGGCCGGTGTCCCGCACGTGCAGGGCGTACACCCCCCCCAGCACCCCGATCAGGGCGAAGATCGTGCCGAACACCCGGCTCATCCGGTCCACCTCCAGGGGGACCAGGCGGTAGCCCAGGTAGTCCGCGCTCCACAGCACGCCCTCGGGCAGGGACCAGACCAGCGCGAGGGCGGCCAGGGGGAACAGGGGGAACACCGCCGGCCGGAGCCTGCGGGGCACCAGGGGCACGAGGGCCGCCCCGAGCCACAGCACCAGGGCCGGGGGCAGGTCAGGCATCATCGTAGTAGCCCTCCGGCCGCTGGAGCACCGCCTTGCCGAGCCCCTTCGAGACCACGACGATGGCCACGCAGCCGAGGAAGCCGAACAGGGCGTAGGAGCCCGGCACCAGGTCCCACCACCGGGCGTAGGAGGGGTGGGGCCCGACGGCCTGGGCCAGCACGGACAGGGCGGCCACCAGCCCCAGGGCGATCCAGCGCGCTCGCGTCATGGTCCGACCCCCGCGGTCACGCCCCCGCCCGGGCCGGCCAGCACGCCGGCGGTGACGGCCGAGGCGAGGTCGAAGAACAGGTTGGGAAACAGCCCCAGGGCCACCGAGAGCACCGCCACCACGGCGATGGGGATCACCATCGAGGCCGGGGCCTCCCGCCCCCGGACCGGGTCCCTGGACGGCCGGAAGAAGGCCCGGTGGACGATGGGGAAGAAGTAGGCCGCGTTCAGGAGCCCGCTCAGCAGGAGCACCACGAGCGCGGCGGCCTCGCCCGCCTCCAGGGCACCCACGCACAGGAGGTACTTGCTCGCGAACCCGTTCACCGGCGGCACGCCGGCCAGCCCCAGGGCCGCCACGGTGAACGCGCCCATGGTCCAGGGCATGTCCCGGCCCACCCCGTCGAGCTCGGAGACGTTCTTCTTCTCGAGGCTCACGTAGATGGCGCCCGCGCAGAAGAACAGGGTGATCTTCATGGTGGCGTGGTTGGCCAGGTGCAGGAGCGCCCCGCCCAGGCCCGACGGCGAGAGCAGCGCCACCCCGAGCACGATGTAGGACAGGTGGCCCACCGTGGAGTAGGCCAGGCGCCTCTTGAGGTTGTCCTGCCGCAGGGCCAGCAGGGACGCCAGCACCACCGTGGCCCCGGCGAACGCGGCGAGCACGGCCGCCAGGCCCAGGTCCCGCAGCAGCTCGGGGCCGAACACGAACCCCGCCAGGCGCACCACCCCGAACACCCCGGACTTGACCACCGCCACCGCGTGGAGCAGGGCGCTCACCGGCGTGGGGGCCACCATGGCCGAGGGGAGCCACCCGTGGAGCGGCATGATGCCGGCCTTGACCCCCACCCCGGCCAGGGCCAGGAGGAAGATCGCCCGGATCGCGCCGGGCCCCGCCCCGGAGCCCGCGAGGATGCCGCCGGGCCGGAACTCCAGGGTGCCGGCCGCCTGCCACGTCCAGGCCGTGGCCACCAGCAGAAGGCCCCCGGCCGTGAGCGCGTAGGCCAGGTACTTGCGGCCGGCGGCCAGGGCCTCGGGGGTCTCCTTGTGGATCACCAGGGGGTAGGTGGCCAGGGAGAGCACCTCGTAGAAGACGAGGAAGGTCAGGAGGTTGGCCGAGAAGGCCACCCCGGTCGTGGCCGACAGGCACACGGCGAAGCTCGCGAAGTAGCGGGTCTGGTTGGCCTCGCCCCCGGCGCGCACGTAGCCGATGGAGTACACCGAGGTCACGACCCAGAGCCCCGAGGCCACCAGGGCGAAGAACACCCCCAGGGGGTCGGCCCGGAGGGCCAGGGCGACGCCCGGGGAAATCTCGAACAGGGTGACCTCGGCGGCCCGGCCGGCCAGGGCCCCGGGAACGAGGCCCAGCACCAGGGCGAACTTGAGGGCGGCCGCGGCCAGGGTCCAGGTCTCCCGCAGGGCCGGCCGCCGGCCGCTCGCCACGATCAGCCCGGCCGCGGCCAGGGAGACCAGCACCGCGAGCAGGGGTTGGACCGAGGGGTAGGTCTCGTAGGGGATCACGCCGGCGCCCTCCCCGTCACAGCCCGGCCGGCAGCATGGGCCGGACCAGGTGGGTGACGAGCCAGGCGTTGCCGAGCCCCAGGGCCAGCAGCCCCCCGGCTAGCACCAGGGTGGGCACGAGCATGGAGGCCGGCACCTCCCCCTCCTCGATCGCCGCGGGCGCGGCTCCCACCCCCTCGGGGGCGGGGACCAGGTACATCCGCTCCAGCACCCGGAAGAAGTACACCGCGTTGAGCAGGCTGCTCGCCACCAGGGCCGACAAGAGCATCCAGTTGGCCTGCTCCAGGGCCCCCAGGGCCAGGTACCACTTGCTGAAGAAGCCCGCGAAGGGCGGGACGCCGATCATCGAGAGGGCCGCCGTGGCGAAGGCCGCCATGGACCAGGGCATGGCCCGCCGCAGGGACCGGTCGAACGACGGGATGTGGCTGTGGCCCCGGCGCAGCCGGAGGTTCCCGGCCACCAGGAACAGGCAGGCCTTCATGAAGGCGTGGTTCAGGATGTGGAGCACGGCCCCGACGAACCCCAGGGGCGAGGCCAGGCCGATGCCCGCGGCGATGTAGCCCACCTGGGACACGCTGCTGTAGGCGAGCATGCGCTTGAGCTCGGGCTGGAGGATCGCCATGACCGAGCCCCACACGATCCCCGCGATCCCCAGGTAGCCCACCGCGGTGAGCAGCGTCAGGCCCCGGGCGTACTCGGGCTCGAGCACGTAGAAGAACAGCCGCAGCAGCACGTACGCGGCCACCTTGGTGCCCAGGGGCGCCACCAGGGAGGTGCCGGCGGACGAGGCGTCGGTGTAGGCGTCGGGCAGCCACCCGTGGAGGGGGAACAGGGCCATCTTGAGCGCCATGCCCACGCCCACGAACGTGATGCCCACGACCACCGGGGGGCGGTCCTCCACCAGGGTGAGGATCCGGCCCAGGTCGGCCATGTTGAGGGTGCCGGTCTCCAGGTACAGGAAGGCCAGCCCGAGCAGGTAGAACGACGCCCCTGCCGTTCCCATGACGAGGTACCGGAACGTGGACAGGGGGGCCTGGCGGCTCCCCACGGCCAGGAGGGCGTAGGCGGCCAGGGAGCTGATCTCCAGGAAGACGTACAGGTTGAACAGGTCGCCGGTGAGCACCATGCCGGTGAGGCCCGAGAGGAAGATCATGGACGCGCTCAGGAACGGCACCACCCTCCCGGGGATCTCGGTCGCGCTGGTGCGCCCCCCGTGGACCAGGGCGGCCAGGCCCACCACCGCCACCACCGCGACCACGAACGCCGAAAGCCCGTCGAGCACGAACTCGATCCCCACGGGGGGCGGCCACCCCCCCATCTCGTACGAGAGCGGTCCGTACGCGGCCACCCGCACCAGCCCCGCCAGGGCGAGCGCCGCCCCGGCCGACGCCCCGGCCGCGGCCAGCCCCGGGGCCAGGGCACGCCTCCAGGCGCCGGCCAGCGGGATCAGGAGGGCCGCCACCAGGTAGGCGAGGGGGACCAGGGCGGGCAGGTTCGCGGCGATCATCGCATCCGCTCCAGCAGTTCCTCCTCGTCCAGGGTGCCGTAGGAGCGGTGGATCGCGACGATCAGGGCGAAGGCCACCCCCAGGGTGACCACGGCCACCACGATGGCCGTGAGCATCAGGGTGTGGGGCAGGGGGTTCACGTACCGGCCCGGGTCGGCCATGCCCAGGCGCTCGTCGTAGATGGGCACGCTCCCCCCGGCCTTGTAGGCCCCCACGAGCCAAAACAGGATGATGGAGCTCTGGAGGATCGAGATCCCGATCACCTTTTTCACGAGGTTCCGCTTGGCCAGCATCCCGTAGAACCCGATGACCGCCAGGAGGGCCAGGAAGTAGTAGGCGTAGTGGCCTTGCAGGTGCTCAAGCACGGGTGTCCCCCCCGAGGAGCTCGTCGTAGATCGCGGTGAGCACCGCGGCCACGGCGATCGCCACCCCGACCTCGATCACCAGGATCATCAGGGACCGCAGGTCGGCCGGGGCCAGCCCCGGCAGGGGCACCCGGCCGTGGTCGAGGAAACTCCCCCCCCCGAAGAAGGCCGCGGCGCCCACGGCCGCGAACAGGAGCACCCCGATCGCCCCCAGCACGGGTCCGGCTCGGCGGGGAACCTGGTGCCGGCCGGCCTCGTGGCCCTCGGCCAGGCGCACCAGCACGAAGCTCGCGGCCAGGAGCACCCCTCCCTGGAACCCTCCCCCCGGGCTGTAGTGGCCGTGGAACACCACGTACAGGGCAAAGAGCTGGATCGCCGGGGCCAGCCCCCGGGCGGCCAGCACCACCACCAGGCTCCGGGACGGCCCCCTCACGCCCGCCTCCGCAAGATCAGCAGGCACGCCACGCCGCCGGTGAACACCACGAACGTCTCGCCCAGCGTGTCGAGCGCCCGGTAGTCGGCCAGCACCACCGTGACCACGTTCGGGGTGGCCGCGTGGTCCAGGGCGTGTTCCAGGTAGTACGTGCCGGCGCCGGGGGTGCCCGCGGGGCTGGTGCGCA
The DNA here is from genome assembly GCA_964491375.1 of uncultured Thermodesulfobacteriota bacterium. Classification (GTDB taxonomy): domain Bacteria; phylum Desulfobacterota; class Deferrisomatia; order Deferrisomatales; family Deferrisomataceae; genus CAZBGL01. The sequence goes on along the minus strand of CAZBGL010000068.1, from coordinate 36,978 downwards.
GGTGGGCGGGCGCGGCCGGGTCCCCCCGGCTCGGCAGGTGCCCCACGGCGTACAGGAGCACCCCGGCCAGGCCCGCCAGGACCACCAGGTCTCTCAGCCTCAACGCGCGTTCCTCCGGGAGGTGCGGTAGACGGCCACGATGTAGAAGACCCCGACCAGGCCGGCCCCCACCACCGCCTCGGTGAACGCCACGTCCACGGCCCCCACCGAGAGCATCAGCAGGGCGCTCACGAAGCTGAACGCGGTCAGGATGACCGAGGCGGCCAGGAGGCTCTTCACCTCCAGGGAGGCCAGGGCCGTCACCACGAGCACCAGGTACAGAACGAAGTCGGCGGGCCAGGTCATCGCGGCTCCTTCCCGTTCCGCCTCGCCCGCCAAGGTCTGAGACCGGCCTGCACCGCGGCCCGCGCGAGCGCGTGAACGGCCACCGGGCTCGACACGGCCACGAACGAGATCGCGATCAACAGCTTGAGCCCGTTCAACGTGGGTCCCTCGCGCACCGCCAGGGCTCCCAGGCACAGCATGATGCCCACGCTGTCCACCTTGCCGGCGGCGTGGGTCCGCGCGAAGAAGTCGGGCAGCCGCAGGAGGCCCAGTCCCCCGATGAGCAAGAACAGCGCGCCCGTGCCAAACAGGGCCGCCGCCAGGATCTCCTGAAGCCCGCTCACCGCGTGATCCCTCCGGAGGAAAAGTACTTCTCGATGGCCACCGCCCCGACGAAGTTCAAGATCGCGTATCCCAGGGCGATGTCGAGGAACATCTCGATCCGCCCAAAGGCGTACCCGAACAGGCACGAGATCACGATCGTCTTGCTCCCGATGACCGCGGCCCCCAGGAGCCGATCGAATACGGTCGGCCCCCGTAGCACCCGGTACAGGGGGGGCAGGAGAACCAGGGCGAGGAGCACCGCCAAAGGGGTGTACACCGGGTCCACTCAAGCCTCCTCCCATCGCACGTCGTACACGGCACGGCCTGGGTCGTCGCGGAACAGCCGGGCCACCTTGGCCTGCATCGTGCCGTCCAGCAGCCCGCGGGCCGTGGCCTCGGTCAGCGCGTGCACGACGAACTCGTCCCCGTCCACCTCGAGGGTCAGCGTGCCCGGGGTCAACGTGATCGAGTTGGCCAGGAGCATCCGGGCCACGTCGTTGGGCTGGTCCGAGCGGAAACGAATCACCCTGGGACTCACGGGCATGCGGGGATGGATCACCACCGCGGCCACGTGCAACGCGGACGCCAGGATCTGGCCCACGAGCCACCCGCAGTAGGCGGCAAACCGCAGCACGTGGATCTCGGCGTCCCCCCGGGCCGCCTCGGCAACCCGGGGCGCGCGCCGCAGCCGACCGTTGAGCCACAGCACGCACGCCACGGACAGGGCCCCGAGAGCCAGGTGAAACGGGTCGTACATCCCGCTCAGGCCGAGCCACAACGCCCCGAGGAGCAACGCCTGGACCACGCGCCCCAGGGGAACCCGCCGCGCGGAAACGAACGGACCGGGCATGGCCGGCCCCCTCACGGCCTGCCGGCGGCGGACGTCATCTCGACGAACCGCCGGGCCAGCCGGGCGATGCGGGGAAGCCGCCCCCGGGGCTTGCCCCTCTGGTGGCGGCGGAGGACCTCTGGTGCACACCCGTCCAGGAACAGAACGAGCAGGTGGTCCGAGCTCCCCGGGTCGAGCACCACGCCCCAGTCCCCGGTCCGGAGCTGATGGGCCCGGAACGCTTCGAACAGTGCCTTCGAGCGGGCCAGGTAGTCCCCTTGCAACAACCGCCTGTCGATCCGTTCCGGCGTGGTGAGCCCGAAGGCCCGCAGTTCCTCCAGCAGGGCCAGGGCGTGCATCTCGAAGTTGTGGGCCATGGGGAACCGCTCCCGCATCCGGGCCACGAAGTCGAAGGTGTCGGTGAACTCCCCGGTGCGCCGGGACACCCGCCGCCGGGTGGCCGCGATCAGGGCGTTGAGGACTTCGTCCCCTTTCCGCGTCAGGTCCCCCAACTCGGCCAGCAGATCCAGCTCCTCCCGCGAGGGGTCCCCGTTTGCCGCCTTGTACACGAGGTTGTGCTCGATCTCGTTCCACACGTGGGCGAGCAAGCTGCACACCTGGATCTCACACGTGGCGCCCTTCAGGTTCGCACCCCGTCCGGTAAGGTCCTGGGGAGGCAGCATCACCTGGCAGTGGATCGCGCGGTAGTTGCGGGAGGGATCGGCCTTCACCTCCACGTCGACCTCCCCGCCCTCCCGGGGACCGTCGAAGGCCAGGCAGATGTCCTCCACCACCTTGTCCCGGTCGGCCTCCACGTAGGTCTTGACCCGCACCCCGGCCAGGTCGCTGACCCGGTCCAGAAGGCCTTCAGGGGTGTGCTCCCCCGGGAGCTCTCCGGCCAGGAGCTCTTCGAGCTTGCGCTCCAGGCTCTCGGGGCTCTTGGCCCGGGCGTCCACCGCCCCCAGGATGGCGTTGGCCTCCAGAAGGCGGCGGCACTTCTCGGCGACCATGTCCGCAAGCTTGGCGTAGCGGTCCTGCTCGCGCCGGTACCGGGCCACGGCCATGGCGATCAGATGCCGGTTCACCGGAAGACGGGAGACGGTCGCCTTCCGGTGCATCGTTCCTCGCTCATCCATGCCCGTTCCCCTCGGGAAACAGCGCGCTCACCCACTGGCCCGCAAACGTGGCACCGCTCTGGGAACCGGCGTTCCCTCCGACATCAGACGTGGGGCGAAGCAGCGGCATGCCTCCTTGTCCGCGATGCCCACACCGTTGCACACCGAGTTTCCCTCGGCCTCGGTGCGCGCTTCGGCAGATCGAAGGCCCTGCAGGGCCACAGGGCGCTCAACGGCACAGGAACAGCGGCCGGCCGCTGTAGCGCATCAGGTGAAGGGCGGTCTTTCCGATGCACCGACGTCTCAGGAGACTCCTCGTACCGCTCCCGGCTACCACGAGGTCTGCGTTCCACCGGTTCGCTTCGGCCAGCACCTCCCTGCCGGGAGGGCCTGAAACGCACCGGGTCTCGGGCTCCCACCCGTGGGCGCGGCAGTACTCGGCCGCGTCCATCAGGAGCCGCAACCCCTCCCTCTGGGAGTCCTGGCACGTCACGATGCGGACCCGGACGTCGGGCCAGGGTCTGAGATGGAGGAAACACGCCATCGCCTGTGCAGCCCCTGCGGAACCGTCGTAGGCAACGAGCACCCGCCGGATGGGCCGAGGCTCGCCGGCAACGGCCAGGACCGGTCGAATCCCACTCCCCAGGAGCCGGATCTGGGAGGCCTCAGAGTGCTCCGCCCCCACCTGGCACTCCAAGAATCCTCGGAGTCCCAACACCGTGAGGTCGTAGTACCGGGAGAGCGAAGCGACCAACTCGCATCCATTCCCTTCGTCCTCCACCACCTCGTAACGAACCCCCGCTGCATCGCTGGCTTCACGAAAGGCGCGGACAGCCCCGGCCATCGCCTGACGGCGGACCCCGATGCGGTGTGCGCGAAGCCTCTCGGCGTAGATCGAGGCACCGGCCGGGATCGGCCCTACGTTCTCGAGCCTGCGCCGGTCCAGGGCGACCAACCCTGTCACCCTGGCTCCGTGGCGCCCGGCCAACTCCACGGCGAGCCGGATGGCCCAGGGGGTGAACCGAGTCCCCTCCAGCACCACCAGTATCCGCCGAAGCATGGGTCTCTCCTCGAGGCCGGGGCCCTGGACCCGGCGCCCCGACCCGAAACGAAAAAACGGCCGGACCCGCCCCCACCGGTGGGGGGGCAGGCCCGGCCGTCGGGCGCCCGGGGAAGCACCCCCTGCGCCCTTGGGCTGGAACCTTCACAACAAAAAAAGCCGGATAAGGGCGTATCCGCCTCTATCCGGCCCATTCCTCGACCGGCTCTCCCTCCGCGGGGGGAGCCCTTCCAGGAATCTGCCAAGACATGTCTATCTCAAAGTGCCCCGGGAAGTCAAGCGAGAACCCGCCTGGGGCCCGGTGCCGGTGGCCTGGACTTTGTAGGCCGCCTTGGCATAAGAAAAAAAGACACGGTCCGCTCACCGACCCCGAAGGAGAGAGTCCATGTCCCGCAATCCGTTCGGTCGCATCGAAGACGAGTTGGCCAAGGCCTTTGTGGCGTTCGAAAAGGAGTACATGGGGCGCGGACCCAAGGAAGCCACCTGCCACGTGATCGGGGACCTCGTGCTCGTGCGCCTGGGCGGGGTGCTGACCCCGGCCGAGCAACACCTCGCGCGCACCGCCGAGGGAATCGACCTCGTCAAGAAAATGCGCGCCAACCTGATCGAGGGCGCCAAGGAACTGGTCTACGCCGTGGTGGAGGACATCACCCACCGGAAAGTGAGATCCATGCACACCGATCTAAGCACCCAGACCGGAGAACGGATCTTCGTGTTCACCCTGGAGAGCCCCCCAGCGCCCGAACCCACCGGGCCCCGATGAGCGCCCGCCCCCGGGGGGCCCCGAAAGGGCCACCGGCAGAACACGAGAAAAGGAGCCGGAGAGCCGGCTCCTTTTTCGTTGTCGCTGGTGCCCAGGGCCGGACTCGAACCGGCACGGGGAGAACCCCACTACCCCCTCAAGATAGCGTGTCTACCAGTTCCACCACCTGGGCACGGGATCGCTTTCGGAGAACCGCTTATTTTTGGGCGGGCGGCTCGGCCGGGTTCTCGGAACCGGCCCCGGCCGTGCCCTGTGCCGGCGCCGCCGACGCCCCGGCGGCCGGCCGGTCGGGCACAACGCTCATCTTATACCGGTGGCTCGCCATGTACGTCAACCCCACCGAGGTGAGCATGAACAGGGCGGCCGCCGCAGCGGTGAGCTTCCCGAGGAACGTGGTGGCCCCCGTGCTGCCGAACAGGGTCTGGCTGGAACCGCCGAACACGGCGCCCATGTCGGCGCCCTTGCCCTGCTGGAGCAGCACGATCCCCACCAGCACGAAACATACGATGACGTGGACGGTGACGAGCAGTGCGTGCATGGACCGCTGCCTCCCGATCGACAGGAAAGTATCCTTTATACCTGAAATCCAGCGATGGCTGCAAACGATTCCGCGTCCAGGCTCGCGCCCCCCACGAGCGCACCGTCCACGTCGCCCTGCGCCATCAGCTCCCGGACGTTGCCCGGCTTGACGCTTCCCCCGTAGAGGATCCGGGTCCTCTGCGCGCGTTCCGGCCCGCCCAGTGCGCCCAGCACCCCCCGGATGCGGGCGTGCATCTCCTGGGCCTGTGCGGCCGAGGCGGACCTGCCGGTGCCGATGGCCCACACCGGCTCATAGGCCACCACGATCCGGTCCACGGCCTCCGTCCCCAGCGGCCCCACCGCCGCCCGGACCTGGGACTCCACCACCTCGGCCGCCCGCCCGGCCTCCCGCTCCTCCAGGGTCTCGCCCACGCACACGATGGGCGTGATCCCGGCCGCGAGCGCCCGCGCGGCCTTGCGGGCCACGGCCTCGTCGGTCTCCCCGAACATCTGCCGCCGCTCCGAATGGCCCAAGATGACGTACCGGACGCCGAGTTCCGTGAGCATCGGGGCCGACACCTCGCCGGTATAGGCGCCCTGCCGTTCCCAGTGCATGTTCTGGGCGGCCAGCCGCACGGGGGTGCCCTGCAGCGCCCGGGCCACGGGATACAGGGCGGTGAACGGGGGCGCCACGGCCACCTCCACGCCCTCCAAGCCGCGCACCCGGGGCAACAGGGCGTCCACCAGGGCCAGGGCCTCGTTCACCGTCTTGTGCATCTTCCAGTTTCCGGCGATGAGCGGGACGCGCATGTGCCGTTCCTCTCCGTGCTCAGTCCGCTTCCAGGGCCGCGATGCCGGGCAGGGTCTTCCCTTCCAACAGCTCCAGCGAGGCTCCGCCCCCTGTGGAGATGTGGTCGATGCCCCCGGCCACGCCGGCGCGGTTCACGGCGGCCACGCTGTCGCCCCCGCCCACCACGGTAAACCCCGGGCACGCCGCCACGGCCCGGGCCAACGCGAACGTGCCCTCCGCAAAGGGCTCCAGCTCGAACACCCCCATGGGGCCGTTCCACACCACGGTGCGGGCGTCCGTCAGGGCCCGGGCGAACCGTTCACGGGTCCTGGGGCCGATGTCCAGCCCCATCCACCCCTCGGGCACGGCCGCATCGCCGGTGGTCCGCACCTCGGTCCCGGCGGAGGGCTCGCGGCCCACCACGTGGTCCTCGGGCAGAAGCACCTCCACCCCCTGCCGCCGTGCATCCTCCAGAAGGTTCCGGGCCAGGTCGACCCGATCGGCCTCCAGCAGGGAGTTCCCCACGGGTTTGCCCCGGGCGGCGAGGAACGTGAAGGCCATGCCCCCGCCGATCAGGAGCCGGTCGATCCGGGGCAACAGGTTCCGGATCACGCCGATCTTGTCGCTCACCTTGGCCCCCCCCAGGATCGCCACGAAGGGCCTCTCGGGCGTCTCCAGCACCCTGCGGAACGCCTGGATCTCCCGGAGGAGGAGCAGGCCCGCCCCCTTTCGTTCCGGCGGGAAGAACGCGGCCATGCCGGCCGTGCTCGCGTGGGCCCGGTGACAGGTACCGAACGCGTCGTTCACGTACACGTCGGCGAGGCCGGCCAGGGACCGGGCGAACTCCGGGTCGTTGCGGGTCTCACCCGGGTGGAACCGGACGTTTTCCAGCAGCATCACCTGCCCGGGCTCCAGCCCGTCGGCGAGGCCCTGAACCTGGGGACCCGCCACCCCCGGGGCCAGGAACACGCTCATGCCGAGCCGTTCGCCCAGGCGCTCGGCCACCGGCGCCATGGAATATGCGGGATCGGGCTTGCCCTTGGGCCGGCCCAGGTGGCTCGCCAGGATCAGGGCCCCCCCCCGGTCCAGCACGAGCCGGAGCGTGGGCAGGGCGGCCTGGATCCGGGTGTCGTCCTCCACCCGGCCGTCCCTCACCGGGACGTTGAAGTCCACGCGGACAAAGACCTTGCGTCCGGAAACGCCCAGTTCCTCGACCGATCGGACGGCCATCACGCACCCCCTTTCGTCCACGGATTCCTGGCGGGGCCTCCGGCTCCCGGGCCGGGGCGGCCGTAACCATAAGGCCGAGCGGCACCGGGGTCAACCCGCTCCGGCAACGCGCCCGAGGCGCGCCACCAGCTCCACCAGGCGGTTGGCGTACCCCCACTCGTTATCGTACCACGCCTGGAGCTTCACCAGGCCGCCACCGGCCGAGCGCGTCTGGAGGCCGTCCACCACGGCGGAGTAGGGGCATCCCTGGTAGTCGCAGGACACCAGGGGCTCCTCGGTGTAGGCCAGGATCCCCCGCAGGTCCCCGGCCGCCGCCTCCCGGAGGGCGGCGTTCACTTCGGCGGCCTCCGCGGCCCGTTCCAGGCGCACGGTGAGATCCGCCAGGGAGACGTTCGGCGTGGGGACCCGGACCGACACCCCGTCCACCCGGTCCGCCAGCTCGGGCAGCACAGCTCCCACCGAGCGGGCCGCCCCCGTGGTGGTGGGGATGATGGATACGCCGGCCGCCCGGGCGCGCCGGAGGTCCCGGTGGGGCGAGTCGAGGAGGCGCTGATCGTTCGTGTAGGCGTGCACCGTGGTCACGAGGGCCCCGAGCACGCCGAATCGGCCGTGGAGCACCTTGAGCACCGGTGCCAGGCAGTTGGTGGTGCAGGAGGCGTTGCTGATGATCCGGTGGCGCCGGGGATCCAGATCCCGGTCGTTGACCCCGAGCACCACGGTGATGTCCGGGTCGTCGGCGGGCGCGGACACCACCACCCACCGGGCCCCGGCCCGCAGATGGCCCGCGGCCCGTGCGCGCGCCGTGTTCTTTCCGGTACAGTCCACCACCAGGTCCACGCCCAGGGCCTCCCACCCCATGGCCTCGGCCGCATCCCCCCGCACGAACCGCACGGGCTGCCCCTCCACGGCGAAGCCCGCCTCCCTCATCTCCACCGGCACGCCCCAGGGCCCGCGCACCGAGTCGTAGCGCAGCAGGTGCACCAGGGGCTCCACGGGCTCCCGGTCGCCCACGGCCACCACCCGGACGTCGGGATGGGCGTGGGCGACGCGGAACACGCTACGCCCGATGCGGCCGAATCCGTGGATCGCGATCCGGATCGCCATGGAACCGCCTCCCGCACAAACGAAGCCGCCCCGGAACCCGGGGCGGAGAACGTGCAAGTGACCCCGCGGGGCGTGTGCTCAGATGTAGTACATGAACCGGCCGTCCAGCTGCCGCTCGATCCCGAGCTCCTCGGCCCGCCGGCACAGGTCCTGGATCGTGGTGCTCCGGAAGATCTCCGCGATCTTGTCGCCGATCTCCTTCCACATGGGGCTCGCCACGCACCGGTCCTTCATCTCGCAGGTCCGCGCGGAGCACTCCTCGTCGATCTCGCTCACGCAGAACACCAGCTCGATGGGCCCCTCGGTGCACGTGATGATGTCGTACAAGGTGATCTCGCTGGGGGATTTCAACAGGAAATAGCCGCCCCGGGGACCGCGCTTGCTGCCCAGGATTCCGGCTTTCTTGAGCTTCTGGAAGATCTGCTCCAGGTAGCGGGGGCTGATGCGCTGGCGTTCCGAGATGTCCTTGATCTGGGCGGGAAGGCCCCCAGAGTGATAGGCGATGTCAAAGATCGCCCGGACGCCGTACCTGCTTTTCGTGGTGAGTTTCATCACGCACCCCTCTCTGGTTCCCGATTGAAGAATGCGAAAATAGCAGGCCGGTTCCCGCCCGTCAAGCAGCGGACATCACCCGTGGGCCGCATCCGCACGGCGGCCCTGGTGGCGGGCCGTACCGGGCTCCCCTCACGGCCGCGTCCCCGGCGCCCCCGTCTGCGCGGGCGCCCGGATCCGGATGTGGAGTTCCCGCAACTGGGCCGGATCCACCGCGGCCGGGGCGTCCGTGAGCGGGCAGGTGCCCCGCTGGGTCTTCGGAAAGGCGATCACGTCCCTGATGCTGGCGGCGCCGCACAGGAACATGAGGAGCCGGTCGAACCCGAAGGCGATGCCCCCGTGGGGCGGCGCTCCGAACTCCAGGGCCTCCAGGAGGAACCCGAACTTCTCGCGGGCCTCGTCGGGGCCGATGCCCAGGGCCCGGAACACCTCCTGCTGCACCCCCGGGTCGTGGATCCGGATGGACCCGCCTCCCACCTCGGTGCCGTTGAGCACCAGGTCGTAGGCCTGGGCGCGCACGTCCAGGGGAGACTCCGGGAGCTTGGGGACGTCCTCGGGCACCGGGCTGGTAAACGGGTGATGCAGGGCCACGTAACGCTTCTCGTCGGGGTCCCATTCGAGCAGGGGAAACTCCGTGATCCAACAGAACGCCCACCGTCCTGCGGGCACCAGACCCAGCCGTTCCGCCAGGTGCACCCGGAGCCTGGACAGGGCCAGATTGGCCACCTCAGGTGTGTCCGCCACGAAGAACAGGATGTCCCCGGGCTCGGGGCCGAGGGCTTCGTGGATGCCGGCCCGGGCATCCTCTCCCAGGAACTTGGCGATGGGGGACTGCCAAGAGCCGTCCGGCTGGATTCGGATCCAGGCCAGTCCCTTGGCACCGAAGGGGGCCACGAACCCGGCCAGGTCGTCGATCTCCTTGCGGGACAGGACCTCGCCGGCCCCTTTGGCGTTCACCGCCTTGACCACCCCTCCCCGGGCCACCGCGCCGGCAAACACCTTGAACTCGGACCCGGCCACGGCCCGGCTCACGTCCCGCAGCTCCAGCCCGAACCGGATGTCCGGTGCGTCCGTGCCGAAACGGTCCAGGGCATCCCGGTAGGAAAGCCGGGGAAACGGCCGCTCGAGTTCGATCCCGGCCACTTCGCGCCACAACGCGGCCACCATCTCCTCCATGACCCCCATCACGTCCTCGGGGGTAACGAAGCTAAACTCCACGTAGATCTGGGTGAACTCCGGCTGGCGGTCGGCCCGAAGATCCTCGTCCCGGAAACACCGGACGATCTGGAAGTAACGGTCCACTCCCGCCATCATGAGGATCTGTTTGAAGAGCTGGGGCGACTGAGGGAGCGCGTAGAACTTTCCCGGGTGCAGCCGGCTGGGCACCAGGAAGTCCCGGGCCCCCTCCGGGGTGCTCCGGGTGAGCACCGGGGTCTCCACCTCGAGGAAGCCCTGCTCGTCCAGGAACCGCCGCACCACGGCCGCGGCCCGGTGCCGGAGCCTCAGGTTGCGCTGGAGGCCGGGCCGCCGCAGGTCCAGGTACCGGTACCGGAGGCGCAGGTCCTCGCCCACGTCGGTGTCCTCGTCCACCGGGAACACGGGCGTGCGGGAGCGGTTCAGGATCCGCAGTTCGGTGGCCCGCACCTCCACGGCGCCCGTGGGCAGGTCCGGGTTCTCCGTTCCGTCGGGCCGCTTGACCACCTGCCCCTGCACGGCGACCACGTATTCGCTGCGCAGGCGGTGGGCTTTCTCGTGGGCCTCGGGCGAGAGGTCCGGATAGAACACCACCTGCACGATGCCTTCGCGGTCCCTCAGATCCACGAAGATCAGCCCTCCGTGGTCCCGCCGGCGGTGCACCCATCCCATGAGCGTCACGATCTGCCCCTCGTGCACGGGGCGGATCTCTCCGCACATGTGGGTCCGCTTCCATGTGCCCATGGAGTCGGTCACAGTCGTCTCCTCCTTCTCCTCTGAACGTACGCGAACGCAGGACCGGGATGTCCCCCGGGCCGGCACAGACCGCCGGGGGGCGGGCCGGGATCAACCCGCCCGCATGAGCTTGTAACTGGAGTTGCTTCCGTGGGGGTCGTGGCAGGAGAGGCACTTCCCGCCGGCCCGGGTGTGCTGGGTGCCGGTGCCCCTTTCGTGGCACAGCAGACACAGGCGCTCCTTGCGCGTCTTGAACCGGTACCGTCCCCCCTTGCTCGGCGTGCACGCCGCGCCGGCGGGCACGTGGCAGGAAACGCACCCTTCCACGCCGGCCGCCTCGGCCGCCACCGGGCCGTGCAGGTACTTGGGAGCCACCGTGTCCTGATGGCACCCCCCGTCGATGCACGTGCCGGCCCGGGCCGGCACCCACAACACCACGGCGAGGATCACTGCGCACACAGGGGCGAACCGATGCAGCCTCATGGCAGCCCATCCCTTTCGTCAAGACGGTTCCCGGGAAGTCGCCTCTCGCAGGAAGGAGCCCAGCCGTTCCGCCGGAACCCCCTGTTGTTCGCCGGAGCCCATGTCCTTGACGGTCACCGTTCCGCCGGCGAGCTCGTCCTCGGCCAGGATCAGGGCGAACCGGGCCCCGCGCCGGTCCGCAGCCCGCATCTGTGCCTTGAAGCTCCGGGCGGCGAAGTCGATCTCCGTTGCGATCCCCTGACGGGCCAGGTCCCTGCGGAGCACCATGGCCCGTTCGAGCGCTTCGGGCCCCCGGAACACCCAGTACCCGTCGGGGCCGGCTCGTCCCGCCGCGCCGGGATCCATCAGCAGCACGATCCGCTCCACGCCAGCGGCGAACCCGAGGGCGGGCACCCGGGGCCCGCCGAACACCTCGGAGAGCCCGTCGTACCGCCCCCCGGCCGCCACGGCGTTCTGGGCCCCCAGTCCCTCGGCCAGCAATTCGAACGTGGTGCGGTTGTAGTAGTCGAGACCGCGGACCATCCGGGGGTTCACGGCGTACGGAACCCCCCCCGCCTCCAGGACCGCGCAGACCCGGCCGAAGTGCCCGGAGCACTCGGCGCACACGCTGTCCGTGATGCGGGGCGCCTCGGACGTGGCCTCGCGGCACCGGTCCGATTTGCAGTCGAGTACCCGCAGGGGATTCGTGGACAACCGCCGCCGGCAGTCGGCGCACAACGCATCCCGATGCCGTTCCAGGGCCTCCCGGAGGCGCTCCACGTACGCCCGTCGGTCGTCCCGGCAGCCGAGGGTGTTCAGCTCCAGCCGCACCCGTCCCCCCAGCCCCAGGGCCTGGAACAGGTCCCACAGGAGGAACAGCACCTCGGCGTCCGCCTCCGGCTCGGCCCACCCGAAGCACTCCGCGCCCACCTGGTGGAACTGCCGCAGCCGTCCCTTCTGGGGGCGTTCCCTCCGGAACATGGGCCCCATGTAATACCACCGCACCCGGGGGTTGGACCGGTGGAATCCGTTTTCCAGGTATGCGCGCACCGCCGACGCCGTACCCTCGGGCCGGAGCGTGACGGAGTGCCCGCCGGTGTCCACGAACGTGTACATCTCCTTTTCCACGATGTCCGTGGACTCACCGATGGAACGACGGAACAGGGCGGTGTCCTCCAGCAGGGGCAGGCGCACCTCCTCGTACCCGTACCGGGAGAACACCGCGCGGCTGACCGCCTCCACCCGCTGCCACCGGGGGCTCTCTTCCGGGAGGATGTCCCGGAATCCCTTCAGCTTGCGGAACTCCATGGCGTCCCTTCCGACTCAGAGAACCCGGGCCATGTAGATGGAATCCCGGATCTGGTCCTTGTTCCGGTACATGGCCCGGTCGGCCCGGTCGATCAACTCCTCCCGGCTCCGGGCGTCTTCCGGGAACGTGGCCACCCCCACCGAGGCGGTGAGCCGGATGTCCCGGCCCTCGCGGCCCAGGAACCGGTGGTCCCGCACCGCCGCCCGGATGCGCTCGGCCACCTCGGTGGCCTCGTCCGGCCCCGCCCCGGGCAGCACCACCACGAACTCGTCGCCCCCGTACCGGACCAGCACGTCGCGCTCCCGGAGGTTCGAGGCCAGCACCCGGCTCACCTCGATCAGCACCTTGCCTCCCACCAGGTGGCCGTGGGCGTCGTTGATCTCCTTGAACCGATCCAGATCGAGGAAGAGCAGGCTGAACGGTTGCCCCGTGCGCCGGGACTCCTCGATGCTGTCGTCCAGGACCTTTTCCAGATACCGCGCGTTGTAGAGGTCCGTGAGCGGGTCGATATAGGCCAGCCGCCGGGCCTCCTGGAAACGGCTTGCGGCCTCGTACGCGAACTCCACCTGCCGGACCAGGAACCGGCCGTTCTCCACGGCCTCCTGGCCGATCCTCGCCCCTCCCCCAGGCCGCCACACCACGAACCAGCCGTTCCCGCCGCCCACCACCCGGAAGGGCAGGCAGAGGGCCTCGCGCATTCCCCGGGGCGGCGTTTCCCGCACGCGGCCCAACCACCCCCGTCCCAGGATCCGGGGCCGATCCGCGACCCGGAGCAGCCCGTGCCCACCGAGGTGGCGGGCCACCTCTTCCGCCCCGTCTCTTTCGAGTCCCCGGAAACGGGCCACCACGGGCGGCCCGTCCGGACCGGCCAGCAGCACGACCCCGGCCGGGCATCCCGTGGCGTTGCACACCGCCTCCAGCCCCAGGCGCAGCACCCGGTCGGGGTCCTCCACGCCCACAAAGGCCCGCGAGAGCTGGTACAGCTCGAGCTGCCGCTTGAGCCGTTCGTGCTCCCGGCACAGCCGCTGCTGTGCCAGCACCGCCTCCACCACGGCCACGAGCTCCTGCGCCGCAAAGGGCTTCCGCAGGTAGTCCGCCGCGCCGTGCTTGAGGGCCCGCACCGCGGTATCAATGGACGCGTACCCGGTCATGATGATCACGTCCAGCGCCGGGCTGCGGGCCTTCACGGCCTGGAGGAGCTCCAGGCCGGTCATCCCGGGCATGTAGATGTCGGCCAGGACCAGGTCGAACGCCCGCCGCCCCAGCCATTCCAGGGCCTCGCGGCCGGACGCCGCGGCCTGGACCTCGAACCCCTCTTGGCGAAGGATGTCGGCGCAGAACGTTCGGAAGAAAGCGTCGTCGTCAACGACGAGAAGAGAGGGAGGCTGCATGGGGTCCCGACCTAGCGAATGAACCGTGAACGTATCAGATACCCCCAAAGGTGTCAACGAAACCGCGGATCCCCCACCCTCCCGGCCCGAACCACACGTGCACGCATCCGCGCGCGCGGGTGGACACCACGTCCACGCCCAGACTCCGGGCCGCCTCTCCGAAGGAAGGAGAGGGCAACCCCGGCCTGCTCCCGGCCGAGATCACCACGGCTTGCGGACGCACCCGCCGCAGGAAGTACGGCCACGTGGCGTCGGACGCACCGTGGTGGGGCGCCACGAGTACGTCGGCCCGCACCGGAAACCCCGAGGCCAGCAGGGTCTCCTGTCCCTCCCGCTCCAGGTCCCCCGGCAGGAGCACGGCCCGCCCGGCCGCGGACACCCGCAACGCCAGGCTCCGGTCGTTGTCGGTGACCCCCTCGGGTGCTGCGGCCCGGACCGCCCACCCCCGACCGTGCCTCACAATGCCGGCCGGGCCGATCCAGACGGCCCTTGCCCCACTGCGGGCCGCGGCCTCCAAGAGGGAACCGTACCGGCCATCTCCCCGGAAGGAGGCCGGGAGCCACACCTCCTGGGGCCGGCCCCAGCGCACCAGCGAGGGAAGCCCGGCCACGTGGTCGGGGTGGGGATGGGTGGACACCACCACCCACAGGCGCCGCGCCCCCAGGGCCTCCAGGGCAGGCCTCACCACCCGGGCTCCCACGTCAAAGGACGTGCCGGGGAACCCGCCCCCGTCCACCATCATCCACCGCCCGCCCGGCAGGCGGAGCGCCACGGCCTGGCCCTGGCCCACGTCCAGCACCCATACGTGCACCCGGGGGTCCGTGCGGGCGACGAACTCCCGGGCCACCCCCGGGGCCAGCACGAGCCCCATGCCGGCCACCGCGACGACAAGACCGCGCCTGCGGTTCCTTTTCGCACCCAGGGCCACCCCCGCTCCCCCCACCACCGCGCTCCATCCCGCGAGCCCGGCGAGCGTACCCGCACCGGGCCAGAGGGGCGGGGTTCCGGGGGCGATTGCGGCAACCCCCCGGAGCCACAGATCCAGAACCCGACCGCCCCCCCTCCAGAGCCATGCGGCCGCGGCCGGGGCGACCGGATGGAGAACCACCCCGGCCAGCCCCAGGGGAACGCCCAGGTACCCCACCAGGGGCACCGACACCACGTTGAGCGCGATGCCTGCGAGGGGGGCGGACCCGAAATGGAACACCGTGACCGGCAGGGTGGCCAGGGCCGCGCCGGTGCTCGCCGCCGCAAGGTTCCGCACGCGGGCCAGCACCCCTCCTCCGATCCGCGCGAGCCCCCCTCGGGCCGACGCGCGCATTTCCAGGGGGCCCCCGGGACTCCTGCCCAGCGCCTCGATCCTGGGCCCCAGCCAGAAGATGCCCGCAAGGGCGGCCAAGGACAGGTGCAACCCCGGGTCCGCGAGCGCCCCGGGCGCGGCCAGACCGATCACCAGGGCCGTGGACGCCAGCACGGACGGCACCGCCGTGGGCCGGGCCAGCGCTCCGGCCACCAGGAGGAGGGCCAGCATCACGAGGGCCCGCACCGTGCTCACCTGCCACCCGGACAGGGCCGCGTAGCCCACGAGCACGGGGAGCGCGGCCAGCCGGGCAACGGGTTCAACGGGGTACGCCAGAAATACGGAGGGAGCGAAACGCAGCAGAATTCGTCGGGCAAGGGGTGTCAGGAGAAGGGCCGCCGCGGCCAGATGGAGCCCCGAAATGGCCACGAGGTGGGCCGTACCGGTCCGGCGCAGGAGGTCCCGCAGACCGGGATCCAGCCCGGAGCGGTCCCCGGTGGTCACGGCGGCCAGCACCGCTCCGCCCGCTCCGGGCGCGGCGGCGCGCACGGCCCGGGTGAGAGCCCGGCGCCAGCGGAGGAGGGGCGGTCCCCGGGGCCCCGGAGCCGCGACGAGCACCTGGCCCGGCCACCGGGCCGAAGCCCGGGCCACCACCCCCCGGCGCCGGAGATACGCACGGTAGCCTTCCGACCCCGGGTTTCGAAAGGCCAGCGGAGGACGCAGGCGGGACCGGAACACCACCTCGTCACCGCGGGCCGGCGCGTCCGGAGGCCGGCCCCGGATGCGCAGCAACACCCGGCCCCGGGCCCGTTTCCACGGTCCCGGCTCGGCCGGGGCCACCGCGGCCACCTCCACGAGGCACCGGAATCCGTCTTCGGTGGGCCGGGGGTCGTCCACCACCCGGCCCCGCACTCGCAGGGGTCGCTCGAGGGGGAGGGACCCCCCGGGGGCCTCCGGTGCGTTCCACCGGCCTGCGGCGGCCAGCAGGCCCAGGGCCAGGAAGCCGAGCACCCCCGCCGAGCGCCGGGCCCCGGCGAACCCCAGGCACGCCCCGGCCGCCGCAAGCAGCCATCCCACGCCGGGGCTGCGGGCGGCCCACATCCCCCCGGCGTAGGCGAGCAGGGCGGCAACCGGAACCAGGCGGGGATCCCGGACCGTCCCCATGGGCCCGGAGGGGCTACGCTCCGTCGTCCCAGGGCTTGGGAGGCCTTCCGAGGGGCTTGGGCACCACCGCCTTTTCACGGCGGCGCAGGTAGTGCTCCAGTTCGGCACGCAGCTCTTCGCGCACGAACCGCACCACCTCGTCCAGGCTCTGCTGGAGTTCCTCGATCTTGCGCCGCATCTCGAGAATCACCTGGATCCCCGCCAGGTTCACTCCCAGGTCCTCCCGGATCCTCCGGATGCGGCGCACGGTCTCGAGCGCCTGCTCGTCGAACAGGGGGCTGCGACCCTCCCGTGCCGCGGGCTCGATCAAACCCGCCTCCACGTACATCCGGAGCGTCCTGCGGCTCACCCCCGTGGCCTCCACGACCTCGCGGATCCGGTACAGCTTGACCGCCTTGCGCATCCCCGCACCTCCGGTCGGGTCTCAGAGCCGCCCCCGGAGCCCCTCCAGGACGCTCCGCACCTCGGGGTCGATCCGCTTGGGAATCTCCACCTGGACCTCGGCGTACAGATCCCCCCGGCCCGGCACCCCTTTTCCTCGCAGGCGGAAACGCTGGCCGTTCTGGGTGCCGGGCGGCACCTTCATCCGAACCGGCCGGTCGAGGGTGGGCACCTCCACCGTGCCGCCCAGGAGCGCGTCGAGCAGGGGAACCCGCACCGTGGTCACCAGATTGTCCCCCTCCCTGCGGAAACGGGGGTCGGGCCGCACCCGGATGCGGATGTAGAGATCGCCCGGGGGCCCCCCGGCCGGCCCGGCCTCCCCCCGGCCCGCAACCCGCACCCTGGAGCCCTCGTCCACCCCCGGGGGAATGCGCACCCGGATCCGTTCGGCCCTGGGCACGGCGCCGCTGCCCCGGCACCGGCCGCACGGAGTGCCCGGGAGCCGGCCGCTCCCCCCGCACCGGGGGCACGTCTGCTGCACGCTCAGGATGCCCCGGGTCGATCGCACCGTGCCGGTCCCCCGACACTGCCCGCACGTCCCCCCGCCGCTACCCGGCCGGTACCCGGTTCCCGAACAGTCCGGGCAGGGCGCCCGGCGCTGGAAGGAGATCTCCTTCTCCGTGCCCAGCACCGCCTCACGGAAATCCACCGTGAGCTCGTACTCGAGGTCCGCCCCCTTCCGGGGCCCCCGTCGTCCGAACGGTTCGCCTTCGCCGAACAGGTCGCCGAACAGATCGGAAAAGTCGAATCCGCCGGGGCCGAAGCCCTTGGACCCGAAGTCCTCCCAGGCGGCCCCGCCGCCCTGGAAACCCTGAAACGCCCCGTGTCCCAGGGCATCGTACTGCTTGCGCTTCTCGGGATCGGACAGGACCTCGTAGGCCTCCGAGATCTCCTTGAACCGCTCCTCGGCCCGTTTGTCGCCGGGATTCACGTCCGGATGGTACTTGCGGGCCAGTTTCCGGTAGGCCTTCTTGATCTCCTCGGTGCTCGCGTTGCGGCCCACACCGAGCACCTCGTAGTAGTCCCGCTTGGCCATCGCGCCCTCTCCGTGCCTGGGGTCCGGGCAGGTGCCCGGCCGCAGGCCGGAAACCTAGACACGACCCCGGGGGGTGTCAACGGGATTCCCGGCCTGCTGTGCGGAGGATGTCCACGAGTTCTTCCTCCGTCCAGAACCCCACCTGGTTGAACCGCACGCGGCCCTCCGGGTCCACGATCACGATCACCGGCACGCACTTCACGCCGTAACGTCTCGCCAGTTCCTTTTCTTCGTCCGCGTCGTAGATCCGGTGGACGAAGCCGGGGAAGCGCTCCAGCACCCGGTCCACGACGGGGCGCAGTTCGTCGCACGCAGGGCAGGTCTTGGACACGAACTCCGCGAAGACGGGTCTTCCCGACCGGCGCGCCTCCTCCACGATGGGATCGGCGCCCCCCGGCCACGCATTCCACGCCCACACCACCAGAAACGCCGCGACCAGTGTCTTGCGCCACATGGCCACCACCCTCCTCCCGCGCAACACCCTCAATTGACAGCGCGTTTCCCCTGGGCTAGCATGGCCGCCATCTTTTCTCCGGCCCTGTGATGCCCGCGCCCCCACGATCCGTCATCCTTCTGGTCTGTTGCTGGGTCCTGACGGCGGCCGCCCGCGCCACGGTGGAGCATAGCACGCCTGCGCCCCCGCTCCAATCCGAACGGCCGTGGCGCGTGGTGCTCGACCCCGGCCACGGGGGCGCCGAAGCCGGGGCGGCCGGGGAGGGCGTACGGGAGAAGGATGTAGCCCTGGAACTGTGCCGGAGCGTGGCCCGCCGCCTCGAGGCCCGTGGGCTCGTGGTGTTCCTGACCCGCTCGGGGGACCAGACCCTGGCCCCGTCGCTGCGGGCGGCCCTGGCCAACTACCGGGAGGCGGATCTCTTCCTGGCGATCCACTTGGCCGGGAAAGGGAGGGGCCGGAGCCGTGGCTTCGAACTGTTCGTGGCGCCCGATGCGCCTCCCGGAGACCCGTTCCGCTGGGACCGGGGCCAGGTCCCTTACCGGGCCGCGAGCCTGCAGTGGGCCGAGGCGCTCAGGCAGGAACTTCGGGACTCCGTGCCCACCTTCGACCGCGGGATCACGGTGCTGCCCAACCCGGTCCTCCAGGCCGTGGCGTGTCCGGCCGTGGTGCTGGAACTGGGCAACCTGGCCTGGCCCGACGAGGTGGCGTGGCTCCGGAGCCGCGACGGCCGCCTGGCCCTCGCCGAGGCCGTGGCCCGGGCCGTGGAACGGTTTCGCGGGTCCTCCGTGCCGGGGAAGCCCGAGAACCGCTGACCCCTTTCTTGCAGGAGGCGCCATGCGGGCAGATGGACGCGGACCCGCCGAACTCCGGCCGGTCCGCATTCAGCGGGCGGTGCTGAAATACGCCGAGGGCAGCGCCCTGATCGAGCTCGGCGGGACACGGGTGTTGTGCGCGGCCAGCGTGGAGGAGGGGGTGCCCCAGTTCCTGAAAGGGACCGGCAGGGGGTGGGTCACGGCCGAGTACGGCATGCTTCCCCGGGCCACGGAGACCCGCACCCCCCGGGAGGCCAGCCGGGGCCGTCAGGGAGGGCGGACCCTGGAGATCCAGCGCTTGATCGGCCGGTCGCTCCGGGCCGTGACCGACCTGGACGCCTTTGGCGAACGCACCGTGTGGATCGACTGCGACGTCCTGCAGGCCGACGGCGGCACCCGCACCGCCTCCATCACCGGGGCCTATGTGGCCCTGGTGGACGCCTTCCGCACGCTCGTGGCCCGCAACGTGACCAGCACGGTCCCGGTCCGGGACGCCGTGGCGGCCGTGAGCGTGGGCCTGGTGGGCGGCCGGGCGCTGTTGGACCTGGACTACCGGGAGGACTCGGCCGCGGATCTGGACATGAACGTGGTCATGACGGGCCGGGGCGAGTTTGTCGAGGTGCAGGCCACGGGCGAGGAACGGCCGTTCACCCGGGAACACCTCGACGCGTTGCTGGAACTGGCCTGGACCGGCATCCGGCAACTCCTGGAGGTCCAGCAACGGGCCCTGGAGGAGGAGATCGGGTGAAACTGCTCGTGGCCACGGGCAACCGGGGTAAACTGCGGGAGATCGCTGCGGCGCTCGGGCCCGCGGGAATCGGGGTGGAGGGTCTGGACGCACTGGACACCCCGCCCTCCCTCAGGGAAGAGGGAGACACCTTTCTCGCCAACGCCCGGGAAAAGGCGTGGACCGTCGCCCGTGTCACCGGGAGGCCGGTCCTGGCGGACGACTCCGGGCTGGCGGTGGACGCCCTGGGCGGGGAACCGGGCGTACGATCCGCGCGGTTCGCAGGGCCCGGCGCCACCGACGAGGACAACAACCGGCTCCTGCTCGAGCGCCTGGGGGGCGTTCCGCCCGAGCGGCGGACCGCCGCGTTCGTGTGTTCCATGGTGCTGGCCCTTCCCGGGCGGGGGGAGGTGGCCGCCGAGGCCCGCGTGCACGGCCGGATCCTGGAAGCCCCGCGGGGATCCGGGGGGTTCGGGTACGACCCCCTCTTCTGGGTGGACGAGCTGAGAGCCACCATGGCGGAACTCGACCCCGAGGTGAAGAACCGGATCAGCCACCGTGGAAAGGCGCTCCGCCTGCTGATGCCCGTGCTCCGGGAGCTGGCCCGCCCGTCCTCGCCATGAACACATCGGCCCGCAGGCGACCTGCCAGCTTTGCGCTCCTCTTCTATTACGTCCTGCTCTTCCTGTCCACGGCTTCGGCCTACCGGAAGCCCTATCCGGTCTTCGCCTGGGTGCTCAGAGGGGCCCCGGCCCGTGCGGCCGTGGTGCTGGACTGCCTCGTGCTCGTGCACATCGTGGTCGGCATCGTCCGGGCCCAGCGCCTCACGTGGTATCTGGTTCTGGCCTACAACGCGCTCCAGATGGGAAGCCTGGCCGTGGGACTCCACACCTGGCCCCTTTCGGACCTGGCCGCTGAGCTCGGTTTCCGCCAGGGGGCGGGCACCCTCGAAACGGCCCTGTGGATCTCCGGGCTCACCACGGCTGTCGCTAGCGCCTATGCCGTGCACCGGCGCGCGGCCTTCTGGGACCCAAACCCTTTTCTGTTTTGAGGCGCAGCCCTGCGGGAGGCTCCTTGACTTGGGAAGAGGCGTATACTATCGTGGCCGACCGTTGGATTGCTTGATTTTTCGAGGGGTTTCGTGCCTCCAGGCATGCCAGGGAAGGGCCCGATGAGGCGCTGGGCGGCGGTTCTGGCCGTGATCTTCGGGGCTTGGCCGGCCGGGACCGTGGGCGCCGCCAAGGTCTATCTGGACATCAACGCACCGGCCTTGCGCCCCATCCCTGCGGCGGTCCCCGAGTTGCAGCGCCGTTCGGGAGGGGTGGGAAACGCCCACCGGGTCATCGCCGAGGCCCTGCGGTGGGACCTCGGATTGTCGGGTCTGTTCGAGATTCTGGATCCGGCCGCCTATCTCGAGGATCCGCAACGGGCGCCGGTGGAGCCCACACCGGCGGGGTTTGCGGACTGGTTCGCCGTGGGCGCGGAACTGGTGGTCAAGGGATGGGTGGACCTGCGCGACGGCGAACTGGTGGTGGAACTGGGGGCATACGACGTACTCAAACGCAGCCGGCTGCTGCTCAGGCGCTACCAGGCCCTGCCCGAGGCCGCGCGCGCGGTGGCCCACCGGTTCGCGAACGTCCTCGTCGAGGAGTTCACGGGGGCGCCAGGCCCCTTTGGTACCCGCATCGCCTATGTGGTCCAGAGCGGGCGGGGAAAGGAACTGGCCCTGGTGGACATGGACGGGCATGGGCCCATCCGGCTGACCCGGGCGGGCTCGCTGAGCATCACCCCGTCGTGGTCGCGCGACGGGAGGTATCTGTACTACGTTTCATACCTGCTGGGGGAAGCGGATCTCTACCTTCTGGACCTGCGAACCGGCAGGAACTGGGTGGTGTCGCGGCGGAAGGGCGTGGACCTGGGGGGGCGGGACTCCCCGGACGGCTCCGAACTGCTGGTGGTGCTCTCGGAGCGCGGGAACACGGACATCTACCGCCTGCGCAAGAGCGACCGGTCGCTGGTCCGGCTCACTCGGGACCGGGCCATTGATGTTGCGCCCACATGGTCACCCGACGGAAAATGGATCGCGTTCGTGTCGGACCGGATGGGCAACCCCCACATCTTCGTGATGAACCGCCAAGGGGGCGACGTTCGGCGCCTCACGTTCAGCGGCACCCACAACGGGGATCCCGACTGGTCTCCGCGGGGCGACTGGATCGCGTTCACCGGCAAGGACGCCCGGGGGACGTTCCAGGTGTTTCTTGTGGACCCGGAGGGTCAAGAGGTCCGCCAACTCACGACCGGACCGTATGACACGTACGACCCGTCGTGGTCGCCGGATGGGCGTTTTCTGGCGGTCACGTCCAACCGGGACGGAAGCGAGGCGGTCTACGTGTTCCGGGTGGGGAGCCACGATTTCCGACGCATCACGCCGGACGGGGAACGGGCGTCCCAGCCGGCGTGGGAACCGGCCCGTCCCTAGGGGAGCCGGGTCTGAGTATCGCATCGTTTCCTTCGGCGAAAAGGAGGTTGGAACATGAAGGGACGCTCGCTACCGTATGTGGTCGGCCTCGGAGCGATCCTCGGTTTCCTGCTGCTGGGAGGGTGTGCCAAGAAACAGGTGCGCCAGGAAGCGGAGACCCCCACCCGCCCCTCCTCCACCAAGGTGACCTCGGTGAAGGAGCCGGTTAAGCCGGCCCAGCCCAGGGTCCGCGAAACCAAGCCCATCCCGGCCCCCACACCGACCCCGCCGGCCCGCACGGGCGCAGCGGAACCCGCGCCTGAAAAACCGGTGACGGAGGAAAGGGGGCTCGCCAAAGAGACGACGCCCGGGCTCCAACGTATCCACTTCGACTTCGACAAGGCCGTGATCCGGCCGGACGCCCGGGAGGTGCTGAAGCAGAACGCGGAGTACCTTCTCGCCAACCCCGGGGTGCGCATCCGTATCGAGGGGCACTGTGACGAGCGGGGCACCACGGAATACAATCTCGCCCTCGGCGAGCGGAGGGCCAAGGCAGCCTACCAGTACCTGATGGATCTGGGCATCGACCCGAACCGGATGACCATCATCAGCTACGGTGAGGAGATGCCGCTGGACCCGCGGCACAACGAGGAGGCCTGGGCCAAGAACCGACGGGCCGAGTTCGTGGAGATCCAGCGCTGATGCGGAGGATCCTGGGCTGGGGGGGCGGAATGGGCGCAGCCCTCTCCGCCCTCCTCCTCTTGTGTTCCTGCGAGATCACCGAACGGCAGGTCCGTCAGGGACAGCAGATCGACGCCCTGAGGGAGCAGGTGCTTCGGCTGGAGCGGGCCGTGGACGAGTTGCGCAAGGCCCGCCCCGAGCCCGCAAGGCCCAGCGCCCCGGCCGAGTGGAACGAGCGCTTGGCGGATCTGGGCCAACGGGTGGAGGCTCTGGATGCACGGGTTCGGGAACTGCTCGGCCGCGTGGACGCCTTGGAACGCCGGCCGCGGCCTGCCGGGCCGTCCGAAGGCCCCCGACTCGCCCGGCTGGAGGAGCAACTGGCGGAACTGTCCCGCCGCGTGAAAGCCCTGGAGGAGGGCCCTCGGCCCGGTCCGAAGCCCGAAGTCCGGCCTCCTTCCCCGACGCCGGAGCGCCCCGAGCTCCCGACCCCCCGGGCTCCCACAGGCCGCGAACTGTACGACAGGGCCTATGGCCTGTACCAGAAGAAGCGGTACGAGGACGCCCGTCGAGCGTTTCGGAAGTTCTTGGAGCTCTACCCCAAGAGCGACCTCGCCGACAACGCCTACTTCTGGATCGGCGAGAGCTATTACGCGCAGGAACAGTACGAGAAGGCGATCCTGGCCTACGACAAGGTGGTCCAGGAGTTTCCCCGGAGCGACAAGGTTCCGAGCGCCCTGCTCAAGCAGGCGTTTGCGTTCGACGCCATCGGCGACCCGGTGGACGCCCGCATCCTGCTAAAAAAGCTCCTTCGTGAACACCCTTCCTCGGAACAGGCCGAAATCGCTCGGAAGAAACTGAGGATGCTGGGGGAGTGAAGTGCATCCTCGCCGCCGGCTGCTCCTGGAACGCCTGCGGGACGAGAACTCCGACGTTCGCGTGGCCGCCTCGGAGGCGCTGGACCGCCTGGATCTCCTGGAGGCCCTGCCGGAAGCCGCCAAGCGTCTAAGGGGGCTGAAGCGGCAGGAGTGGATGCGCCTGCTTCGGGCCCTCTTGGACGTGAGGGACGAGACCGGTCTCAGGATAGCCGTAGCCGGCCTCTCCCACCCCGACGAGGAGGTGCGCGTGGCCGCATTGGAGGTGGTGGAGGCGTACCGGGACTGGAGAGCCACCTCCCGGGTGGTGGAGCGCCTGGGAGACCCCGCCCCAGTGGTGCGAGCCAAGGCGGCACAGGTGCTGGGCGCCCTGGGAGATCGCCGAGCGGCCGCCTCCCTCCGTACCCGGCTCGGGGACCCCTCGCCCGAGGTGGTGGTCGCGGCGGCTCGGGCGTTGGGGTTCCTGGGGCACGTCCCCTCCGAGACCACCCTCATGGAGTTGGCCCGCCACGACGACCCGCGGATCCGGGCGGCGGCCGTCGAAGCGTTGGGGCGCCTGGGTTTCCCTCCTCCGCCAGAACCTCGTGAGGGTTGATCCCGTGCACGAGGGGATCCACCCACCGCAGCACCTGGCGGGGTGAGATCTCCTTTGACAGCCATTGGCCCCGGGGGAGCCGCCTGCCGGCTGCGTCGGCCACCACCGTGGCCCGCACAGGCAGCCCTTCGTCGTCGAGCCGGGTCACCACGGCCACCTCGCCGCTCCCTAGCCGCACGGCGGATCCCACCGGGATGCGTCCCATCACCCCCACGAACGCCCGCACGGCTTCCGGGTCGAACCGGCTTCCCGCTGCAGCCCGGACGTTCTCCACCGCCTCGGGCAGGGGCATGGGGCGGGAGTAGGGCCGATGGGTGGTCATGGCGTCGAACACGTCCACCACGGCAACGAGCGGGCTCAAGTCGAACAGGCGGTAACCGGGCGGCTGCGAGGGGTATCCCGTGCCGTCCCGGTACATGTGGTGTTCATACGCCAACAGCGCGGCTCCCGGCGGGGCGGTGCCCATTTCCTCCACGATGCGCCGGCCGTGTTCCGGATGAAGGCGGATCTGGTCCCATTCCGCAGGGGTAAGCCGGGCGGGTTTCCGGATGATCTCGGGGGGGGTCCGGATCTTGCCGATGTCGTGGAACAGACCGCCCACGCCCAGCACCTCGAGCAGGGAGGGCTCTGCCCCCACGAACTGGCCCACGGCCAGGGACAGCAGGCACACGTTCACGCTGTGGTGGAAGGTGTAGCGATCGTAGTCCTTGATGAGCGCCAGTCCCCGGACCACGTCCGGGTTCTCGTCCAGGAGCCCCATGAACGAGCGCACGGACACGAGCGCACGGTTCGGGTCCGGGATCCGGCCCTCCTGGACCTCGCGGTAGGCCTGTTCCAGGGCCTCGACCGCCTCCCGGTAGGTCCGGATCCCCCGGCCCCACGCTCCCCCCTCGTCAGCTAGCCGGGTGATCCGGATGTGGGTGCCCCCCCAGGGGCCAGATCCTGGCTCCAGCAGCCACCCCAGAAACCGCAGGATCTCGCGGGGCCGGACCCCGGGTCCGAACTCCACGGCCTCCACGGATGCGTTCTGGAGCCAGCGGCCCAAGTCCGCGGCCGGCGGCCCCTCGGGCACGAACGGCACGTCCCCCACCATGAGGTAGGCGTCGGTCCGGGCCACCAGCAGGGGCTCGGGCGCTCCCATGACCTGTTCGAGCACCGGCCCCAGCGCGTCCAAAGCCCGCCGAATGGCACCGTGGCCCTCGGGATACAACGCCTGGGCCTTGCCCAGCCCCACCAAGCCCCGCAGGAATCGCTCGGCAAGATCCCGGCCCAGGCGCCCGCTCATCGGTCCATCGTTCCCCGGGCGGCCGCCAGGGCCCGCCGGGCCGCCGCCCGCAGTTCGGCCGAAGGATCGTCCTCCACCACCGCTTCCAGCGCGGCCACCGCCTCGGGGCCTCCCAGGTCTCCCAGGGCCTGGATGGCCGCACGTCTCACCTCGGTCCACCGACGGCGGTGAAACCAGTGTTTCCGACGCAACTCCTCCACGACCCGCGGCACGGCTTCCCGAAGGCCGCTCCGGCCCACGGCCTGGAGCACGGCCGGCTTCAAGGCCCACTCCGAAGAGCGGATCGGGATGGCGCGGTAGAGGTCCCACAGGGCCTCCATCATGACGGGGGTACGCAGGCTCCCGGCCGCGGATATCGCCATCAGCCGCACCGACGGATCCGGATCCTCCATGAGCTCCACGATCCGGTCCTCCACCTCGGGGCCGGCTGCTCGGCCGAGCACCCGCGCCGCCTCTTTCCGGATCCGGGGATCCGGGTCCCGGCTGATCCGGAGCACCGCGCGGATGGCCTCCTGGGTCCCGATTCCCCCGAGGACGGTGACCATGTTGCGCACCACGAACCAGCGCTGGTCTTCCAGCATTCGCACCGCGTAGGGAACCACGGGCGGGCCGATGCTCACCAGTACGTCCACCAGGCGACGCCGGCCCAGGCGCCGCTTTTCCGCCACGAGGGCGTTGATCAGGGGAACCACGGCCCGCTCCCCCACTACCCTCAGCACGTAGGCGCCGGCTTCCGCGTCCTGCGACTCCGCATCCGACGCCACCCGTTCGATCAACCACGAGAGGAACTCGCCCCGCACCAGGAGCCGCACCGTGTCCAGGAGATAGTCCCTCCGATCCGCGTCGCCCAGGGCGTCCATGTTCTGGGCCTCGCGGAACAGGTAGAGCACCACCGCGTAGGCCTCCCGGAACCGGTCCTCCTCCAGGTACTCGCCGGCGTGTCGGGCAATCCGGCGGAGGATGTCCAGGAACCGCGCCATGTCCGGCTCGCGCGAAAGCCGAAGCAGCAGGTCCAGCACGCGCCGTTCCCGGGGGCTTCGGGACTGGAGCATAGCGATGCGGGCCTGGACCATGGGGTCGGAGAGCACGCGGGCCTCAATGCCGGACGGGAGGCCCTCGCCCCAGCCCCGATCCCTCGGCCGGCCGGCCCGCAACGATTCCCGGCCGGCCACGGCCCGGGCCGCCCGGATCTCGAGAAACGGACTGTAGACCCCCTGCTCCCATGCCCCTGCGATGCCGCCCCGGTCGGTGAGAGCATCGGGGTTCGAGGCCAGCAGCCCCGCCCAATAGGCGAACGCATCCCGGGAAAGGGGGCGCCGCACCCGGACCCGGTGGATGCCATGCGAGGCAAACGTTCGCGCCAAGCTGGCGATGGCGGGATTGCGTTCGCCCACGCGGAGCTCGCCGAGCCAAAGCCCGCCGGCGCGGTACTCAAGCCCCGGCTCCGTCCACCGGCAATCCGCCTCGGCCGACCGCCACGCGCGGTATCCCTGGCTCACCGCCTCGCGCAACTGGGGATGGTACGGAGGATAGAACTGGGCCGCGCTCACGCTGCGGTACAGGCCCGTGAGGGCCCCCTCGATCTGGCGGTCGGGCAGCAGTACGTGGGCGTCGGGGGCAGGGGTCGGCATCATCGCGGCCCGAGGGGTTCCTTGTCGCTGTTTTTCCGCGTGTGTTAAGTTAGAAAATTCTCAGTCGGCCAACCGAACCGGGAAAGACGCTCATGCGCCGAGCGGCCCGCTGGGGCCTCGTGTTCCTCCTCGCCACCGCCGCGTCCGCCGCCGCGGTGGGCATATGGTTTTGGATCCTTCTGTCGGGGCTCCCGAACCTCGACAGCCTGCGCCGGTACCGCCCGCCTCTCACCACCACGGTGTGGAGCCGGGACGGTGTGCTCATGGCCGAGTTCTACCGGGAACGGCGCAAGCTCGTGGACCCTTCCATCCTACCGGAGCACGTGGTACGCGCGTTCCTCGCGGCCGAGGACAGCGGCTTCTTCTCCCACGAGGGGCTGGACCTGGCGGGTATCGTGCGCGCCGCCTGGACCAACCTCCGGGAGGGCCGCGTCGTCCAAGGGGGGAGCACCATCACCCAGCAGGTGGCCAAGTCCCTGCTCCTGTCCCCGGAGCGGAGCCTACGGCGCAAGATCCGGGAGGCGGTATTGGCGGTCCGCATGGAGCGCCACCTCACCAAGCAGCAGATCCTGTTCCTGTATCTGAACCAGATCTACCTCGGCCACGGCGCGTACGGGATCGAGTCCGCCTCTGAGGTCTATTTCGGCATCTCCAGCCAGGAGTTGAGCCTGGCCCAGGCGGCCCTGCTGGCGGGATTGCCGCGCGCACCCAGCCGGTACGATCCCTACCGACATCCCGAGCGCGCGTTGGAGCGCCGGCGGTACGTGCTGGAGCGCATGGTGGAGGAGGGCTGGATCACCCAACGCGAGATGGAACGGGCGGCCTCCGGACCGCTCGAGTTGGCCGGGTACCGCAATCCCCTGGGCCGGGTGAGTCCCTATTTCACCGACCAGGTGCGCCGCGTGGTCGTTGCGCGGTACGGACGGGACGCCCTGCTCGAGGGGGGCCTGCGGGTGGTCACCACCATGGACAGCCGACTCCAGGAAGCGGCCCGCCGGGCCCTGCGCCGAGGGCTCGAGGCCCTGGACCGCCGGGCCGGCTACCGGGGACCGGTGGAGCACCGCAGCCCGGACGCCCCCGGGCCGTTCGCCGAGGGCCCTCCCCCCGAACCCGGCCAGCGGGTCAAGGCGCTGGTCCTGCGAGTGGACTCCCTCGGGGCCACGGTGCTCGCCGGCGGAACCGAGCTGCCGCTTCCCGCGGAGGCCATGGAGTGGGCCCTGGGGCGGAACGGGTCGCCTCCCGGGGTTCTCTCCCCCGGGGACGTGATCTGGTGCGACGTGCGTGCCGACGAACACGGCCGTCTCACGGCGGAACTGGCCCAGGAGCCCGAGGTGGAGGGAGCCCTGGTATGCCTGGACGCTCGCACGGGCGAGGTGCTCGCCCTCGTGGGCGGGTACGACTTCGGCCGGAGCCAGTTCAACCGGGCCGTTCAGGCCCGCCGCCAGCCGGGCTCGGCCATCAAGCCCCTGCTGTACGCCGCGGCCCTGGCCAAGGGGTACACCCCGGCCACCCTGGTCTACGATGCGCCGGTGGTGTACCGGTCTGCCGACCTCCGGGGCGACTGGAAGCCCCGGAACTACTCCCAGCGGTTCCACGGGGCCACCACGCTTCGGGAGGCGCTGGTGCGTTCCCGGAACGTGGTCACGGTCAAGGTGCTCCGGGAGATCGGCGTGCCGTATGCCGTGGACTTCCTGAAACGCCTAGGGCTCCGGGCGCAGATCAGCCCGGACCTGTCCCTGGCCCTGGGGTCTCCCACCCTGAGCCCCCTGGATCTGGCGGCCGTGTACACGGCGTTCCCGGGGGGCGGAGAGCGGCACGATCCCGTGTTCCTGCTCCGGGTGGAGGACCGGGAGGGCCACGAGCTGTTCCGGTTCGATCCGGGTCCGGGGGAGCGGGTCCTCTCCCCGGAAATCGCCTACGTGGTCACGGACATGATGCGCGGCGTGGTGCGAGAGGGAACGGGCCGGAGGGTGCGGGCGCTCGGCCGCCCGTGCGCCGGCAAGACGGGCACCACGAACGAGTACCGCGACGCCTGGTTCGCGGGGTTCACCCCGGACCTCGTGACCGTGGTCTGGGTGGGGTACGACGACGGCCGCAGCCTGGGCCGGAGGGAGACCGGGGGGCGTGCCGCGGCCCCCATCTGGCTCGACTTCATGAGGCAGGCCGTGGAGGACCGGCCCGCCGAGGAGTTCGCCGTGCCCGAAGGGGTTGAGTTCGCGCGGATCGACGCGGACACCGGCTTCCTGGCCGGCCCGGAGAGCCGTCGGACGTTCACAGCCGCGTTCGTCCGGGGCACCGTTCCGGGTCCGGCCCCCCTGGGGGACGGTTCGGCGGAGACCGCCCCGGCCGGACCCGCACTGGATCCCCGGGACCCGGGTGCCCTGGAGATGCTCCAATGACGCAACCGGCCCTGCGAGACCGGTACCACCGGATCATCAACTACCTGAGGATATCGGTCACGGATCGGTGCAACCTGCGGTGCGCCTACTGCATGCCCGAGGAGGGCGTGCCATCCCTGGACCCCACCGAGATCCTTTCGTACGAAGAGCTCCTCCGGGTCGCCCGGGTGGCCGTGCGGCTCGGCATCTGGAAGATCCGCGTGACCGGGGGCGAGCCCCTCGTCCGGAAGGGGATCCTGGGGTTCCTGTGGGAACTGGCCCGGCTGTCGGGCGTGCGGGACCTGTGCCTGACCACCAACGGGATCCTTCTGGCCGAGGCCGCGGCACAGCTCCGGCGTGCGGGGCTGCGGCGTGTGAACGTGAGCCTGGACACCCTGCGGCCCGAACGGTTCGAGCGGATCGCCCGGCGGAACGGCCTCGATCGGGTGCTGGCCGGGATCCGGGCCGCCCGGCAACACGGTCTCCAACCGGTCAAGGTGAACGTGGTGGCGATGCGGGGGGTGAACGACGACGAACTGCCCGATTTCGTGGAGTTCGCCCGTGTGGAAGGCGTGGAGGTCCGGTTCATCGAGTTCATGCCCGGAGGGGGGGCGTGGGACGAGTCGCGGGTGATCCCGGCGGCCGAGGTGTTGGAGCGGCTGTCCGCCCGCTTCCGCCTGGAACCGCTCCGCGAGCCCGGTTCCACTGGCCCCAGCCGCACCTACCGGCTGCCCGACGGTACCCGGATCGGCGTGATCAGTCCCCTGAGCGACCACTTCTGCGGCACCTGCAACCGGCTGCGCCTCACGGCCGCGGGGCGGCTGCGGACGTGTCTGTTCTCGAACCGGGAGATCGACTTGCGCCGGGTGCTCCGGTCGGGGGTGGACGACGGCGTGCTCGAGGCCGTGCTGCGCGACGCGGTGGCCCGAAAACCGCCCGGCCACGGCATGGAGTGTTCCGTTCCGGCCCGCGAGGCCGACCGCCCGGCCATGAACCGCGTGGGAGGATGAGCCCCCGTTTCGTTCCCCGAGCAGAACCGACCTCCCCGGGGCCCCTGCCGGCCCGCCACAGGGGGTGAACGTGGCCCACCAGGAGTCCCGCGCCGAGCTGTATCGCAGGGCTCTCGTCGCCCTCAACGACATGAACATCGCCCTCCACGAGGCGCGCAGCATGGACGAACTGTTGCACGTGCTCGTGGTCAAGGCGTTCGAGGGGCTGGGATTCGACCGGGGGCTGATCTACCTGGTGGAGGGCGATTACCTCCGGGTGGTGGCCGCCATCGATCTCATCCGGATGGAGCACGGCGGGGTCATCCGACGCCGAATCGGCTACGACTTGACCCGCGAGCGGTCGGTGGAGATCGACGCGCTGCGCACGGGCCGGCTGATCCACGTGCGCGATGCCCCCCACGACCCGCGGGTGTCCCCGAAGTTCCGGTATGCCACCAGCAACACCCCCGAGTACTGCGCCGTGCCGATCCTCGGGCGGGAGAAGCCCATCGGGGTGCTCACCATCGACAAGTTCTACTCGCGCCGGCCGATCACCGACACGGATACGTTCTTCCTGGAGATCTTCGCACGCCAGATCGGGGTGGCCATCGAGGGGCTCCGCTGGAGCCAGGATCTGGAACGCCTGGTCGAGGAAAAGAGCCGGGAGGTCCGCCGCCTACAGCTCTTCCTGGAGACCGTGTTCCGGAACCTCCCCGCGGCCATCGTGACCGTGGACTGCCACAACCGGATCACGGCCGCCAACCCGGCCGCCCGAACCCTGCTGGGCCTCCCCGAGGTCCGGGGGCCCGTAGCCTGGGAGACCCTCCCGCCCCCCGTCCAAGCCGCGGCCGGGCCCCTCCGGAGACTCCTCGGTGACGCCCTCCGGGGACGGCCGGCGCGCGACCGGACGCTGCGCCTGCCGGGCCCGCCTCCCCGGCTCCTGCACGTGTCCACGGCTCCGCTCCAGGACCCGGGCAGCGGACAGGCCGGGGCCGTGGCCATCGGGTGGGACGTGACCGAGCGGGTCAAGATCGAGGAGACGCTCCAGCGCATGTCCCGGCTCACGGCCCTGGGCACGCTCGCCGCCGGGGTGGCCCACGAGATCCGGAATCCCCTCGCCGGCATCCGGGGGCTGGTCCAGATCCTGCAGGGGCGGCTGGAGGACGCCGACCCGCGCAGCCGGTTCATCGAGAAGATCATCGAGGAGATCGGCCGGCTCGATCACATCGTGCGGGACCTGTTGCAGTTCTCCCGCCAGAGCCGGGGCCACGTCCAGACCGTGGCGGTTCAGGAGCTGGTCCAGAGGGTCCTGTTCTTGTGCCGAAAGGACCTGGAGTCCCGCAAGATCTGGGTCCACCAGGACCTGCCGGGCCGGCCGCTGCGCGTCCGGGGCGAGCCGGCCAGCCTCCAGCAGGCCCTGCTCAACCTGATGCTCAACGCGGCCCAGGCCATGCGCGGAGGCGGCGAACTGGAGGTGTCGGCTCGGCCCGTGGCGGTCTCCGCCCGGGACCTGGAACAACTCTGGGAATGGGTGCGCAGCGGCCGACCCCCGGCCGCGACCCCGCGGACCGTGTGCCTCACGGTGCGAGACACCGGCGAGGGCATGCCCGAGGAGGTGCTGGAGCAGGTCTTCCACCCCTTCTTCACGACCCGGCGCGACGGCACCGGCCTGGGGCTCTACATCGTGCACCGGATCGTGGAGCAGCACGGGGGAGTGATCCTGGCCGAGAGCCAGCCCGGCGAAGGGAGTGCGTTTCACATGTTCCTGCCCTTGGAAGCCGCTTCAGACCCCGCGGGGCCCGGCAACGAGAGGGGGAACGTGATGCGCCCCCTGGGATCGACTTGATGGAAGCTCCCTCGGCCCCGGGGGCCGCGGCCCTGTCCAGAATTCGGCTCCGGTGGGTCGCGGGGCGGCCTGTTCGCAGGGCACGGACTCGCTCTAGCTGAAGGGGCGCTGAGGGGGAGGTGAGTGTGGTCCCGGGGGGTGTCGCCCGGGGCCCGTTTCCGCCCCGGGCCCCGGGCTTGTTGGGGCCGGCCTGCTTGAGCCGCACAGGTCCGGAAGGACCCACTGCGGGGCGCGGACGCGGCTCCTACGGTCGCAGCGGCCCTGGGGTTTCCGAGCGAGAAGTCACTTGGAAGAGGACAGGCTCATCATTCCCCTGTGTTCTGTCGTCAGGATTCCGACGTCTGAGAGCGGGAGGGGCGTAGGGGAGGGGCAAGGAAAAAGACCGGGAAACCCTGACGCAAAGGTTTCGCCGTGACCCGCGTGCTCGTGGTGGACGACGAGGAATCGATCCGCATGACCCTGGAGGAGGCGTTCCGGGCCGAGGGGCGCGAAGTGCTCCTGGCGCGGGACGGCGCGACGGCTCGTCGCGTCCTCCGCAAGCAGTCGGTGGACCTCATCATCCAGGATCTCATGCTCCCCGACACCGCGGGGCTCGACCTGCTGGGGTGGATACGCAGGGAGGCTCCCGAGGTGCCCGTGGTGGTGATCACGGCCTACGGCTCGGTGGAGACCGCGGTGCGGGCCGTCAAGATGGGCGCCTTCGACTTCATCGAGAAACCCTTCGATCTGGAGCACCTCCGCGTGGTGGCCGCCCGGGCGCTGGAGAGCAGCGCCCTTGCCCGGAGGGTGGGCCAGTACGAGCGGAGCCATCGGGCCCTGTTCGCTCCGGGCGACGTGGTTCAGAAGAGCCCGGCCATGGCCGAGGTCATGGAACTGGCCCGCCGGGCCGCCCGAAGCCCTTCGGCCACCGTGCTCATCACCGGCGAGACCGGGGTGGGCAAGGAGGTGGTGGCCCGCACCGTGCACTTCGCCAGCCCCCGGGCCGCAAACCCGGTGTTCGTGGTGAACTGCGCGGCCGTGCCGGGCACCCTGCTCGAGTCCGAGTTCTTCGGTCACGAAAGGGGCGCGTTCACCGGAGCGGGAGCGGCCCGGAAGGGCCTGTTGGAAGAGGCGGACGGCAGCACCCTGCTCTTGGACGAGGTGGGGGAGCTTCCCCTGGATCTCCAGGCCAAACTCCTCCGGTTCCTGGAGGACGGAAGCGTGCGCCGGGTCGGCAGCGCCCGCACCCGGAGGGTGGACGTGCGCATCGTGGCCATGACGAACCGCGACCTCGAGGCCGAGGTGGAGGCCGGCCGGTTCCGGGCCGACCTCTACTACCGGCTCCGGGTCGTCCCCATCCACGTGCCGCCCCTGCGGGAGCGGCCCGAGGACATCGGCCCCCTGTTCGAGTTGTTCGTCCGGAAGACCGCCGCCTCCCTCGGCCGCAAGCCCCCGCGGATCGGCCCGGATGTGCTGGAGGCCCTCCGGGCACATCCCTGGCCGGGCAACGTGCGGGAGCTGCGCAACACGGCCGAGCGCATTCTCCTGCTCGAAGATGTGACCGAGCGGATCGATCTGCGCCACCTTCCTCCCGAGATCCGCGGGGCCGCGCGGGAGACCGCGGGTTCCGGGGGCCCCCTGCCCTCTTTCTCCGAGGCCCACGACGCGCTGACCCGAGACCTCCTCACCCGCGCCCTGGAAGAGGCCGGGGGGAACCTCTCCCGGGCGGCCCGGCTGCTCCGGATCGACCGGTCCACCTTCCGCTACCACGCCCGCCGACTGGGACTGCGGAAGTGAACCGCGACCGGGGGAAGTCTCCCAGGGTGGCCGCAGTCGGTCGAGTCTCCCCCGTGGCCTCGTGTAGAAGTCCAAGGGAGGCGGAGTCGCCGGTACCTGGTCTGCCGGCCCCTGCGCGGCCTCGGCCCCGGGTCCCCCGCCCTCTCGCCACGGCGCACCGGGGGACCTTTCGTTTCACGCTACGACCTCAACGGAACGCATGGCAACGCCGCCAGAGCCGGGAGGGGCCCCGGAGGGGCGGCCGGCCAACGGCCAACCGCTTTCGGCTAGTGCCCCCCCAGACGACGTCGCACCTGCTGAAGAAACTCCCACCGAATCTTCACCCAGCGATACCCCGCCCGTCCCGGAACGCCCCGGTTCCGGCTGCTACCGCACCCACGATACCCCCAAGTGGGGCCCCGGCACGTTGGTTCAGGGGCGCCGCCTCCACTGGGAGGGGAGATTTCCCCACCCCCTCCTCCCACTTTGGTCCCATACGGAAATCCCGCCCGGCTTGGTCAGGGCCTCCAACCCGGAACAAAATGTGCATTCCTGCGCGGACGCTAGCGGATTCTCCATTGAACGAAAAGGAGCGTCACATGAAGGTTCAGGAGATCTTCGACGCGGTGCTCGCCTACAAGATGGACCGCCTGCCCGGACTCATCCGGCAGGCCCTGGACGAGGGCGTTCCGGTGGAGCAGGTGCTCCAGGAGGGCCTGATCGCTCCCCTGGACGACCTGGGCCAGCGCTTCAGCCGGGGCGAGGCGTTCGTTCCAGAACTTCTGATGGCGGCCCGGACCGTCAAGGTGGGACTGGAGGAGCTCCGACCCGCCCTGGCCAGAGCGGAGGCCCAGCCCATGGGCACGGTGGTCATCGGCACGGTCCAGGGCGACTTACACGACATCGGCAAGAACCTGGTGGCCATGATGCTCGAGGGCGCCGGATTCCGGGTGGTCAACCTGGGCGTGGACGTGAAACCCGAGGCCTTCGTCCAGGCCGCCCGGGAGAACGCCGCCCAGGTGGTGTGCATGTCGGCCCTTCTCACCACGACCATGCCGAACATGGAGCGGACGATCCAGGCCCTGCGAGAAGCCGGGCTCACGTGCCGGACCATGGTGGGCGGCGCGCCGGTCACGCCCAAGTTCGCCTCGGAGATCGGCGCCGACGGGTACAGCGACGACGCCCCCGGCGCGGTCCAACTGGCCCGCCGGCTGGTGGCGGGGTGACCACGAACCCCTGGAACCGCTCAACTCCACGAGACGAGGAGGATTCCCCACATGCTCATCGTAGGCGAACTGATCAACGCGAGCCGCCCGGCTATCCAGGGGGCCATTCAGGAGAAACGGACCGAGGAGATCCAGAAGGTGGCCCGGGACCAACGGGAGGCCGGCGCAGACTACATCGACGTGAACGCCGGGGTGTTCGTGAAGGAGGAAGCCGACTACCTCACGTGGCTCGTGGAAACCGTGCAGCAGGCCGTGGACGCACCGTGCTGCATCGATAGCCCGGCCCCCTCGGCCGTGGAGGCGGCCCTCCAGGTCCACCGGGGGACCCCCATGGTGAACTCCATCAGCCTGGAGAAGGAGCGGTTCGACCGGTTGATCGGGCTGATCGCGGGCACGGACATCCGCGTGGTGGCCCTGTGCATGTCCGACGAGGGCATGCCCGAAACCGCCCAGGCGCGTCTCAAGATCGCCCACGAACTGGTGGACCGGCTCGTGCAGCGCAACGTCAAGGCCGACAACATCTACGTGGACCCCCTGGTGCAGCCCATCTCCACGAACCACGAGTTCGGTGCCGCCTTCCTGGACGCGGTGGCCGGCATCCGGGCCGAGATCCCCGAGGTCCACGTAATCTGCGGATTGTCCAACGTTTCGTACGGGCTGCCCGAGCGCAGGCTCGTGAACCAGACCTTTGCGGTCATGGCCGTGGCCCGTGGGCTGGACGCCATGATCGTCAACCCCCTGGACCGGCGGATGATGGCGGGCATACGGGCGGCCGAGGCTCTGGCCGGGCGCGACCCCTACTGCATGGGGTACCTGGAGGCGTTCCGGGCGGGTGCTCTTTCCGGGGTATGAGGGGAGGTGGCCGGATGTACGTCGACGGCGTGTGGCGGGACCGGGGGAGCCGGGGTACGTTCCCGGTTCACGACCCGGCCACGGGCGAGGTCATCGGCGAGGTGGCGGACGGCGACGGCCGGGAGGCGGCCGAGGCGGTGGACGCGGCCGCCCGGGCGTTCGAGCCCTGGGCCGCGCTCACGGCGTACGAGCGTTCCCGGATCCTGCTTCGGGCACACCGGATCATGACGGATCGGGCCGAGGACCTGGCCCGGCTCATGACCCGGGAGCAGGGGAAACCCCTGCGGGCCGCCCGAAACGAGGTCCGCTACGGCGCGGACTTCTTGCTGTGGTTCGGCGAGGAGGCCAAGCGCGTCTACGGTGAGACGATCCCGGCTCCCCGGGGGGACCAGCGGTTCTTCGTGCTCCACCAGCCCGTGGGAGTGGCGGCGGCCATCACCCCGTGGAACTATCCCGTGTCGATGATCACGCGGAAGGTGGCCCCGGCCCTGGCCGCGGGCTGCACGGTGGTGCTCAAGCCGGCCGAGCAGACGCCGCTGTGCGCCGTGGAGGTGTTCCGCATCCTGGAAGAGGCCGGGGTGCCCCCCGGCGTGGTGAACCTGGTCACGGCGCGCGACCCCGTGCCCGTGGCTCGGGTGTTCCTGGACGACGCCCGCGTGCGCAAGATCACCTTCACCGGCAGCACCGAGGTGGGCCGGCATCTGGCCCGGGAGGCCGGAGCCGGCCTCAAGCGCATCTCCCTGGAACTCGGCGGCCACGCCCCGTTCATCGTGTT
>CAZBGL010000067.1:0-9796 GCA_964491375.1 uncultured Thermodesulfobacteriota bacterium | reverse complement strand
CGGTGCCAGCTGTGGCCCAGGAGTATCTGATCCGGCAACCCGCCGAACCCGCCTCCACCCCGGTCCACCTCACCCGCCCGGTGGAGGGCCGGGTGGAGGTGACCAACCTTCCCGAGGTGCAGGAGGTGAGGGTGACGGGCGGCACCCTGGACGGCCCGGTGCCGGTGGAGGGAGAGGTCCGGATCCGGACCCCTGCCCCTTTGGCCGTGGAGGTAGTGAACCCCGCGCCGGAGCTCCCCCAGCCCCTCCGGGTGGAGGGCACGGTCACGGTGGATGACCGCACGCCCGTGCGCGTGGTGGTCACAAATCCGCCCGCGCCTCCACCGGCTCCGCCCGCCCCCCGGTTCGCCGCGTTCGCCCTGAGGGGCGCGCTGGGATCCCGGCAGAACCGGGCGCGGCGGGTCTTTTCGGCCCCCCAGGGCACGGTGTTCCGGCTCACCGGGCTCGTGCTGGACGCGCGGGAAGCCACCCCCCTCCGGGTGCGCGTCCTGGCGGACCCGGGAGCCATAGCCGGTTACGTGGCCGGAGCGCCGGAACGGGGTGTTCCCGTCGCCCTCCTGGACTCCCGGGCCGGAGCCGCAACGGCCGTCCCCGCACCGGTGCCCCTGTCGGGGACGTTCGTCCTCGAGGTCACGGCCCCCCGGGGGGCAACGTCCGTAACGTTCACCGCGGTGGCCGTGGGATATCTGGAATCCCGTTAGCCGGCCCGGAGACGCCGGCCGGCACGGTGTGCCACCGGCCGCTTCGCCCGATCCCTCCCCCCTCGCCACGGCGCAACGGGCGTTCGTTTCGTCTCGCGCAACGATCGCCACGGTCGCAACGCGACTCGTGGCCACGCCGCCCGGGGCCGCCCGAGCGGCCGGAAGGCCAGATGCCGCCGCCTCCCGAGCCCGCCGTTCGTGCACGCGAGCGGAGACGAGCCCCGGGCCGCATCCCAGGTGCCGGCCAAGGGGCGCCGGCGGAAAGCCCGCCCCTACAGCGAGCGCCCGGGTGGCGGCCGGGGCGTCGTTGCGTGGGTCTCCAGAAGGTCTCCGGATGGGAGGCCCGGAGACGGGGGAGCGATCCGGCCCTGGGGGGGGCCGGTTCAGAGAACCTTGTTGAGGGGATACTCGATGATCCCGGTGGCTCCGGCCTTGAGTAGCCGCGGGATGATCTCCCGCACCACCCGCTCCTCCACCACAGCCTCCACGCTGAGCCAGTCCGAGTGGTAGAGGTGGGCCACGGTGGGGGCCTGGAGGCTCGGCAGGATCTCGATCACGTCCTCCAAACGGTGGCCGGGCACGTTCATCTTGAGCCCCACCATGCCGTCCGCCCGTAGGGCGCCCTGGAGGAGCCGGCTGATCTGTTCGATCTTCTCGCGTTTGGCCGGATCGGCCCACGCGTGCCGGTTGGCGATGAGCTGCGTGTTCGTGACGAGCAGGGTCTCCACGATCCGCAGGCCGTGGGCCCGGATCGTGGAGCCGGTCTCCGTCACCTCCACGATGGCGTCGCACAGGCCCTCAACGACCTTGGCCTCGGTGGCGCCCCACGAGAACTCCACGGTCACGTCGATCCCCCGCTCCGCAAAGTAGCGGCGGGTGAAGTTCACGAGCTCCGTGGCGATCTTCTTGCCCCGCAGGTCCTCGGGCCGCCGGACCGGGCTGTCACCCGGCACCACCAGCACCCACCGCGCCGGGTTCGTGGAGGCCTTGGAGTACACCAGGTCGCAGACGGTCACCACATCGGACCCGTTCTCCAGGATCCAGTCCTTGCCGGTGAGCCCTGCGTCCAACACCCCCTCCTCCACGTACCGGCTCATCTCCTGGGCCCGCACCAGCGAAAGGCGCAGATCCGGATCGTCCACGCTGGGAAAGTAGTTCCGGGAGGAGCGACGAATGCGCCACCCGGCCCGCCGGAACAGCTCCACGGTGGCGTCCTCCAGGCTCCCCTTGGGAATGCCCAGCTTCAGCGCGCTCATCGGCCGTACACCTCCGCCGGGTCGAACACCCGGCGCCCGTCCTCCACCCAGCGGCCGCCCTCGACCCGCCGGTAGAAACAGCTCCGGTACCCGGTGTGGCACGCCGCTCCGCCCACCTGGCGGACCTTGAGCAAGACGGCGTCGGCATCGCAGTCCACGCGCACCTCTCGGACCTCCTGCACGTGGCCCGAGCTTTCGCCCTTCATCCAGTGGCGATTGCGCGAACGACTGTAATACCAGGCCTTTCCCGTTTCCAGGGTCCGCCGGTACGCCTCCTCGTCCATGTACGCCAGCATGAGCACCTCGCCGGTGTCCGCGTCCTGGACCACGGCGGGCACGAGCCCCCCCGCCTTTTCAAAGTCCGGTCGTCCCATGCTCCTGTCCTCCCCAGGCCACTCCGGCAGGCCCGGCGCCCGCCTCACCGCCTCACCAGCCGCAGCCGTCCCAGGCTCCCCCGGACCCGGGCCGTATACCTCCCGTCCGAGCCCGGCCCCCCGGGGAAGAGCGCAAAGAGGAGCGCCAGGTCCCTTCGGGCCTTCTCGTTGGGGCTCACCGCCAAGAGCCCGTTCACCAGGCTGCGCGACAGGGGCTGCCGAAGGGCCACGGTGGCGTTGCTCAGCACCACCCCCACGTCGCCCCCTTCGAGCCGCGCCTCCTCGACATTCACCCGCCCCCGCGACGCCTTGATCCGAATCACCCCGTCCCCCAGGGCCAGGCCGGGAACCGGAACGCCCTTCACCTTGCCCGGGCCGATCCGGAGGTCCCGGAGGCGCACCTCCGCCCGGCCCTCGGCCCGGGCCGGGGGAGCGCGCACGTCGGCCACCTCCAAGTGGCCGTCGGTGCTGCCCGCCAGGGCGAGCCCCGCCAGGTCCCGGGGAAGGGGCAGACGTCCCAGGTCGCACTCCGACCACTCGGCCCGCACATCCACCCGGTCTCCGGCGTGGATCCACACCCTCACCGTCCCGCCCAGGGCCCGAGCCTTCACTTCCACCTCCGGGCGTGCGCGCACCAGGGATCCCAGGGCCGCCCTCACCCCCACGTCGGTGAACTCCAGAACCGCGTCCCCCGCGCCCGGGACCTTCACCCGGACCCGCTCGGCCCGAACCCCGGGAAACCCGCCCGGCCCGAGCCCGCGGATGCTCACCTCCGTTCCCCGGGCCCGCAGGCGGTTCTCCAGCGAACGGGCGATCTCCGGGTACGGGAGCTCCCGCCACAGGAAAAACGCGAACGCCGCCACGAAGAACGCGGCGTATCCCGGGATCGCCCACCACCGGCGCCCTGTTGCGGTCTGCGCCACCGTCACCTTCCCTCGACCAGCTCGTACGCCGCCACTTGAAACCGCACGTCCAGCAGGTTGGGATCATCGAACCGGGGGTGGATCCGCAGTTGTTTGATCCGCAGCAGTTCCGGGCTGTTTTCCACCTGAAAGAGGTAGCGGACCAGGTCCTTCAGGCGGACCTTCTCCATCTTGATCTCGACGGCCGTCTCCCGGTAGTAGCGCGTGAGCCCCCCGCCCTTGGGTTTCATCTGCACGATGTGCTCCTGCAGGCCCTGGCGCTTGGCCAGGTTCTCCAGATAGGACAGGATGGAGAAGTTCCGGCTCCTCCGCAGGTGGGACTCGATGCGCTCGATCCGGGAACGGAGCCGGGCGAAGCGGGCGGCAAGGTCCTTGACCTGCCGGTACTCGGCCCGTTTGGCGTCCACCCGGCGCTGCCACAGGTCCAGCCGTGCCTGGACCGGCTCCCAGACCCCCAGCCAGAAGGCCATCCCCAGCAGAACGAGCCCCCCCGTGGCCACCGTGAACTTCTCCCGCGCCGATAGCCGCACGACCTAGGGCTCCTTCCCCAAGGCCACAGCCAGCTTGAACAACACCTTTTCCTTCTCGGCCATGGTCTTGGCGTCGCTCACCGCCACCTCGGCAAACCGGGGATAGGTGGCCAACTCGGCCTTGATCCGGTCGATGGCGTCGAAGCTGGTGGTCACGCCTTCGATCCGCACCCGCCCCTCCTCCACCTGGAAGTCCCGGAACTCCACCTCCAGGTCCTTGGGGATGCGAGCCGAGATCTCCCGCAGGATCCGCAGGGGCGAGACCTCCCGATCCACCAGGCTCCCCAGGCTTCGGGCCCTCTCCTCCAGGGCCTGGACGCGGGCGCGCATCTGGTCCACCTCGCTCACCACATGGGTGACGTCCGGAAGGGTTTCCCGGAACACCTGCCGCACAGCGGAGCGGAGGTGGTCGTACTGGGTGCGCAGGTAGGCGAGCCGGGCCGCCACCCCAGCCCCCCACAGGGCCAGGCAGATCACGCCGTAGATCGCCACGCGCACAGCCAGCGGCTTCCAGGCCCACTCCCCGGCGGCGCCATGGGGACCGACGAGCAGGTTCAGGCGGGCCGGCGTGCGCCGTCGCACCTCCCTCAGGCCGAAACCCAGGGGGACGGCCCACGCTGGCCAGGGCGGGTCCGGGGCTCCCCTGGGGCCGGTCAGCCCCGGGGGGAAGGGAAGGAGGGCCACCGCCGTGCCGAGGCGCGCCTCCCACACCTCTGCGTCCACCTCGTGGGCGGACGCACCGGCCAGGAACAGCCGCCCCCTCCCCTGGGCCGCAGGGGGATACACGTCGAGCAGGCGGGCCAGTTCGTCCAGCACGTCAGCCCCGGCGCCGGCCGCGCTCAGGGCCTGGAACCGCACAGGCCCCGAAGGCCCCACCCACACCGCTTGGACCAGGTCTGGCGAAAGGTCGCACACCACGCAGGGCGCCACCCCGGCCGCATGGGCCACGTTGGCCAGGGCGAACGGCTCGGCGTCGAGGGCTGCGGGCCGTATCCCCGCCCCTTCCAACACGCCCATCAGGGCGTCGGCGTGGCGGCGGAGGGCCGCAGCCAAAACCACCCGGCATCCCGTGGGGGTGCGTTCGAGCACGTGGACGTCGTAGACCAGATCCTCCAACGCCACCGGGAGGGTGTCCTCGGCCTCGAGGGGGGCGGCCTGGGCGGCCTTGGAACGATCGCGGAACGGGACCTCCACGGTTCGCCCGAACAAACGGTCCGCCGGGAGTCCCGTCACCACCGGGCCGGCCGGCAGATCCGGCAGGGGGGGCGAGCCGCCGCCCTCTGCCGCGTCGTCCGGCGAGGGGCCGGGCGAGATCACGGCCTCCACGACCGCGCCTCGCCATCCGCCCCGCACCCGCACCGCCACCGCGCGGCCGGGCCGGATCTGTAGCCCGATGACCGACTGGGGCATGAACCCGATACGACCTCACACGCAGAGAAAAGGGGTTGGAGGGCGAACAGTAGCGGAAACAGAGGGGTGAATCAAGAAAGCGTCACCCCCCGGGGACGGGGGGTGACCGGTCTGTCGGGATCAAACCCTGCCCAGCCGCTGGAGCTTGCGGAGCTGGCGCCGGCGGCGCCGGGCGGCCTTGCGCTCCTTGATGCGCCGCATCTCGCTCTTGCTCAGGTAGAACGAGTGGCGCTTCACGGCCGGAAGCACGTTCTTCTGGAAGTCCTTCTTGAGCTTGCGGATCTCCCGCTCGAAATCCGCCTCCGGGCCCTGCGCGCGTTCTCTCGCCAAGAGCGATCCACCTCCTCTCTGGTCGGATTCTCCCGGCACCCGGCCGGAAAGTCCGGGTCTCATACCACTATGCGGAACGTTTGTCAATGGACCCGGTCCCGATCCCCCGTGCCGCAGGCCACCCTGTGAGGCGGTCGCGGGATCCGCTATGCTCATGGGAACCCGGACGCCCGTGTCGCCCAGGGGGATCCCGTGCGCCTCACCCTGTTCGCCAAACTGCTCCTGTGGTTCCTGTTGCTCAGCCTCCCTCCCCTGGTCTGGTTCGGGGTGGACGCCTCGCGCCGGATCGCCCGTGTGGGTGAGGAGGCCGTGGAACGGGCCACACAGGCCCTGGACGAGAAGTCCAGCCAGGGGCTGGAACTCCAGGCCCTGGGCCTGGCCGAGCAGATCGCCCGGTTTCTCGAGGAGAGGGTGCAGGACCTGAGGCTCCTGGCCACCCTCCCCAAAACCCCCCAGGTGTTCGAGGCGTTTGTGCGGGAGCGCACCGGCGAGCTGTGGCGCCGGCAGCGGTCATCCGGCGGCCGCGTGTTGGAGGCACGGTTCCGGGCCCCCCTGTATGCGGAGGCCGCTTGGGTGGGCCCGGACGGCCGGGAGCGTTTCCGGATCGAACCGGACGGCCCCGTGCCGGCATGGCGTCTCCGGGACGTCTCCCGGCCCGAGGGCACGACCTATGGTGTGGAGGACTACTTCGTGCGGGCCCTGGAGATGCCACCGGGCGAACCCTACGTGGGCCACGTCACCGGGTGGCACGTGTCCAAACCCGAGCAACTGGCCGGCGCACGTACGGTGGAGGAGGCCGTGGGCGGCAAGGAATACCGCGGCATCATCCGGTTCGCCTTGGCGGTGCGCGAGGGTGACCGCGTCCAGGGCGTGGTCGTGCTCGCCCTGGATCACCGCCACCTGATGGAGTTTAGCCAGCACGTCCAACCCCTGAGCGCCGAGCGCGTCGTGTTCCCGTCGTACCTGTCGGGCAACTACGCCTTCTTGTTCGACGACGAGGGATGGATCATCGCCCATCCCAAGTTCTGGGACATACGGGGCCTGGGCCCGGACGGCCGGTGGGTGCCGCCGTACACGGAACGCTCGTCTCCCGAGGCCATCCGGGAGGGCAGAATCCCGTTCAACCTCGACCGGGCCGGGTTCGTGCACCCCAACTACCCGCTGGTGGCCCGGGAGGTCCGCGCCGGCCGCTCCGGGGTCACCCGGACGTTCAACGTGGCGGGCATCGACAAGGTCATGGCCTACGCGCCCATCCCGTTCTCCCACGGCCCGTACCGGCGGTACGGGGTGTTCGGGGGGGTCACCATCGGCGCGCGGACCGAGGCGTTCCACCGGGCGGCCGCCCAGACGGCGAGGGCCATCCAGGACGCTTCCCGACAGACCCTGCGCACGGGCCTGCTGCTGGCCTGGGTGCTGGGCCTCCTGGTGGTCGCGGCCTCCCTGGTTACCTCCCGGGCCATATCGGGCCCGGTGCGGACCATGGCGTTCATGGCACGCCGCATCGCGGGCGGGGACCTCGACGCCCGGGTGCGGGTCCGGGGGTCGGACGAACTGGCCGGGTTGGCCGGAGACCTCAACCGGATGGCCCGGCTCCTGGGGGAAAAGGAGGCACGCCTTCGCCAGACCCTGGAGGAACTCCGCCTCTCCCGGGACCGGGCCCAGGCCACGGCAGCGCGCCTGGAGGAACAACTCCGGATCCTGAACCACATCCAGTCCATCAGCGAGTTTCTGGGGACCACGTTCGACCGGGAGGCGGCCCTGCGGATCATCCTCCACACCTGTGTGCACGGCCTGGGGTTCGACCGGGCGGTGTTGTACCTGCTGGACCGGGAGCGGGGGGATCTGCTCCGGGCCGCGGGCGTGGCCGGG
The DNA here is from genome assembly GCA_964491375.1 of uncultured Thermodesulfobacteriota bacterium. Taxonomy (GTDB): domain Bacteria; phylum Desulfobacterota; class Deferrisomatia; order Deferrisomatales; family Deferrisomataceae; genus CAZBGL01. Next base: position 2,403 of record CAZBGL010000067.1, on the reverse strand, counting down.
TTTGACCCGGCCGAGGAGGTCCGCATTCACCAAAGACCTTTCGTGATCGGCCGGCACGACTGCCTCCCCGTTCGGGTCGTGCGCACGGGAAGGCTCGCGTACGTGTCCCACGTGGACTCCACCCCCGGCCTGACCCCTCTGGATCGCCGGATCGCCGAAACGGCGGGCACCACCAGCTTCGTATACGTGCCCATGAGGATACGGGACCGGGTGGTGGGCGTGCTGGCTGCGGACAACGCCCATTCCGGGCGTCCCGTGCCGGAGCACCTGCTGGGCCCGCTTCAGATCGTGGCCGGCCAGGCCGCCCGCGCGGTGGAGCGGGCCCGCCTCTACGAGGAGACCCAGCGGGCGCGCGCGTTCGTGGAGACGGTGATCGACCACCTGGCCAGCGGGCTCGTGACCCTGGACGGGCGGGGCAGGATCCGTTCCGTCAACCCCTATGCCCGGCGGGCCCTGGGGCTGGGGGACGGGCCGTTGGAGGGGAAACCCCTCGAGGCCCTGGGCCTGCCCCCGGAGGTTCGCGGATGGGTGGAGGGAATGCTCCGGGGCGGTGCCGCCGAACCCAGGGAGTTCGCGGTGGAGCGGGACGGCCTGCGCGAGTTCGTGTGGGTACCCAGCCGATTCGGACCGGGCCCGGCCGGTGAGGGTCTGATCCTCCAGTTCCGGGACGTGACCGCTGAACGCATGGTTCGCCGCACCCTGGAGCGCATGGACCGGCTGGCCTCCCTGGGCCGGATGGCCGCCGGCGTGGCCCACGAGATCCGGAATCCCTTGACCGGGGTCGCCCTCCTCCTGGACGACCTCCACGATCGCCTCCGGGACCCGGCCGACCGGGATCTGGCCGCCCGCGCCCTGGGAGAGATCGAGCGGCTGGAGGGAATCGTGCAGGAACTGCTGGAGTACGCCCGTGTGGACGCCGCCCCCAAACGTCCCTGCCGGATCGCCGAGATCGTGGAGGGCAGCCTGTTCCTGGTCCAGAAGACGGCCCGGAACCAGGACGTGCGCGTGGAACGTGCCGTTCGGGAAGCGGACGCCCTGGTCATGGGGGCTCCCGAGAAGCTCAAACAGGCCCTTCTGAACCTGTACCTGAACGCCCTCCAGGCCATGCCCCAGGGGGGCACCCTACGGGTGGAGGTAACCAGCGAGCCCGGCCGGGTCACCGTGTCCGTGTCGGATACCGGCTCTGGGATCCCGCCGGAAGAGCACGACAGGATCTTTGAACCGTTCTACACCCTGCGGCCGGGCGGATCGGGGCTGGGCCTGTCCATCGCCCACACGATCGTGGAAGACCACGGGGGCCGGATCGAGCTCTCCTCCGAACCCGGACAGGGAGCCACCTTCCGGATCGTGCTCCCCCGCACGGGGTGAGGCCCCTGGGTTCGGCGACCCTCCCCTGCCCTTTCCCGTCCGGGTCCCTTTCTCCGACCGGGCGGAGAGGAAGGACGGGCCAGGTTGGGCGGACTCCTCGATCTGCGTGGGCGTTGAGGGCAGCGGCTCCCCCAGCGTTTCATTTGTTTCGAATCGTTTCGGTGTATTTCGATCGACCAAAAAGATCTTTGCAGGGCCACAACATCTTGACATGGATCCGTTCGTATGTTTTTCTGTGCTTGTGAAATATTGAACTTCTGGTGGAAAGGAGGTGAGGACCACGATACACAAAAGAGATGGGTTTTGGTTGATGGGATATATCCATTAGCTCCATCAAGTTTGCTTTTCGGGGAGGAGGAAGACATGCCGTTTTCGGTCCAGCTCCGTCGTGTCCTCGTCCACTTCGCGGTCTGTGTTGTGTGCGTCGCCTCTCAAGTCATTCTACCTGGCGCGGCCTCCGGTTCCATCGACGACAGCCAGTGCATCGAGTGCCACGACGAGATCGACTACGAGGCCTATGCCCATTCGGCCCACGGGCGGAACGCCTGCAACAGCTGCCACTACGACGTGGTGGACCTGGAAGTGCACGAAGAGTGCGGATCCCAGACCCAGAACAAGGTGGAGACCTGTCACCGGTGCCATCCAAACGAGGGAAGGGAGCACTTCGCCTCGGTGCACATGATGAACGACGTGCGCTGTGCGGACTGTCACGCAGATGTGCATGCGATCACAAAGTGGGACGGCGCCAAACAGCGGGTGGTGGAGGTGTGCTCGGTTTGCCACGACGCCGAGGCCTACGCCGAGAGCGTGCACGGGGTGGCCGTGGCCCGAGGAAACGACGACTCCGCCGCCTGCCACGACTGCCACGGGCTGCACCGGATCGAGGAACTCGGCGACCCCACCACACACGAGTACCGGGTGTTCCACACCGAGACGTGCCACCGGTGCCACGCGGACGAGGATCTCATGCGACGGAACGGGGTCCCTACGATCGCGGTGCGCACCTACGAGGAAAGCTACCACGGCAAGGTGGAG
>CAZBGL010000066.1:0-19449 GCA_964491375.1 uncultured Thermodesulfobacteriota bacterium | reverse complement strand
GGTGGCCAGCCCGGCCTTCCCGGCCGCTTCGGGCCGGTGGCACTTCGGGCAGGCCTGGCCGGTGACCGTGCGCTCGCCGTGGGCTGCCTCGCCCTGGTGACACGATACGCACTCGGACACGTCGTACCGGGTCGAAAGGTCGCCCTTTCCGTGGCCTCCGATCCGGAACCGGGCGAGCAGCGCGCCGGGCCTTCCGGCCTCCACCTGCTCGCGGTGGCACCGGCCGCAGGTCTCCTTCAGCCGCGCCCGGTTCACCGAAGACCGCGCGTCCTCGGCCGGGAACACCCGGTGGGCCGTGTGGCAGTCGCGGCAGAACGGGGCGTTCTCCTTGCCTCCGGCCCACGCCTCGCCGTGCCGGGTCTTCATCCAGCCCTCGGCCTTGCGGGCCTCCTCGGGCGGGCGTTTGATCCCCTTGGCCTTGAGCCGGGCCAGGGCGTGGGGCGGGTAAGCATCGGCCGGGGGCCTGGCCGCGTGGCACGCCCGGCAGTCCACGTTCGGGTACCCCGTGCGGGGATGGAAGTTGGGGTCGGCGTCCACGTGGCAGTCCACGCACTCGATGCCCTTGCGCGCGTGCACCGACTGCACGAACCCGGCCGGGTCCACGTACAGGTCCCGGAGCCGGCCGGTCTCGTCCCCGGCGGCGAACCCCGGTACCCCGTGGCACTTGTCCAGGCACTTGTCGTCCGTGTAGGGCTTCTCGATCCGCTTCTCAGGCGGGCGGAAGCCGGGGGCCATCTCCGCGGGCCGGGCCGTTCCCGCCCACCCGGCCGCCAGCACCACCGCCACGAGTGCAGCAACGCGTCTCATCGGCCTTCCTCCCGCGCCCTCAGGCCGTGGCCCGTTCCAGGATCTCGGCGAGGTCCAGCACCTGCACCTCCTCCTCCCGCTTGTGGGCCTTCACGCCGTCGGTGAGCATGGTGAGGCAGAAGGGGCAGGCCGAGCCGATCACGCCGGCGCCGGTGCCCAGGGCCTCCTCCGCCCGCACGTTGTTGATGCGGGTGCCTTCCTCCTCCATCCACATCCGCCCGCCGCCCGCGCCGCAGCAGAAGTTCTCCTCGCGGGAGCGGGGCATCTCCACGAGTTCCACCCCCTCCACCGCCCGCAGGAGCGCCCGGGGCTCCTCCACCATGTCCGCGTACCGGGAGAGGTAGCACGAGTCGTGGAGGGTGACCCGGGCCTCGACCGGACGAACCGGCTTGAGCTGCCCCCGGGCCAGGAGTTCCAGCAGGAACGCGCTGTGGTGCACCACCTCGTAGTTCCCGCCGAACTGGGGGTACTCCTTGCTCAGGGTCTTGAGGCAGTGGGGGCAGGTGGCCAGGATCTTCTTCACGCCCAGGGCGTCCATGGCCGCGATGTTCTCGGCCACGAGCGTCTGGTACAGGTACTCGTTGCCCGTGGCCCGGGCCGGGTCGCCGCAGCACTTCTCCTGGGTGCCCAGCACGCCGAACGACACCCCCGCCCGGTCCAGCAGGCGGCACACCGACGCCACCACCCGCTGGTACCGGTCGTCGTACGCGCCGGCGCATCCCACCCAAAGGAGCACGTCGAACCGCGGATCTTCCTCCTCGGTGAGGATGCGCACGTCCACCCGGCGGCGCTTCATCCAGTCGTTCCGGCCCGACCAGCCCACGCCCCAGGGGTTGAAGTTGTTTTCCAGGTTCTTGTTGAGGGTCACCAGTTCCTGCGGCATCTGCCCCTCCATGAGCACCAGGTACCGGCGCATGTCCACGATCTTGTCCACGTGCTCGATCATCATCGGGCACGACTCCATGCAGTGCCGGCACGTGGTGCAGGACCAGATGTCGTCCTGGGTGACCCCGGAGCCGTCGATCATGGGCTCCTCGAACGCCTCGGCCTGGCCTTTTCGAACGTATGGCGCCTTGGCGATCCAGTGGGCCCGGAGGTCCTGGATCACCTTCTTGGGGCTCAGGGTCTTGCCCGTGTTGTAGGCCGGGCAGCGGGCCTGGCACCGGCCGCACCGAACGCACGCCTCCAGGTCCAGGAGCTGCTTCCAGGTGAAGTGCTCCACCTGGCCCACGCCGTAGACCTCGGCGTTCTCGATGTCCACCGGACGGAACGCGCCCTTGGGCCCCAGGTTCTGGAAGAAGATGTTCGCGACGCCGAAGGGAATGTGGGCGAACTTGCCGAACGGAAGGCTCGCGAGCACGAACAGCACGAGCAGCAGGTGGGTGCGCCACAGCACCTTCACGAGCACCACCCGCCACGGCTCGGGCAGCAGCGATAGGGGCAGGCTGAGCACGAACCCCACCGGGTTGGCCAGACCGGCCCAACCGCCCATCACCGACACCCGGAGCCCCTCGGTGAGGAAGCCGGTGACGAAGATCAGGAGGAGCAGCACCAGCGCCCAGCGGTCCTCGGGCCGGTTGTCCAGGCGGTCGGGCCGCTCGGCGTACCGCCGGGCGTACAGCCGCCAGGTGCCGTACAGGCCCAGGCAGCCCACCACGTCGAGCACGAAGGCCGCCGGGAAGGCCAGCACGGCCGGCAGCCGGAACGCCACCTGCACCACCAGGATCACCGTCAGCGGCACGGCAAAGGCATAGAACAGGAACAGGTGGTGGCGGCCCTCCGGCCGGTCCTTCAGGATGCGGGCATGTGCCCACACCGCCCGGCAGAGCCGTCCCATGCGCTCCCGCAGGTCCCCGGAGCGGTCCTCCGGGGCCCCCAGCGCGATCCGCCGGGCCTTGTAGGCCAGGCCCCCGGCCAGCACGGCCAGCACCGCAAGGACAAGCGCAAAGTCCAGTGCGTTCAGCATGGTCGAACCTTCCTGCTCGGGTTCCTCCACCCGTCAGCCACCGCCCCCCTGGGCGCTCTCAACCCCGCCCTCCGCCGGCGGCCGGACCCGCCGGCGGAGGGCGCCACCCGTCTCAGGAGGCCTTGGCCTCCTTGATCTTCTCGATGAGCTTGGGCACGGCCTTGAACAGGTCGTCCACCAGGCCGTAGTCGGCCACCTCGAAGATGGGGGCCTCCTCGTCCTTGTTGATGGCCACGATGACCTTCGAGTCCTTCATGCCGGCCACGTGCTGGATGGCCCCGCTGATGCCGCAGGCGATGTACAGGTCCGGGGCCACGATCTTTCCGGTCTGGCCCACCTGGAGGTCGTTGGGCAGGAGCCCCTCGTCCACCACGGCGCGGCTCGCCCCCAGGGCGGCGCCCAAAAGGTCGGCCAGCTGCTCGATGAGCTTCACGCCGTCCGCGTCCTTCACGCCCCGGCCGGCCGACACCACCACCTTGGCCTCGGTGAGCTCGGGCCGCTCGGACTTGGTGAGCTGGTACTCCACGAAACGGGCGTTCAGACTGCCCGCATCCACCTGGACCGGCAGTTCGGCCACGGCCGCGTCCCCGGCCCCCGGCGCGGCCGCGTCGAACGCGGCCTCCCGCACCGTGAGCACGTGGACGTCCGAGTCGATCACCACGCGGGCCACGGCGTTTCCGGCGTACATGGGCCGCAGGTAGACCACGCCGTCGTCGCCCTTCTCGAACCCGATGGCGTCGCTCACCATGCCGGCGTCCAGGAGCGCCGCGAGCCTGGGCATGAGGTCCTTGCCCGTGGTGGTGGCCGGGGTGAGCACCGCAGTGTACCCCTTGTCCTTCACGAGATCGGCCAGGGCCTGAGCGTGGGCCTCGGCCGTGTAGTCGGCCACGGCGTCGGCCTCGCTCCACCACACGTTCTGGGCCCCCAGGCCCTTCACCTGGTCCGCGCCGGCCTGGGCGCCCTTGCCCAGGAGCACGATGTCGAAGTCCGTGCCCAGGAGCCCCGCCAGCTCCTTGGCCGCGGTGGCCGCCGGAAACGTGGCGTGCCGCACCTCGCCTTCCCTCATCTCACCCACAAGCAGGATCGCCATGATCCATCTCTCCTTTCCTTAACGAACCGGGATCCGCCGTCCCCGGGGTTTACAGGACCTTGGCCTCGTTGACCAACTTGTCCACCAGCTCGTCCACGCTCGCCACCTTCTGCCCGGCCTTGCGCGGCGGCGGCTCGGCCAGGCTGAGCACGCGGGTGCGGTTCTTGGGCTCCACGCCCAGGTCGGCCGGGGTGACCTTGCGCACCTCTTTCTTCTTGGCCTTCATGATGGCCGGCAGGCTCGCGTACCGGGGCTGGTTGAGCCGCAGGTCGGCCGTGACCACCGCGGGCAGGCCGATCTCCTTCACCTCGAGCCCGCCGTCGATCTCGCGCTGCACCACGGCCTTGCCGTCCTGGAGCTCCACCTTGTACGCGAAGCAGGCCTGGGGGATGCCCAGCTTGGCCGCCAGCATCTGGCCGGCCTGGTTGTTGTCGGTGTCCACGGACTGCTTGCCCATGATCACCAGGTCCGGGTTCTCCTGCTTGTACACCCCGGCCAGGATGTCGGCGATGGCCGCGCTGTCCAGCCACTCGCCGCCCACGTCCACCAGGTACGCCCGGTGCGCGCCCAGGGCCAGGCCGGCCCGCAGGGTCTCCTCGTTCTCGGGCCCGCCGATCGAGACGAGGAACACCTCGCCCCCGCCCTTTTCGGTGATGCGCACCGCCTCTTCGATGGCGTACTCGTCGAAGGGGTTGATCAGGAAGTTCACGCCTTCGGTCTCGATGCCCGAACCGTCCTTTTTCAGCCGTACCTTCACGTCGGGGTTCGGGACCCGCCGGATGGGCACCATGATCTTCATCGGATACCTCCTCGTGCGGTGTGGGTTGGACGTTGCGGTTCAATCCCGCAGGAGCGACCGGGCGATCACGATCCGCTGCACCTCGCTCGTGCCCTCGTAGATCTCCGTGATCTTGGCGTCCCGGTAGAACCGCTCCACGGGGTACTCGTCGATGTAGCCGTATCCGCCGAACACCTGGATCGCTTCCCGGGTGGCCTTCATGGCCACGTCCGAGGCGAACAGCTTGGCCATGGCCGCCTCGCGGCTGAACCGCACCCCCTGGTCCTTCTTCCAGGCGGCCCGCCAGGTGAGGAGCCGCGCGGCGTCCACCTCGGTGGCCATGTCCGCCAACTTCCACTGGATGGCCTGGAAGTTGGCGATGGGCTGGCCGAACTGGGAGCGCTCCTGGGCGTACTGCACCGCGTGCTCCAGGGCCGCCCGTGCGATGCCCACGGCCTGGGCGGCGATCCCGATCCGGCCGCCGTCCAGGGTGGCCATGGCGATCTTGAACCCGTCGCCGGGAGCCCCCAGGAGGTTTTCCTTGGGGATCCGGCAGTCCTCGAACACCAGCTCGGCCGTGGACGATGCCCGGATGCCCAGCTTGTGCTCCTCCTTGGCCACCTTGTACCCGGGCGCGTCGGCCGGCACGATGAACGCCGAAAGCCCCCTGTGTTTCTTGGACCGGTCCGTGGAGGCGACGACCACGGCCACGCCGGCCGGCCCGCCGTTGGTGATGAAGATCTTGGTTCCGTTCAGCACCCATTCGTCGCCGTCGAGCACGGCCGTGGTGCGCACGCTTCCGGCGTCGCTCCCGGCCTGGGGCTCGGTCAGGGCCAGGCAGCCCAGCATCTGGCCCGAGGCCAGGGGCGGCAGGTACTTCTGCTTCTGCTCCTCGGTGCCGAACTTGAGGATCGGGTCGCAGCACAGGCTGGAGTGGGCCGACACGATCACACCGGTGGCCGCACAGGCGGCCGAGATCTCCTCGATCACCAGGGCGTAGCACCGGTAGTCCATGCCGCCCCCGCCGTAGCGCTCGGGGATGGCCACCCCCATGAACCCCAGCTCGCCCATCTTGCGCACGAGCTCCATGCGGAACGTGGCCGTCTTGTCCATCTCGGCCGCGAGGGGCGCGATCTCCTCCTGTGCGAACCGCCGGGCCGTGTCCCGGACCAGGGTCTGGACGTCATCCAGTTCGAAATTCATCGGCCCCCTCCCTTCTCACCGGCCCTGGAACGAGGCCTTGCGCTTCTCCAGGAAGGCACCCATGCCCTCCTTCTGGTCCTCGGTGGCGAAGCACAGCCCGAAGATCTCGCTTTCAAGCACGCACGCATTGTCCAGGTCCAGGTCCTGGCCCCGCTGCACGGCCTCTTTGGCCAGCCGCACGGCGACCGGGCCGTTGGCCGCGATGGCCCGGGCCTGGGCCAGGGCCTCGTCCATGAGCCGGTCGTGCGGGAACACGTGGTTCACCAGGCCGATGGCCTTGGCCTCGTCCGCCTTGATGCGGCGGCCCGTGGTGACGAGCTCCGTGGCCAGGGCCGGGCCCACGAGCCGGGTCAGGCGCTGGGTGCCCCCGAAGCCCGGGGTGACGCCCAGGCTCACCTCGGGCTGGCCGAACACGGCCCTCTCGCTCGCCAGGATCCAGTCGCAGGCCATGGCCAGCTCGCAACCGCCCCCCAGGCAGTAACCGTTCACCACGGCGATCACGGGCACGGGCAGGGTCTCGATCCGCCGCAGCACCCGGAGCCCCCGCTGGGAGAACGCCCGGGCCTGGGCCGCGGTGAAGGGCTTCATCTCGCCAATGTCCGCTCCGGCCACGAACGCCTTGTCGCCGCCCCCGGTGATCAGGAGCACCCGCGCCCCTTCGTCCGCCTCCACCTGGGACAGGGCCGCGTCCATTTCGGCCAGGGTCTGGGAGTTGAGCGCGTTCAGGGCCTTGGGCCGGTCGATGGTGAGCACGTAGATGCCCGGCTCCACCTGTTCGAGCCGGATGTTTTCGTACGCCATGGATGCCCTCCTTTCGGCGGCGGGTCTAGCCGTTGGTGTAGTCGTAGAAGCCCTTGCCCGTCTTCCGGCCCAGGTTGCCGGCGTCCACCATCTTCTTCAGCAGCGGGCAGGGCCGGTACTTGGAGTCGCCGAACCCCTCGTACAGCACCTCCATGATGTACAGGCACACGTCCAGGCCGATGAGGTCGGCGAGCTCCAGGGGCCCCATGGGGTGGTTCATGCCGAGCTTCATCACGGTGTCGATGTCCTCGGGCGAGGCGATGCCCTCGTAGAGGGTGAAGATGGCCTCGTTGATCATGGGCAGGAGGATCCGGTTCGAAACGAACCCGGGGCTGTCGTTGACGCACACCGGCACCTTGCCGAGCTTCTTGGACAGCTCCTCCACCGCCCGGTACGTCTCGTCCGAGGTCTGCAGACCCCGCACGATCTCCACGAGCTTCATCACCGGAACGGGGTTCATGAAGTGCATCCCGATCACCTTGTCGGGCCGGCCCGTGACCTTGCCGATCTTGGTGATGGAGATGGAGGAGGTGTTGGAGGCCAGGATCGCCTCGGGGCGGGTGATCCGGTCCAGGTCCTCGAAGATCTTGAGTTTGATGTCCAGGTTCTCGGTGGCGGCCTCGACGGCCACGTCCACCTCGGCGAACCGCTCCAAGTCCGTGGTGCCCTGGATGCGGCCCAGCACGGCCTCCTTGTCCTCGGCCGTGATCTTGCCCTTCTTCACCATGCGGTCCAGGTTCCTACCGATGGCGGCCAGGCCCTTCTGCACGAACTCGTCCGCGATGTCCCGCAGCACCACCGTGTAGCCGGCGGCCGCAAACACCTGGGCGATGCCGTGCCCCATGGTTCCGGCCCCCACCACGCCCACTGTCTTCACGTCGCTCGCGTTCATGGCTCTCCTCCCGTGTGGATGATCCCCCGGCACTCGGAGCCGTCGCCGGATACCCGACACCCCTGCCCGGGCCGGCGGCCCTCAGCCCACGCGCTCCACCACCATGGCCACGGCGCCCCCGCCGCCCAGGCACAGGGTGGCGAGCCCGAGTTGGGCGTCCCGGGCCTTCATGGCGTACAGGAGCGTCGTCAGGATCCGGGCGCCGCTGGCGCCGATGGGGTGGCCCAAGGCGATGGCGCCGCCGTTCACGTTGACCCGGTCCCAGTCCCAGCCCAGCTCGTTGCCGTCGGCCAGGCACTGGGAAGCGAACGCCTCGTTGGCCTCGATGAGGTCGAAGTCGTCGATGGAATAGCCGCCCTTGGCCATGACCTTGCGCACCGCGTCGATGGGCGCGAAGAACAGGTCCCTGGGCTCCCGATGGGCCGCGGCGTAGTGGCGGATCACGGCCATCACCGGAAGCCCCTCGGCCTCGGCCAGCTCGCGGCTCGTCACCACCAGGGCGCTCGCCCCGTCGGTGAGCCCGGGGGCGTTGCCGGCCGTGACCATGCCGTCCTTCTCGAAGGCCGGCCGGAGCCTGGCCAGCACCTCCACGGTGGTCTGGGGCTTGACCGGCTCGTCCGTGTCGAAGAGCTTGGGAGGTCCCTTGCGCTGGGGAACCTCCACGGGCACGATCTCCTCGCGGAAGGCGCCGCTCTCGATGGCCCGGGCGGCCTTCTGCTGGCTCGCGGCCGCAAAGGCGTCCAGGTCCTCGCGGGTGAGGCCGGCCTTGCGGGCCGTGTACTCGGCCAGGCTGCCCATGTGCACGTCGTTGAAGGCGCACCACAGCCCGTCGTGGATCATGGCGTCCACGGTGGTGAAGTTGCCCATGCGCACCCCGGCCCGCAGCCCCCGCTGCAGGTGCGGGGCGTTGGACATGCTCTCCATGCCGCCGGCCACCACCACGTCGGCGTCGCCCAGGGCCACGGCCTGGGCGGCGAGCATCACGGCCTTGAGCCCCGACCCGCACACCTTGTTGATCGTGAGCGCGTTCACGGTGGGGGCGAGCCCGCCCTTGAGCGCGGCCTGGCGGGCCGGCGCCTGGCCCACCCCGGCCTGCAGCACGTTCCCCATGATGCACTCGTCCACCCGCGCCGGGTCGATCCCGGCGCGGCGCACGGCCTCCTTCACCACCACCCCGCCGAGCTCCGGCGCGGTCAGCGGCAGGAGGCTCCCCAGGTACGAGCCGATGGCGGTCCGGCAGGCGGAAACGATCACGGGCTGTTTCATGGCCTCCTCCTCACAACGGATCACCGGCGGTGGGCCTCGTAGAGCACCGCCAGGAAGCGAGCCTGCTCCGGCACCCGGATGCGGTGGGGGAGCTGGGCGTTGTAGTACATGCTGTCCCCCGGTTCCAGCACGAACGTGCGCCCCCCGTACTCCAGCTCCACCCGGCCTTCGAGCACGTGGAGGAACTCCTCGCCCTCGTAGGGCAGTTCCTTGAGCGAAAATTCACACGGACTGTCACAACAGAGCAGGTACGGGCTCATGCTCCGGTCCTCGAACCCGTACGCCAGGTCCCGGTACGGAATGGTGTGGGGGAGCTCGTCCCGGTACACCAGGGCCTCCTGGCCGGACCGGGTCAGCACGTAGTCCCGCCGCTCCTCGGCCTCCTGCTGGAAGAAGTACCCGATCTTCACCCCCAGGGCCTCGGCGAAGTTCCACAGGGTGGAGATGGACGGCGAGACCAGGTTGTTCTCCACCTGCGAGAGCAGGGCCGGGCTGAACCCCGTGCGCTCGGCCAGATCCTTGAGGGTCATGCCCCGCTGGAGCCGGAGTTCCTTGATCCGGCCGCCCAGGTTGAGTTTCTCCAGAACCTCCCGCTTCGTGTCCACGGGCTACCAACCCCCGGTCGCTTAAGGAGCACTGAAACGCTTTCAGCCCCGCTTAAGGAAGGCGTCACCCTAGAGCAAAAAAAAACCGGCGTCAAGCGCCCTGGGGAAGCTTTTCGCCGGTGAACGGGCCCGGCGGGGATCGTGGCTTCCGGAACAAACGAAGCGGCTGTTTTCAAAACGGCCGCAACGTCTCCCCGTCTGGAATCCCCAGGCCTGTTACGCAGTTGCGGAATCTCGGCCCTGGACGCCGGGGGACCGGCACCCATCGCGCGTCGACAGGGTCGCGCTGCAAAACAGAGGTTCATCTTGTGAGAGGGCCGGAAGCCGCCCACCCCCCCGGGGCTTGCCCGAGGATGGGGCCGGGGAAAAAATATTAAGGACGGTGACGGGTGACGCGCAGCCCGACAACCGACAGGCGACTACCGATACGGCCGGATCCGGCCGATGAGAAACAATAGGGGACGCCCTTGGAGGCTCATCATGAAGGTGTCCGCCAACACGGTGCTGCGATACTGCGACGCCCTGGACCGGTTCATCCGGGTCCGGATCTTCACCGAGAGCGAGTTCACCAGCCTGGTGGGCCAGGCCCGGTTCAGGAACCGCCAGGAGTACGTCCGGTTCCTGCTGGGCGTGTGCATCCCGGAGTTCCCGGCCAAGATCCTGCCCGCACTGCTCAACGACTCCCAGGTGTCCGCCGAGGAGGCGGCCCGGATGGAGGACGCGCTGTACCGGTTGTGCGTGGACGTGAACCCGCACCTGGAGATCTCGCGGGTTTCGATCCCGGTGCCCGAGGCGGACGAGGGGGAGGCCCTGTACCTGGTGGAACCCGGCAAGACCGGGGAACCGGGGGAACCCGAGCGGTTCCTCCACCTGGAGGAACTCCTGGAGCGCCAGGTGGTGGGCCAGCGCCACGCGGTGGAACGGCTGGCCAGGGCCCTGCGTCGGGCGGCGGCCGGGCTGAAGGACCCGGACCGGCCCGTGGGGAGCTTTTTCTTCCTCGGCCAGACCGGGGTGGGCAAGACCGAACTGGCCAAGGCGCTGGTGCGGGTGCTGTACCCCGGCGAGGACCGGCTCGTGCGCGTGGACTGCAGCGAGTACGCCCAACCCCACGAGTACGCCAAGCTCATCGGGGCGCCCCCGGGGTACGTGGGCCACGGCGAGGGCGGGTACCTCACCGACGCGGTGCTGGCCCGCGGCTCGTGCGTGGTCCTGTTCGACGAGATCGAAAAGGCCCACCCCAAGCTCCACCAGATCCTCCTCCAGATCCTGGACGAGGGCGTTCTCACCGACAGCAAGGGCCGAAAGGTCCCCTTCCGGGACGCCATCATCATCATGACCAGCAACGTGGGGGCCCGCGAAGTCGAGGAACTGGACCGGAGGGTGGGCTTCGGCGTGTGCACCCGGTGCGAGGAGATGGAGGCCGAGAGCATCAAGGCCCTCAAGGCCCACTTCCCGCCGGAGTTCGTGAACCGGATCGACGAGATCATCGTGTTCCGACCCCTGTCCCGGGAGGACGCCCTCAGGATCTGCGAGATCCTGCTGGAGGAGGTGGCCGGCTACCTGGAGCCCCGGCGGATGGAGATCGAGTTCGACCCCGAGGTCAAGGAGTTCCTGGTGGATGAGGGCACGGATCCCAGGATGGGCGCCCGGCCCCTGCGCCGCACGATCAAGCGCCACGTGCTCGACCCCCTGGCCCACGAGATCCTGTCGGGCCGGTTCCGGCCGCCGGTCCGGATCCGCACCCACCTGAGGCGCCGCCGCGTGTGGTTCGAGGCGGCCTGAGGCGCAACCGGCCTTTGGGCCGGTTTTGTTGTGCCCGGGGATCGTCACTTCAATTTTGTCGCACAAGAAGGCGTCTTTCGACATTTTTATTCCAAACCAGCCCCCTGATCCGATCCATCCCCCTCGCTCCCGGAGACCGTGCGCACAACGGTTCGGGAGGCCGCCCTGCCGGGGGAACCCGCGGCCGCGCCGCACAGGAGGCCTCCTTGGAGGCGCCCCGGGGCGACCCCCCGGGTACCCGTCCGTGGGCGAACCGCATCGTGGACAGCCCCGGCACGCCCCTTGCTCCAACCCCATGGACCCCGGCCGGCGAGCCGGGTCACCGGACGGAACCATCGCCACAAGGAGCAGGCCTCATGCGAGAACGGCATAGCGGATCGCTCGTGAACCACTCGGCATGGAATCCTGGGTCCGAGGAGGTCGGCGCCACCCCGGGCGTGCACCGGGGCCCCGTCCGCCGCGCGGGCGGGTGGCCGGCCCCAGCGGGTCTCGCGGCGGTCCTCCTGGCCCCGCACGCGGCGTGGGCCTCCGAGAGGCTCTCGGCAGGGGACACGGCGTGGGTGCTCACCAGCACGGCGCTCGTGCTCCTGATGGTTCCGGGGCTCGCGTTGTTCTACGGGGGCATGGTCCGCAGCAAGAACGTGCTCTCCACCCTGATGCTGAGCTTCATCGCCATGGGCGCCATCGGGATCCAGTGGGTGGCGGCCGGGTACTCCCTTTCGTTCGGCGGCACCGGCGGACCCCTGCTCGGCGGTCTCGACCGGCTGTTCCTAGCCGGCATCGGCCCGGACCACCTCACCGGAACCATCCCCACCCTGGCGTTCGTGGCGTTCCAGGGCATGTTCGCGATCATCACCCCCGCGCTCATCAGCGGCGCCGTGGTGGAGCGGGTACGGTTCGGCGCCTACACCCTGTTCATCGTGCTGTGGGCCTTCTTGGTCTACGATCCCCTGGCCCACTGGGTATGGGGCGACGGGGGGTGGCTCCTGGAACTGGGCGCCCTGGACTTTGCCGGCGGCACGGTGGTGCACATCTCGTCCGGCGTGTCGGCGCTGGCCGCCGTGCTCGTCCTCGGGAAGCGCAAAGGCTACCCCACGGAGCCGTTCATCCCCCACAACCTGACCATGACCCTGCTCGGCGCCGGGCTGTTGTGGTTCGGGTGGTTCGGGTTCAACGCCGGAAGCGCCCTGGCGGCCAACGGGACGGCGGTGCTGGCGTTCCTTTCCACGAACACGGCCGCTGCCGCCGGCATGGTGGGCTGGCTCCTGGCCGAGCGCGTCCGGTTCGGGAAACCCAGCGCACTGGGCGCTGCCTCGGGGCTGGTGGCCGGGCTCGTGGCCATCACGCCGGGTGCGGGCTTCATCACGCCGGGCTGGGCCGTGGTGGTGGGCGGGGTGGCCGGCGTGGTGTGCTTCGCGGCCGTGTGCCTGAAGGGCCGGTTCGGCTACGACGACGCCCTGGACGTGCTCGGAGTCCACGGAGTGGGCGGGGCATGGGGGGCCCTGGCCACCGGGATGTTCGCCACGGTGGGCGCCGGAAGCCTCCTCACCGGCGACGTACGCCAGTTCGGGGTGCAGGTGGTGGGCGTGGTGGCGGCGGCCGCCTATGCGTTCGGGGTGACCTGGGTGTTGTGCAAGGGCATCGACGCGGCCGTGGGGCTCCGGGTGGACGAGGCCGACGAGGTCACCGGCCTGGACCAGGCCGCCCACGGCGAGGTGGGTTACTCGCTGTGAGCCTGGACGTCGGGCACTGGAAGGCCCGTATCGCCCGGGCGCGGGAGGACCTGGGCTGGAACCGGCCCGGGCCAGGGGCCCTGCGGGAACTTCTGGACGACCTGGTCCAGACCCTGGGGAGGGCGGCGGGATGGGACCGCCCCGGGTGTGCGGTGGTGGCCCTGGGGGGATACGGCCGCGGTACGCTCGCCCCATACAGCGACGTGGACCTGCTCTTCCTCGTGAAGGGGCGCCGGCTTCGCGCCCGCGTGGAGCCCGTGCTGTACCCCCTGTGGGATCTGGGGCTCGACGTGGGCCATGCGCTGCGCACGCCCAAGGACTGCCGCACGGTGTGCCGCGGCGACCTGACGGCAGCCACCGCCCTGCTGGACGCCCGGCTCGTCCTGGGCGACCCGGAACTGCTGGCCGAGGCCCGGCTCCGCGCCGGCCTGGCCGAGCCCTCGGGCCGGGACGCCCGGCGGTGGGCCGCGATGGTCCTCGAGGACGTGCGGGCCCGGCGGGAGCGGTTCGGTGGCGTGTCGCACCTGCTGGAGCCCCACGTCAAGGAGGGGCGCGGGGGGCTGCGGGACCTCCAGGCGTGCCGGTGGGGCCTGGCGTTCCTGGGCATGGACCCCCAGCAGGCCCTTTTCTCCACCCCGCCGGGCAGGCAGGCCCTGGCGGCGGAAACGTTTCTCGGCCGGGTGCGCAATGCCCTCCACGGCGCGGCAGGCCGCAAGACCGACCACCTCACCTACGAGTACCACGCGGACGTGGCCGCACGGGTCGTTCCTCGCGCCGACCCGGCCCGCCTGTTCGCCGAGCTCCACACCGCCGGACACGCCGTGCAGGCCGCCTGGGAGGCCGCGGCCGACATCCTCCGGGTCCGGCTGGGCCGGCCAGCCACGTCCCCTCCCCCCCTGCCGGCCCCCGCCGGGGACCCGGAAGCGCTGGCCCGCCAGATCGAGGACCTCGCCCGGAGCCACGACGTCCGGGACCTCGCCCGGTTTCTCGGCCGTTGCCGGCCGGAGGCGCGGAGGGGAGCCGTACCCGATGCCGTCGGGCGGCTTCTGCGCAGCCGCGTACCGGCAGCCCCCCTGTTCGCCGCGCTCCACGACCTGGGGCTCCTGGCCGGGGTCCACCCGGCACTGGGCGAGGCGGCCCACACCGTGCCCTACGACGCTCGCCATGTGTACACGGTAGGGGTGCACGGCATCGAGGCGCTGCGGGCCTTGGAGGACCTGTGGCTCGGGAAACTGGAGGACCGGGAGCCGTACCTTTCGCGGGTGGCCGGATCGCTGCCCCGGCCCCACGTGCTGCGCGCCGCGGCCTTGCTCCACGACATCGGAAAACTCCGGGACCCGGGCAACCACGCGCCTGCTGGGGGAGGCCTGGCCCGCGAGGTTGGGCGTTGCCTGGGGCTGTCCGAGGACGAGGCGGCCGAAGCGGGCCGCTTGGTGGAACGCCACCACGTCCTGCCCGACCTGGCGTTCGGCCGGGATCTGGAGGATCCCGCAACGTGGACGGAGGCCCGGGAACGGGCAGGCTCCGGGGACGAACTCGACGCGCTGGCGGTGCTCGCGTTCGCTGACCTCTCGGCTACGCGCCCCGGGCCCGCTGGGGCTACGTGGAACGACTGGGTCCGGAACCTGCTCCTGACCCTCCACGCCCGCGCCCGGAAAGACGCCCCCGAGAGCGTTTCCATCTTCAGGGGGAGGCGCCCGGCTCTTCGGGCGCTCCCCGGGGTCCCTGAGGCGGTCCTGGACCGGGTGCCGGAACGGGAAGCCCTTCAGGTGCCGCCGGACCTCTTGGCGATCCTTCTTCGGATGACCGCGGACCTCGGAGATCGGCCGGCGGCCTGGGAGGTGGTCGCCTCGGGGGGACCCGTGGAGGTGCTGGGCGCGGCCGTCGCTCGCCCCCGGCTGCTTCCGGCCGCGACGGCCGCCCTGGCACGCATGGGGTTCGACGTGCGCATGTTCCAGGTGCACGCATGGAACGACGGCACCGTGCACCTGTGGTTCCGGTGCCTGGCCCCGGATCCGCCGCCCGAACCGGACCGGGTCGTGGCCGCCCTGTCCGAGAGCCTCTCCCGGCGGCTGCCCCAACCGGCGCGGGGCCTGGCCAGCCCGCGGGTGGAGGCCATGCCGGTGGAGACCCGGGTGGAGCTGCGATCCGGCTCGCCGTTCCACTCCGAGCTCCACGTGCGGTGCCGCGACCGGCGGGGGCTCCTGGCCGACCTCACCCGGGCCCTGGACGAGCTGGGACTCACCGTGATCCACGCCCTGGTGACGACCCACGGCCCCCAGGCCCGGGACGTGTTCCACGTAAAGGACATCTTTGGAGGGCGCATCGACGGCGCCGACAAGCAACGGGCGGTGCTGGAACGGATCCGGGCCGCCATCCAGGGGAAGGAGACGCCATGAAGAAGATCGAGGCCATCATCAAGCCGTTCCGGCTCGACGACGTGAAGGACGCCCTCAAGGAGGCCGGCATCCCGGGGCTGACGGCGATCGAGGTCAAGGGGTTCGGCCGTCAGAAGGGACACACCGAGCACTACCGGGGAGCCGAGTACACCGTGGACTTCGTGCCAAAGGTCAAGATCGAGGTGGTCGTGCCGGACGAACTGGCCCCGGCCGCAGTCGAGGCCGTGGAACGGGCGGCCCGCACGGGCAAGATCGGCGACGGCAAGATCTTCGTGCTGCCGGTGGAGGAGGCCGTACGGATCCGCACGGGCGAGCGGGGGGAGGAGGCCCTCTGATTTTGTCCCGCCCCGGGCCGGGCCGTGGACGGGTCAAGGACGGGATGGCACAAAGGGCACGCTGGTCACGAACGGGGACGGGGTTCCATGGGGAGGGCTCCCTCGAGGTACCGACGATACCGCCGATCGGCCGCGAGAACGTGGTGGAGGAACCAGTCCCGCATGAAGTGCAAGGTACCGGCGAGGTCTCTCATCCCCACCGGAATGTGGAGGGCGTGCTCCAGTGCTGCCAGCTCTCGACGGAAGAACCCGTGCTGGCGGATTTGTTCATCCAGCCCCGGATAGCCCACCTCCCGGAGCAGAGCTTCCTCCCGGGCGAAGTGGTCCCGGGCGTACCGGTCCAGGTCGTCCAGCACGCACCTCAGGGCCCGGGGATCCCAGCGTTCTTGCAGGGCCCCGTACAAGGTGTTCAGCGTTTCGAGGAACCTCCGGTGCTGGGCATCCATCTCGGGATGCCCCACCGCAAACTTTTCGTGCCATGTGAAAAACACCGCGATCCTCTCCTCCTGGACATCCCGGACTCATACTCCCGTAGCACGTATCGGCAGGATGGGCCGGGATATCAAGACGGGCCGGCCGGCGCTCGCCTTGGCGGGCCGTGCCGGTGCCGGGTTTGAGATATCCACTCTTTACCCTCTACAATCGTAGCCGCTCGCGACGCACCCGTTGCCCCAGGAGACGGTCATGCCACCCTTGGATCCGGAGCAGAACCGGCTGTACACCCGGGTGGAGGATCTCCACCCGTCCCATTGGGAACGTCTGGAACGGCGGGATCCTGCCGAGGCCGCTCGGGCAGCGGGAGCCCAGTGGGACGGCCGGGCGTTCCACCTGCGGGTTGCCGGGGTCGCGGTTCGGGTGGCTCCCCGCACGCGGCAGGTGGTGTACGCGGCCGACCCCTCCAGGAGCGTTCGCTACCAGCAGGCGTTGGTCGCCGTGGCCTACCTGGGCCGGGCCGTGGAGGTGCCCCCGGCGGGGTTGTGGGTGCGGTTCCGCGATCTTCCGGGGGGAGATGCGTTCTTCCGGGGGCTCCACGCGGTGGACACCCCGAGGCTGGCGGCTGCCTTCGGCCGCCGGCCACAGGCCCTGCTGAGGGCGGCCGACGGGCTCGGGGGACGCAGGGCCCAGGGAGGAGATGCTGCCGTCGAACTACCGGCCCTTCCCCGGGTACCCGTGAGGGTCATCGTGTGGACGGGGGACGAGGAGTTCGAGCCCTCTGCCACGTTGCTGACCGATGCCCGGGCCCATCTGCACCTGCCCCTGGACGGACTGTGGGCCCTCTCGAACCTCGTGGTGGCCGGGCTCGTGCGGGAGGCGGCATGATCCGGGGCGTGTGGCTGGCATTTCTCCTGTGGACGCTCGGAGGGCCGCTCAGGGCATGGGCTCTGTGGCCGTACGCGACCGAGCCGGCCTCCACCCTGCCCGAAGGCACCTACTCGGTGTCGGTGGGGGTGGGCCGGACGTGGCAGGACAGCCGATGGCTCCGGGGGGGAAGGGGGACCCTGTGGACCCTGCCGGAGGTGGAGGCCCGGCTCGGGGTGGGACCCCATGCGGAGGTTTCCGCGTACTACGAGTACCTCGCCTTCCGTGGCGGGGGGCGCAGCGCGTGGGTGTACGATTCGGGCGACCTGAGGCTCTGGACGAAGCTGGGCGTGCTGCCCCGGCTGCTCCGGGGATTGAGCCTTCGGTTCGGCATGAAGCTGCCCAATGCCTCGGAGCGGGAGGGTCTTGGCACCGACGAGACCGACGTGTTCCTCGTGGGCCTCTGGGAGGCCCGGCTGGGCCGGCTCGAACTGAACCTGAACGGGGGCCTGGGCCTCCTGGGCAATCCCAACAAGAAGGCCTCCCAGGACGACGTGTTCGTGTGGGCCGGCTCGGTCCGGCTCCGGATGGGAGGAGGCTGGCTCCTGGGAACCGAGGCGTACGGCTACTCGGGGCCGTTCGGCCTGCACCGCAAAAGGGACTTTGCCACGCTGGCCGCCGTGGTATCGTGGTGCCGGGGACCCTGGGCCCTCAGCCTGGCCGGCCGGCGGGGAGTCCAGGACGCCCTGGGATGGGGATGGGTGCTCGGCGTGACGTTCTCAGGACGCTAGGGATGGGGATCGGGGTGACGGCGGCCGTGGTGGCCGCGGCCGCCGAACCGGGACCCGGGTTCTGGGAGTCGCTGCGCGCGGCGCGCCAGGGCGACCCGGATGCGCAGGCCCGGGTGGGCCGCATGTTCCACCGGGGCGAGGGCGTGACCCGGGACCTGGCCGAGGCGCTTCGCTGGTACCGCCGGGCGGCCGATGCCGGCAACCCGGACGGGGCCTACGGGCTGGGGGTGCTCTATGCCGGCGATCCCGAGGACACGGCCGTGTTCCGGGAAAAGGGCAACCGCCTGAGCCGGGACGCCCTGGCCATGCTGGGAATCGAGTCCCCCCAGCCGTCGGTCACGGGCACCGGCCCAGACCCTGCCGGGGCGGCCCGTTGGTTCCGCCGGGCCGCGCGACAGGGCCATGCAATGGCCCAGTTCCGGCTGGGCCTGGCGTACCTGACCGGGTCGGGTCTGCCCCGGGATCCCGAGGAGGCGTATTTCTGGCTGGGGCTGGCGGTTCGGCACCTGGAGGGGGCGGACCGGAAGGCCGCACAGGCCGCTTGGGAAGATGCCGGCCGGGAGCTGTCGGCGTTCCGGCGGGACGAGACGCGTCGCCGGATCCGCACGTGGAGGCCCGGCCGGCGTTGAAGGACATCTTGAGACACCGGTGGAGCAACGTGCGGGTCCTGGACGACCGCGATCTGGAAGCCCTTGCGGATCTGAACGCCCTGGTGGAGTCGATGGAAGAGGCGTTCCGGGCCTACGCCGCCGGGAGCTACACCATGCCTCCCCGGCCGCACTTCGGATTCGGCCCCAACACGCTCCTGGTGATGCCCTGCGAGGCGGCCGGGTACCTGGGCACCAAGGTCGTGGCCGTGGCCCCGGGAAACCGCAGACAGGGCCTCCCGGTGGTCCAGGCCGTGATGCTCCTGTTCCGGGCCGGGACAGCCGAGCCCCTGGCCGTGCTGGACGGCCGCTCGCTCACCGGGCTCCGCACGGGCGCGGCCAGCGCCGTGGCGATGCGGCACCTGGCGCCCCAGGGGGCGAGGCGGATCGGGATCGTGGGTGCGGGTGTTCAGGGCCGGTACCACGCCCGGTTCGCCGCGGCCGTGCTCCCGCTGGAGGAGGTGATGGTGTACGACCACCGTCCGGAAAACGCCCGGCGGTTCGCCGAGGAGATCTCCCCGCGGCTCGGAGACGTGCGGGTGCGCCCCGCGGCCACGCCGGAGGAGCTCGTGCGGTGCTGCCCCGTCGTGGTCACGGCCACCACGTCGGCCGAGCCGGTTCTGCCGGACGAGCCGGCCCTGTTCGCGGGCCGGCTCGTGGTGGCCGTGGGATCGTTCCGGCCCCACATGCGCGAGCTCCCCGAGGCCCTCCTTCGCGGGGCCGCGCGGGTCTACGTGGACACCGAGCAGGCCCTGGAGGAGTCCGGAGACCTGGCGGTGCCCCTGGCGCGGGGATGGTTCGGGCGGGACCGGATCGAGCCCCTGGGACGGGCCCTCCAGAGCCCGGTTCGGGCCGGACCGGGGAGCACGGTGGTCTACAAGTCCGTGGGCATGGCCCTGCTCGACGTGTTCGCCGCGGCCCACCTGTACGAGCGGGCCGGCGGAAACGACCGGGCCTGACCGCCCCCCTCTCCCCGGCCCTCTCCCCCGAGGGGGGAGAGGGGGCAGGGTGTACGGTCGTCGGGGGCTCGAATCCGCGCAAGCGGTCGGAAGGCC
>CAZBGL010000065.1:0-7815 GCA_964491375.1 uncultured Thermodesulfobacteriota bacterium | reverse complement strand
CAAGCGCTTCGGCTTGAGCTCGTACTTGGAACCTACCGTTCCACCCAGCTTTCTCGCTCCAATATGCCTCTAGTCACATTACCAGGGTCATATCGGGCGATCAACGGCCCACGTGCCGGGGCCCTTCGGGGCTAGCCGCTTTCGGCCATCGGCTGACGGCCTTCGAAGCGGCCAGAACGCTAAGATGCCGGCAGGCTCTTGGGCCTGGCCCATGTCGCGCCTGGAAAGCTGCCCCCACATCCCCCTCCCTCCAGCCCCCTCTCCCCAGGGGAGGGGGAGCTTGACGGCGGTCCATTTCCACCCGGGGAGGCGGAACTTTGGTCCACGCTTCACAGCCGGATCCAGGGGGCGCGGCGACGGATGGCTGCGCCTCCTACAGTCGCCGCGGCCACACCGCGTGGGTGCGGCAACACCTTACCCGCGGTCCGGCAGCATGTTCTCCAGCAGCACGGTGCCGCGGCGAAACAGGATACCGGACTTCGCAGCCTCCGGAGCCGCGGCCCCTGGACGGGCCAGCAGCTTTCGGCTAACGGCTCATGGCGGCTGTGGGTGGTTTCGAGCTTGCAAGTCTACCGGCCTGCTCGCTTGCGAGCCGATTTCACGGCCCCAGCGGCCGCCAGTACAGGGCCTTCTTGCCGCTCAGGGTCCCCGCCTCGATCCCGCCCCGGATCCGTTCCGGGGACACCCGCCCGATCCGGACCTCCACGCCCGGACCGGGAGCGCGGCGGCCGATGCGCATCGCGCCGAGCCCCGCGGCCAGGCACAGGCCCACGGCCAGGGCCACGGCCGGGGCCGGAACGACACGGCGCGGGGCGGCACGGGCCGCGCGGCACCGGAGACACCACAGGCAGTCCGGATCGTCCGGCCCCTCGACGCCCAGGTCACACCGCCGGAACCGCCGGGCCGGGAGCCACCGGGCCAGGGGCGCCCACCCGTGCCCCAGCGAGAGGAACGCGCCCGTGGGGCAGAGGTACCGGCACCAGAACCGCACCACGAACACCGACCCGGCCAGAGCCGCGGCCAGGGGCACCCAGGAGGCCGCCCGCGCCGGGCCCCACGCCCGGGTGAGGAGATCCGCCCCCCGGACCCAACCGTCGGCCCCGCACAGCCCCGCCACGGCCACCGCCGCGAACACCGCGAACCGGGCGAACCTCAGGCGGCGATCCGCCTCCGGCCGCACCCGCCGGACGAGGCCCAGCCCCGCCAGCAGTTCCTGGGCGGCCCCGGCCGGGCACAGGCCGCCGCAGTACACCGGGCCGGCGAGCAGGGCCACCAGGAACGCCGCCGGGCCCAGGAGGAACGTCCAGTCCGACGGCACCCACCCGATCTCGCCCCGCAGCAGCGCGAGCACCTGGACCGAACTGAGCTGCACCCGGAGCCAGAGACCGCCGACCCAGGCGTGGAACGCCAGCCACGCCCACCGCACGAGCCGGTTCCGCGCCCGCAGGACCGGCCAGACCAGGAGCCACGAGCCGGCCAGATACCAGAGCCGCGGGTCGGCCCAGGGGGCCTTGTCCCCTCCCCCTTCCCGGAAGGTCCGGCCGAACACGGGCCCGGCCAGGGCGCGGCCCACCCCTTCCAGCGCCCGCGCCACGGCCCGGGAAGTGACCGTGGCGCCCGTGATGGCGTCCACCGCCTGAGCCGCCACGGCGGGCGCCTCCCCCCCGGTGCGCACGAGGATGGGCCGCAGCACGCTCAGCCCCTCGAGTGCCCGGAAAAACCGTTCGCTTCCCTCCAGGTAGGCCGGGGTCTCCCGATGCCGCCGGAGCCGCACCCGGACGATCGTGCCGTCCGGTTCCAGGGCCACCAGGAGGTCGATCGGCCCGCCGTAGCCGGTCACCCGGGGGGCGGCCGCCCGGCTCGCGAGCGCAACCGCTCCCTGCCCGTTCCGGTGGAGCGGGACCGGCTCCTTCTCCGCCCGCCAGGGCCCGGCCAGGCCGGTGGCCCGCAGTTCCTCCGGCGAGAGCCACCGGGCCTGGCCGGTGGCGGCCAACCGCACCGTCCACGCCCCGGCCACCGAGGCGGCCACGAGTCCCCCCAGCACGAGCGCCCAGCCCGGGTACGCCCGTCGGGACCGTACCCGGGCGCCGCCCGTTCCCTCCCAGAGGGCCGCGAGGACCCCGGCGAACCCCGCGGCGGCCCCCGCCAGGGCGGCGGCCCAGCGGATCCCGAACAGGGGCACCACGATCACGCCCACCGCCAGGGCCGCGGCCGAGGCCCCCAGGTGATCGGCCGCCTCGATCCGCCGGCCCGCCTCGGCCCCCACGACCCCCGAACGGGCCAGGAGCGCCTCGGCCACGGGCACCCCCGCGCCCGTGAGCGCCCCGCCCAGCAAGAACCCGGCCGCGCCCACCCACCGCGAGGCCACGGCCACCGTCCCGCCCAGGGCCAGGCCGCCGGCGAACAGGGCCAGGGTTCCGAAGCACCCCGCCGCGATCCACCGTTCCCGGCCGGGCCGGGCCGCCGCCAGGCCGCGGCCGGCCGTTCCCCCCACGACGAGCCCGGCCATCCACAGCCCGAACAAGAGGCCGGCCTCCCCCTGGAGCGTTCCGAACCGGCCCTGGTAGGCGTGGAGCAGCACCAGGTCCAGGGCGAGCCCGGCCCCGCCCACCGCTCCCAGGGCCGCGCCGGCGGTCCACCTCCCCCTTGCGGCCCGGTCCGGCTGGCGGACCACCCCCGCCCCGATCCACAGGCCCAGAACGGCCACGGGGATCCACAGACGGGCCCGTGCCCCCCGCAGGCGCTCCAGGGCCTCGGCCAGGAACGGAGACTCCCGGGCCGCCCGGACCAGCAGGTTCCGGTACAGGGCCACCGGCCGGTCGAGCGTGGGCACCTCCACCCGGGGATCGGACAGGAGCTCGCGCACCAGCCGGCGTGCATCGGCAACCCGGTCGGACCGAAGGAGGCCCCGGAAGCCCTCGGGCGACAGAACCGGGGTCGAGGGGGCCAGGCCCTGGTACGCCCGGAAGGCCGCCTCCGGGTCCAGGGGCACCGGTCCCTCCCGCCGGCCCAACACGAGGCCGGCCTCGCCGGGCACGAGCACCGGGTTTCCAGCGGCCGCGGCCACGGCCGCCACGGCCGCCCCCACGGCCAGACGCAGCCGGGGTCCCAGGTAGTTCTCCGCGCTCTCCACGGGCACGGCCAGCACACCGCCGGGACCGAGCAGCCCGGCCAGGGCCCCGAGGACCTCCGCCGTGAGAAAGCGCGCCTCGGCCCGCGTCCGGGGATTGCCCGCGAACACCCACGCCGCGTCGAAGGGCGCTTCACGGGACAGGGTCCCGGCGATCCGCACCGGGTCCCCGGCCTTCGCGTCGAGCCGGGCGTCCTTGCCCACCCCGGGCAGGTGGCGGAGCACCAGGTCTCGGAACACCGGGTCGGGCGCCACCCACACCACTCGTTCCACCCCGGCCAGGGCGAGCACCCCGGGGAGAACGTCGGCCCCCCGGGTGCCCACGATCACCAGGCGCCTCGGTCCGCCGGTGAGGCCGGCCAGCACCCCGGCCGCCTGGGCGGACCGCTCCGGCGCCGGGAACGCCGCCACGACCCGCCCGTCCAGCAGCAACACCCCCTGCCCCCCCATGCCGCCGACCAGGGCGGTCCCCGTGGGGGTGTCCGCCCGGTCCAGGAGCCGCGCGCCCGGCAGCACCGAGGCCAGATGCTGCGCCCGCAGCCACCGGGACGCCTGGGTCCCCGCGAGTCCCCCGGCGAGCGCCAGGCCCCCCGCCAGGGCCACCAGGGCCAGGCGCGTTCTCCGTCCGGCCAAGGGGGCGGCCGTCCCGCAGCCCACGGCGGCCACGCCCAGGGCCAGACCGGCCGGGCCCCGTCCGGCCAGGAACCACAGCGTACACACCGTCCCCCCGACGAGCGAGCCCAGGGCCTCGGCCACGTAGATCGCCGTGACGCTCCTCCCCCGCGCCCGGGCCGCCAGCCCGGGCACGGCCGCGCCCGCACCCAGGGCGCACGGCAGGGCCAGCACCCCGGCCCACACCATCAGCGTGGCAAGGGGAAACGGCTCGTAGGGGGGGACGCCGGACAGCCCCCGGGCCCCGGCGGCCAGGACCAGGGCCGCCGGCGCGGCCGCGCCCTGCAGGGCCACGGCCGGGACGGCCCACCGCCCCGGCCCGGGGGAGCGCCCGCACAGCCACGCGCCCAGCGCGATGCCCAGGAGCCACGCCCCCAGGAACGCGCCCAGGGCCACCTCGTTCCCGCCGTACAACGACAGGTACTCGCGGAGCAGCAGGACCTGGGTGGCGAGCGACGCCCAGCCCGCGCCGAACGCGGCCACCAGGTGCCGATCCGGCCCCATGGGTCAGGTCTCGCCGAACACCTGGGCCTCGAACACCCGGAACCGGGCGTCCGGGCGTCTCCAGGCGTCGGGGGGGAGCCCGGCCTTGCGCGCCAGGTGCGAAAGGGTGGTCTCCCGGTCCCAGCCCCGCTCCGCGGCCACCTGGGGCAGGAACACCGCCCGCCGGCCCCCGACCTCCAGGATCACCCCGTGCCGGCCGGGCACGAACCCCTCGGGGCCGTCCACCGGAACGGGCCGGGTGAGCACGCTCACCTCGATCCGCAGGGCATCGAGCTCCTCCCGGGAAACGGGCGGAAACCGGGGATCGCGGACCGCGGCCGCGATGGCGCTGTCCCGGATGTCCTGCCACAGGGGCCGCACCGGCAGCACGTGCCCGATGCAGCCCCGCAGCCGGCGGCCCCGCTTCAGCGTGACGAACACGGCCCGGGACCGGTACCACACCGGCGCGTCCGGCACCCCCAGGGCGCGGGCGTCCGGCACGCGGCCGGTCTCGAGGTAGACCTCGATCGCGCGCCGGGCCATCCGCAGGGCCTGCCGCTGCTCCGCCGGCCCCAGGGGGCCGGCCCGGGCGGCCCAGGGGCCGGGCGCCCCGTACGCCAGCGCCACGTACGTGACCGAGTTTCGGTAGTCGCCGGTGATCCGGCCGCTCGTGTCCCACGCGAGCCGCACGCCCCGGGACCCCGGCGGCAGCAGGGCCAGCAGCAGCCGCACCGGCTCGCGGCCGCAGATGGTGTCGCCCGTCTCCCGCAGGTGGCGCGTGAAGCCCGGCAGGTCGGCCCGGAGCAAGGGCTCCATCGCCCTCTCCAACAGGCGCGCGAGCCGCTCGGGCACGCGCGCGCGGAACGGCACGTACCCGTACCGGGGGCCGTAGTGGGTGAAGTCGCAGCTCACCACCACCCGGTCGCCGGGCCCCAGGATCGACCGCAGCGTGCGGGCCAGCGCGCGGACCCGCTCGTCCGCCCCGAGCCGGCCCACCACCAGGGGCACCAGCCGTACACCGGGCTGCACCGCGGCCAGGAAGATCGCGTGCATCTCCAGGCTGTGCTCGGGGCCGTGGGCCGCGGCCGGCCCGTCGAAACCGGGCGCGCTCCGGAGCCGGCCCAGGGCGTCCCGGTCCAGGGGCAGCCCGCCCAGGGGCGTGGCGTAGGCCTCCACGTCGGGCGCCGGAAGCGCCACCCCCTCGAACGAGGCGTAGTGGGAGGGCCCGATCAGGACCACGCGCCGGGCGGGGTGCTCCCGGAACAGCCGGTACCCGTGCGCCGCCACCCGGCCGCTGTAGCGAAGGCCCGCGTGGGGCCCCACCAGGGCCACGAACGCGCCGGGCACCTCCGGGGGCGGCCCGGCGCGCTCCAGCAGGCCCTCGATCCGCTCCCGGAGCACCCCGGGGTCGGCCGGGTACCAGGTGCCCGCGTGCACCGCGGGCCGCACCCGGGCCGCCGCGGGCAAGGCCAGCAGGGCGACGACCGCCCAAACCGTCAGCGTTCCGCGGACCATGGGCACCTCGCTCAGCTCGGGGCCGGAACACTCCCCGGACCACCGGTCCGTGCGGTCTGACATAGCAGAGGTGGAGCCCCGATGCCAGTCCCCGGTCCCCGGCCCCCGGTGCTCCCGGGGGCCCTCAGCCCGTGGCCGCGAACTCCCGCAACTCCGCCTCCACCTCGGCCCGGGGCCGGGTGTACCGACGGCGGCTCAGGCGGCGGATGGCCCGGGCGCACGCCACCGCGTCCGAGGGCGAGGCGGGGGGGCGTGTGCGCACCACGAACGGCGGCAGCGGGGTGCCGTTCGCCAGCAGCCGCACCACGGCGTGGAAGTCGGGCAGGTGCTGGAGGTCCTGCCCGCCGACCGTCGGCCCGACGAACGGGGCCAGGTGGGGCGCGTCCAGGGGTCCCGTACGGAACACGACCAGGTTGCCGGCGTTGCCCAGGACGGCCGGGAGCACGCCGCCCGCGCCGGCCAGCGCCTGTCCCGGGGCCGCGTACTGGCCGATCTGCTGGAGGCTCTGGTTGGCCAGCACCAGGCACAGGCCGAACTTGCGCGCCTCGGACAGCATGTGGCTCGCGGTCTCGGTGCTGAAATTCTGGAACTCGTCCACGAACAGGTGGAACGGCCGGCGCCGTCCCTCGGGCCGCGAGGCCCGGGCCAGGCCCGCCTGGAAGATCTTTCCCATGAGGATCATGCCCAGCAACCGCGCGTCCAGGTCGCCCAGGATTCCCTTGGGCAGGTTGACCAGGAGGATGTTCCCCCGGTCCATCAGGCCGCGAAAGTCCACCGTGCTCCGCGCCTGGCCCACGATGGGGCGGAGCAGAGGGTTGTGGGTGAACTGGTTCAGCTTGCTCGTCACGTAGGGCGTGAGGTTGTGGAGGGCGGCGTCCCCTCCCGTGGCCTCGGCCTGGTCGCGCCAGAACCGCGTCACCTCCGGGTCGGTGCACCGCTCCATCAGCCGGTGCCGGTAGGCGGAGGACTCGAAGACCCGGCACACGTCCATCAGGGTGGCCCGGTGGTCCCTGGCGTTCAGGGCCAGGAGCAGCGCGTTGCGCATGTACTGTTCGAAGATCGGCCCGCCGGTGGTCCTCAGGTCGTACAGGCGGTCGAAGATGCGGATCATCTCGTTGACCACGAACCCCTTCTGGATGTCCGGCCGCGGCCCGGACACCTCGAGCAGGTTCACTCCGGGCACGTGTCCGAAATCCGTAGGGTCCACGATCGTCACCTCGGCGGCCCGCCCCGGCGGCACGGCCCGGAGCACCCGCAGGAACAGGTCGCCGTGGGGGTCGATCAGCCCGACACCGCGGCCGGCCTCCATGTCCTGGACGATCATGTTGTAGAGCAGCGTGGACTTGCCCGTGCCGGTGGCCCCCACCACGTACACGTGCCGCGAACGGTCCCGGGCGGGCAGGTGCACGGGCCGCCGGGATCCCGGGACCTGCACCTCCCCCACCACCACCCCCTCCCCCTTGGCGCCCGCCAGCGGGGGAACCGGGTACATCCTTGGGGTACCGGCGCGCACCAGGGCCTCCGCCGACGGCATCAGCGTAGGGGGTGGGGCGCCGCCGGGGAGCCACCCGGACAGGTCCGCCACTCCCCGGGAGGACATGGAGCCGCACCGACACCGCGGGGCGCCGAACACCACCGCGCAGGCCAGGTCCAGGAGGCCCGGCGGAAGGGCCCGGTCCGCCTCGAGCACGCACTCCAGCCGCCACCCCAGGGGGCCGCTCCGTCGCCACACGTCCACCCGGGCCGCCAGTTCCTCGACCACCGGGCCGCCCAGGGGGCCGGTGGGATCCCAGGGCACCCCGTCCCACACGAGCCGGCAGCCCTCCAGGAGGCCGCCCAGGATCCGGTCCAGGAGGCCCGGTGCCAGGCCCGGAACCCAGTCCTTCCACACCGGAGCACCGCCCGGGCGCGCATCCCGGCGAGCCGGTCCAGGGCCTCCACCAGGGCCTCCACGGGCTCGCGTCCGGGCACCGGAACGGGCAGGGCCAGGGCCTGCCTCCCCCCCGCCTTGGTGG
>CAZBGL010000064.1:0-10634 GCA_964491375.1 uncultured Thermodesulfobacteriota bacterium | reverse complement strand
GGTCGTACCCGGCCTGCTTGAGCTCCGGGCCGAAGTACGCCCCGAAGATCGAGTGAGCGAACAGTCCGGTCTGCGGGTTGAACGTGTTCACCACGGTGCGGTTGGCCCCGGGGACCGGCGTGCCCACGAGCAACCCCGCCGAGAAGATGAGCAGGTTTTCCGGCGAGAACGGCTCCACCTCGGGGGGAACCCGCTCCCACAGGAGACGGGCGGCAAACCCCTGGCCGCCCAGATACTTCGGGGTCCACTCCGGGTCGGTGGGCACCTTCTGGATGTTGCCCGTGGTGAGGTCGATCTCCAGCCGATATCCCGTCTCTGCGTACCTCATCGTTTCCCCTTTTCCATATCAGATGTCCGCGGCCCGAAGCGGGGCCGCGACCGGACCTGCGCTGTTCCGGGAACTCCGGAAAGCCCCGAATGCACACCGTGCCGGTTGCGTTAGCAAAGGCTGTGCCAACCAACCGGCCGGTAACATCGTCCGGAAACCGGCCCGATTCGCGGGGAGGGCACTCCGGCCCCCGGACTCCGGCCGGGAAGGGCTGCGCCGAGTGGTAGAAGTTAACCGGCGCCCGGGTGAAGACTGATCGAAACGAATCACAGGGTGCGTTCCAGGTTGATGGTCCGTGACGGGGCGAACCCGTTGGCACTGAAGAATCGGATGAGCTGGGCGTCGGTCCAGTCCACCAGGGTGTTGACCTTCTCCACGCCCAGGGTCCTCAGGTGATCGAGGAACTCGTTGAGCAGCCGCTGCCCCACCCCCTTGTCCTGATAGTCCGGGTCCACGCCGATCGTGTCCAGGGTGGCCCCCTCGGAGATGCCGTACTGGCCCACGTAGAGCTCCCCCATGACGAACCCGATCACCCGGCCGTCGTCGGTTTCGGCCACGAGCGAGGTGGGAACGTAGTCGCTGGAGCCGAAGAGGCGCTCGAACTTGGTCTCGTAGTACTCGCGCCGGGACGTGTTCAGGACCTTCTCGTCGATGGCCACGATCGAGTCGAGGTCGTCGGCCTTCATCAACCGGATCCGGATGGAGACGTCGGTCATGGATCACTCCTTTTTGCGGTTAACGGCTAACAGATGACGGCTGACGGTCGACGGCGAACGGCCGCCGGCAGGGTCCCGGTCTCCTACCGCTCCACCACCCGCTCCGGGTGGGCGTACACCGTGAACCCACCGCCCTTGGCGTGGCAGATCAGGGTGACCCCCATGTCCCGCGCACGCAGCACCGACTGGTGCGTGGGCGAACCCCTGGAGATGCACACCGGAATGCCCGCGCGCCGGGCCTTGTGCAGGATCTCGGACGAGGTCCGCCCGGAGCACACGAGCGCGCACCGGGCGAGGTCCAGGCCCTTTGCGAGGGCGTGGCCGATGGCCTTGTCCACGGCGTTGTGCCGGCCCACGTCGTCGAACCACCGCTCGGGCACCGAGCCCCCCACGCCGAGGGCGGCCGTGTGCACCCCCCGGGTCCGCCGGTACAGGCCCGAGGCCCGGTTCAGCGCGGAAGCCAGTTCGACCACCTGGGCCGGGCTCAACGTAAGCCCTCCCTCCAGGGGTTTGCGCCCGGCCAGCTCCACCACGTTGGCGAACATCACCCCCTTGCCGCAGCCCGACGTGTACACCCGCCGGTCCAGGAGCTCGGGGTCGGGGGTCCGGGTGAGTTCGCAGTCGGCCACCCACCGGACCGGGTCGATCCGGCAGGCCAACAGTTCCGCCGCCGACCGCACCATGCCGGCCGAGAACAGAAAACCCAGCACCAGAGGCCGCAGGTCCGTGGGGGTGGCCAGCAGGGTGGCCACCTCCACGCCGTTGGCCACGATGGTGAGGGGCACCTCGGTGGGGACTTCCACCTCTTCCACCGAAGGCTCGCCTGCGGCGTACCGCATCACCTCCAGCCGGTACGCCGGACCGAGCTCGTCCTCGCGTTCCCGTGCGTCCTGCCGGTTCGTGTGGGGTGTGACCATGGATCCTCCGGAAAAGGGCGTTGCCGTGCCAGAGTACCCGGCACCCGGGGCGCCGTCCAGGTGGAAGGCCGGAGGGGCAGTGGAACGCTGGAACCCTGGGGTCCTCGACGTGGGAACGCCCTTCCCGGCTGGCCTCCTGGCGTTCTCGCATCCCGCCGGCGGGGGCCCGTCTCCGCTCGGCGTCACGGCCGCCACGGCGGTGCTCCCAACCCGTTGCGCCGTGCGGGCGCACGGCGGGTGGGCTCGGGGAGGCCCTGGCGTCTGGCCTTCCGGCCCCTGCACGGCCTCGACCCCCTGGCGACGGAACGAGCCGGTGCGGGATGCCGGAGCGCCGTGGGCTCTCACCCGTCAGCCGGTGCCGGTTCGCGGGCCCGGGCCCAAACAGCTCTCCAGCACCCCGGCGTTCCAGTCTCCGGCCGGTCGAACCCTGGCCTACGGCACCGGGTACTCCAGGCTCAGCCGTTGGCTCGGGCCGAATCCCATGTTCCCGAAGAACTTGAGCAGCCCGAAGTCCCTCCAGTCCACGAGGGTGTAGATCCGTTCCACACCGGCTGCGCGCATGTTGGCGCGGAACTGATCGAAGAGGGCCCCTCCGATGCCCCGGTCCTGGAAGTCGGGGTCCACGCCGATCGTGTCGATGGAGGCGGAGTTCTCCGGTATGCCGAACTCCCCGAGGAACAGGGTGCCCATGAGGAACCCCACCACCCGTCCACCGGCCTCGGCCACCAACGAGGCGTTGATCTGGGCCTCGGGCCGGCCGGCCTCGTTGAGCTTGTGGCGGTAGTACTCGGCCCGCCCCTGGCCCGTGATCTTCCGGTCGATGGCCACGATGGCGTCCAGGTCGTCGGGCCGCATGATCCGGACGGTCACCTCAACGCTCATGGCGCTGCCCCTCGTGCCCGCGCCCGGGGGAACCGGCCGGACCCGCCCCCGCGGGGCGGGTGTACACCACCCAGGCCCGCGGTTCGCCCCCCTCGTCGGCCATGCAGAGCCTGCACCCGGGATCCGGGAGGTCCCGGGCCGGGACCAGCAAGGTCTCCAGGCCCAGGGCCCGGTACCCCTCCACGATCTCCTCGAGGCGGGGGCCGGAGGTCAGGGTCCGGCGGATCCAGCCCTGGGCCTCCAGTTGGCGGGGGTCCACCGGGCGGTCGGGCCGTCCCATCGGAGGCTCCCTCCTGCTTGCGGATTCACGAGCCGTTGGACGCTCCTCTATGCCGCAGGTACAGCGTGTGGGCGAACAGCGCGGCCCCCAGGGCGCCGGCGATCTGGGTGTCGAACCGGCTGGGCACCGCCCGGACCCCCAGGATCTGCTCGATCCGGCGCACCACGCCGATGTTCTTGGAGATCCCCCCGGTCACGAAGAACTCGGGCTCCACGCCGATGCGCTCGATGAGCGACGCCACCCGCTCGGCCATGGCCCGGCAATAGGCGGCGATCACCTTGTTCTTGCTCCACCCCTCCTTGAGGCGGGCCATGGCCTCGCTCTTGGCGAACACCACGCATACGGCCGAAACCGCCGGGGGTTCCTCGTCGATGTCGAAGGACCGCGGGCCCAGTTCCTCGATGGGCACCTCCAGCAGGTCGGCGATCACCTCCATGCCACGGCCCGTGCCGGCGGCGCACTTGTCGTTCATCAGGAAGTTGGTCACCTTGCCCTCGGCGTCCACGTGGATGGCCTTGCAGTCCTGGCCCCCCATGTCCAGGATGGTCCGCACCCCGGGGCCGCCCAGGTAGTTGGCCCCCCGGCCGTGACAGGCGATCTCGGTGATCGCCCGATGGGCGAACGGCACGTTCACGCGGCCGTATCCGGTCCCGACCACGTAGTGGATGTCGTCGAGCCTCAGGCCGGTCTTCTCGAAGACCCCCTGGGCCGCGCGCTCGGCGGATTCGGCCGACCCGGCACCGGTGCGCACCGTGTTGTAGGCGTACAGCTCCCCGTCCAGGCACAGGACGGCCTCGGAGCTGACGCTCCCCACGTCCACGCCCAGGGTGATGACCTCTGCCTCCTTCCAGCTCTTGTCCGGGTCCACCCAGGCCCCCTCGGACCAGCGCCAGAACTCCCGTCCTTCGGGGCTCACGCTGCCTTTCCCTCCTGGACGGCGGCGCGGCCGGCCGCGATCAGGGCCGCCCCCAGGGCCACCGCCCCCACGGGATCCTCGGGGATCCGAAACGAGTCCACCTGCAGGTTCTCTTTCAGCGACTTCACGAAGCCCGCGTTCCGCGCCAGCCCCCCGATGAGCACCACCGGCTCCTCCAACCGGATCCTGCGGACCATGGCGCCCACCCGGCTCGCGATGGCGTCGTGGACGGCCCGGGCGATGTCCTTTCGGTCCACGCCCGCGTGGATCAGCGAGACCACCTCGCTCTCGGCGAACACCGTGCACTGGGCGTTCATCGAGATGCGGGCGGTGCTCTCGGTGCTCCTGCGGGCGAACTCCTCCAGGCTCATGCCCAGGGCGCGGGCCATGGACTCGGTGAAGATCCCGGAACCGGCCGCGCACTTGTCGTTCACGGCCGCGTCCAGGACCCGGCCGCGCCCGTCGGTCTTGATCGCCCGGCTTTCTTCTGCGCCCACGTCCACCACGGTGGTGGCGCCCGGGAACAGGTGGTGGGCCGCCCGGGCGGCCGCTGTGATCTCGGTGATCCGGGAGGAGGCAAACTCCACGAGTTCCCGCCCGCCCCCGGTGGCCGTGACGTGGGCCACCCCTCCGGGATCCAGGCCCGCTTCGCCGAGAGCCTTCTCGTAGAGGGCCCGGGCCGCTGGGGCGGGGTCGAACCCAGCCGTTCCCAGGACGCGGGCCACCACACGGCCGTCCGCGAGCAGGACCACCTTGATGGTTCGGCTACCCATGTCCACGCCGGCCGTGATCATGCGAACCTCCAGAACGGGTGCGGGCGGATCCGTACCGAGCGATGCTGCAACAACCGTGCCCCATGGCCCGCGGCCGGTCCTGGAACCGCAGGAGGACGGCACACGGACGCATCAGGCGGCGCACGCTCCTGCGGGCAGCGCCGACGATAAACCTCTGCCGAGCCAGCGGTGAAAAATGAACAGGCAGGGGCCCCGGACGGGGCCTTCGGGACGGGCGGGTCAGGTGGGGGCGGCCTGCTCCGGGAAGATGTTCTTCCCGTAAAAGATCTCGGTGATCTCCTGTTCCAGGAGATTGCGGATCCGTTCCCGCTCCTCCGGCGGCCTCTCGTCGGCCGAGTCCCCGAACAGGAACCGGTCCAGGTCGAACTCCCGGAGCATCATCTTCGTGTGGAACAGGTTCTCCTGGTAAATGTTGATGTCCACCGTCTGGTACTGGCCCAGGATGTCCGGGTCGATGAACTCCTGGATGGACCGGATCGGGTGGTCCAGGAAGTGCTTCCTCCCCCGCACGTCCCGGGTGAACCCCCGTACCCGGTAGTCGATGACCACCACCTCGGACTCGAAGCTGCGGATGAGGTGATTCAGGGCCTTCAGCGGCGAGATCTTCCCGCACGTGCTCACGTCGATGTCCACCCGGAAGGTGGCGATCCCGCTGGACCAGTCCGACTCGGGATACGTGTGGGCCGCCAGGTGGCTCTTGTCCAGGTGTGCCACCTGGGCCTGGGGCACCGGCTCCTCGGCCACGAGCACCGTGACCGACGCCCCCATGGGATCGTAGTCCTGGCTCGAGAGGTTCAGGATGGTCGCGCCGATGATGTCGGCCACCTCGGTGAGGATGCGGGTGAGCCGGTCGGAGTTGTACTCCTCGTCGATGTATTCCAGGTACTCCCGCCGGGCCTCGGGGGTGCGGGCGTAGCAGATGTCGTAGATGTTGAAAGAGAGGCTCTTGGTGAGGTTGTTGAAGCCCTGAAGCTTGATGGGCCCGTCGAGCCTGCGCATCCCTTCCCTCCGGACTGTCAGCCACCCTCCTCAAGGCGGCGCAGTTGGGCTTCGGACAGCCCCAGGTAGTGGCCGATCTCGTGGAGCAGCGTTTCCCGGACCACCTGCCCGACGGGGATGCCGGTACGGCGGGCGTGGAGTTCGATGGGGCCCTGGAACAGAACGATCCGGTCCGGCAGGGTCCCGGTGAGGTCGTGGGACCGGTCCGGAAGGGGGATCCCCTGGTACAGTCCCAGGAGCCCCGTCCGTGACCGGATGCCCATTTCCCGCAGGGTCTGCCGGTCGGGCCAGTCCTCCACCCAGATCGCCACGTTGTCCAGGCGGTCGAGCAGCGTCCGGGGGAGGGAGGCGAGGGCCGCCTCCGCCAGTTCTTGGAATTCGCGCCGGTCCACCTTGTTCCAACCAGAAACTTCCATCATACTGAATCTTGGACATCGGTTCAAATCGCCGGAAGGGCCGGTTTCCTCGCCCCTGACCAACCCGCACCCTTCCCGGCACCGTGGGTCCCTCCCGTCCATCCCCCGCGGCCCTTCCGCAGGAGACGGCGCGATGGTCGACATTGCGATCCTGGGTGCCACCTATGGGGCCATCGGCCTCACGCTGGCCTACACCATCCGCACCGGGATCTCGCCCGTGCCCACCGCTGCCCGGGTGCGGCGGACGCTGATGGGGGGGCTTCCCCGAACGCTCGGGGCGGGCACGATCTTCGAGCTGGGGTGCGGGTGGGGAAGCCTGGCCGTGCCCCTGGCGCGTGCCTACCCCGCCCACCCGGTGGTGGGCTATGAGCTCTCGCCCCTTCCCTGGGCCGTGTCGTGGCTGCGGGCCCGGTTCGTGCGCAGCCGGAACCTCCGCGTGGTCAGAAGGGATTTCCACAGGGCCCACCTGGGAGACGCCTGTCTGGTGGTGTGCTACCTGTATCCGGGCGGCATGGAGCGGCTGAGACCCAAACTGGAGGCGGAGCTCCGGCCGGACGCGCTCGTGGTGAGCCACTTTTTCCCCGTTCCGGGGTGGAGGCCCCACCGCACCCTTCGGGCCGACGACCTGGACCGGAGCCCGGTGTACTACTACCAGCCGGCTCAAGGTGGATCGCACGGGGGCCGATAGGGAAGGGGTGGAGTCCCAGGGGTGTCCCGCACAGGAGGTCATCGTGAACGTCGCCGCACTGACCGACGGGGGTGTGCCCGTCCAGATGGTGGAGAAGCTGGCCGGGGAGCAGGGGGCAGAACCCACCCCGGCTGGGATGGAGGTCCTGAAGGACGCCATGGAGGTGCAGCGCCAGCTCGCCGCAGAGTTGCTCAGGGGCATGGGGATCGGGACGCTGGTGGACGTGCGGGCATAGCCCCGTCGTCTCGGTCCAGGCGTTCGGAGTCAGCCGGGAATCCCGTGCCCGTGCCCGGTTCCGGGGACGAGAACAAGGCGGCCGCAACCGCGGCCGCCTTGTTCTTTCGTGGCGAGGGCGCGGTCTCCGCCCCATCCCCTCCCGCCTCCCTGGACGGACCTGGTATCCTGGGACCTTCCGGAGCGCCTACTCTGGCGTCTGGCCTTCGGGCCCGTGCGCGGCCTCGACCCCCTGACAAAGGGGGAAACACCCGTGGAGGCAGGGCTGGAAGGCTAGAACGCTAGAGTGTTGTGGGCTGTCAGCCGTCGGCCGATAGCCGCCACCTGTTCGCCGCGAGCCGCTAGGCCGCGGGTCCCAAGAGCGTTCCGGCGTGTGGCCTTCCCGCCGGAGTGGCCGAAGAAGGAGGGACGGTGCGCACAGGCGTGGCCCACCTGCCCCTTCACCGGGGGCGGGCCCCCCGGTGGCTGTTCGAGAGGATGACCCGCCTTGCCCGGGAGGTGGTGTGCCACCTGGTGGCCGAGTACGGCCCGGGGGAGGTGCTCCGCCGACTGGCCGATCCGTTCTGGTTCCAGGCGTTCGGGTGCGTGCTGGGCTTCGACTGGCACTCGAGCGGGGTCACCACCACGGCCTGCGGGGCCCTGAAGGAAGGCCTCCGGGGGCTGGAAGGGGACCTGGGCCTGTTCGTGGCGGGGGGCAAGGGGAAGACCTCGCGGAATACGCCCTCCGAGATCGAGGCCGCCTGCGAGACCACCGGCGTCGACCCGGGTCCCCTGGTGTATGCCAGCCGCATGGCCGCCAAGGTCGACAGCGCCGCGGTGCAGGACGGGCACCAGATCTACCACCACGTGTTCGTGTTCACGGCCCGGGGGGACTGGTGCGTGGTCCAGCAGGGCATGTGCGCCGAGCGGCGCACGGCCCGGCGGTACCACTGGCTGGGCGAGCGCGTGTCCGCCTTTGTGGAGGAGCCCCACGCGGCGGTGTGCGCCGAAGGGGCCACGCCGGTCCTGAACCTGGTGGCGGCGGAGAGCAGCGGCGTGCGGCAGGGCTCGGTGGAACTCGTCCGGACCGATCCCGGGGCGGTGCTCGATGCGGTGACCCGGGCACGGGAGTTGCGGTTGCCGGGCCGCCACGCCGTGAGCCTGGCCGACGTGCACCCGGGCCGGCTCCGGAGCGTGCTGCTCGAGACCTACGAGCGGGTGCCCCGGGACTTCGAGGAGCTGCTGGGACTTCCCGGGGTGGGGGCCAAGACGCTCCGGGCCCTGGCGCTCACGGCCGAGCTCATCTACGGCACGCCCGCGAGCACGCGGGACCCGGCCCGGTTCAGTTTCGCCCATGGAGGCAAGGACCGCACTCCCTACCCGGTGGACCGGGCCGTGTACGACCGCACCATCGAGACCCTGCGGGCCGCCCTCGAGCGGGCTCGCATCGGGCACCACGACCGGATGCGGGCCCTGAAACGCCTGGCGCGGTTCGCGGCCGCCGGGTCGCCTTGACCGGGCGATGGCCTTTCAGTAGAAACAATCCGTCGTTCTCCCGTGTCTGAACCCTTCCGGCCCGGCGCCACGGGCCGGCCCTGCGAAGGAGGGGTCGTCCATGAGCCAGACGCTGTCGCCGTCCGCGAAGTTCGAGAAGGCCCTCGAGGTGGGACGCCCGCCCAACGTCCGGAAGCTGTTCCCCAACTCCCGGGCGCTCATCGTGAGCGGCAAGGTGGTGGACCGGGCCATGCGGGCCAAGGGCGCGGCCATGGCGATCGCGGCCAACGCGCGAAACCGGTTCGTGATCCACGGCACGTTGCGGGCGGCCCAGCGGGCCAACGCCGCGGTGATCATCGAGATCGCCAAGAGCGAGGGGGGCCGCGACGCCTACTGTGCCGTGAACTACTGGAACCTGGCGGCGTACGTGGACCAGGCGGCCAACGAGCTCGGCGTCACCGTTCCCATCGCGGTGCACGCCGACCACTACACCCTGAAGAAGGCCGCAGACGTGGAGAAGGCCCGTACCGAGATCCCCAGCATGTTCGACGCGGGCATCACCTCGATCGCCATCGACGCCTCCCACATGCCGGACGACGAGAACCTGCTCACCAGCATCGATCTGGCCCGGTACGTGCCGGGGTGGGCGGGGCTGGAGACCGAGGTGGGCGAGATCAAGGGAGACCAGGGTCTGTCCACGGTGGACGAGGCCCTGTTCCTGATCCGGGGACTCAACGCCCACGGGATCTTCCCGGACTGGATCGCCCTGAACAACGGCACCACCCACGGCATCCAGGCCTCGGACGCGGGCATCCAGGTGGAGCTCACCGCCGAGATCCACCGAGCCCTGGAGCCCTACAAGGTCTCCGGGGCCCAGCACGGAACCTCGGGCAACAACTTCGACCGGTTGCGCCGGATCGCCCGGGAGACCCGCACGACCAAGGCCAACGTGGCCACCGCCCTCCAGATGCTCTCTTGGGGGGTGAAGGTGAACGAGTACGGAAACGCGGTGCTGGACGACAACGGCGAGTTCGTGCGCGAGCCCGGTGCCGGCGTGACGGACGAACTCTGGGCCGAGATGGTGGCCTACGCCCGGGACAAGGGATGGTCGGGCGGGAACTACAAGAAGCTCAACCTGCCGTTCGAGAACAAGCTGTGGGCCCAGCCGGCCGAGGTGCGCGAGCGCATGATCCGGGCGGTGGAGGACTTCGTGTACGAGCTGCTGACGAACGTGTTCAACGCCTCGGACACCGCTCCCCTGGCCCTTGAAGCGATCCTGGAGGCGGGCTCCCACGACCTGGGGCCCAAGGCCGAGCGGATCGAGGACCCGGCCGAGTGGACCGAGGACAAGATCCGGGAGAAGGCCAGGGCCCTCCAGAAGGAGGAGGGGCCGGAGGGGGACTTCGACGACTGATCCCGACGGGGCCGGATGGATCCCGGCCCCTGCCCATGGAGGGTCCGATGGCCGCGGAGTACGTCTGGGTGTACGTGACCGCCTCGACCCGGGACGAAGCCCTGAAGATCGGCCGCGCCGTGGTGCAGGAGCGGCTTGCCGCCTGCGCCAACGTGATCGACGGGCTCACCTCGGTGTACTGGTGGGAGGGAGCGGTGCAGGAGGACCCCGAGGCCGCCCTGGTCCTCAAGACCCGGGCCGATCTGCTGGAGCCCCTCGCCGCCCGCATCCGGGAGCTCCACAGCTACACCTGCCCGTGCGTGGTGGCCCTCCCCGTGCTGGGGGGCAACCCCGACTTCCTCGCCTGGATCCGCGAAGAGACCCGTACGTAGGCCCGTGCGGTTCCTGGCCGACCTCCACATCCACTCCCGTTTCTCCCGGGCCACCAGCCGGGACCTCACCCTTCCGCGCCTTCACGCATGGGCCCAGCGCAAGGGGATCTCTCTGCTGGGCACGGGAGACGTGACCCACCCGGGCTGGTTCGCCGAGATCTCGGAGCAGCTCGTGGAGGCCGAACCCGGCCTGTACCGCCTCCGGG
>CAZBGL010000063.1:0-17402 GCA_964491375.1 uncultured Thermodesulfobacteriota bacterium | reverse complement strand
CCTGCCGGGCGGGGGCCTCGCCGGGTTCCAGGAACTTGAACGTCACGGCGCGGCAGCTCACCGTGAGCCTCACGGAGCCGTCCGGCCCCGCCTTGGGGCTCCCGAAGTCGCTGGACTGGATGGTCACGATGCGGGGAAGCCGGCCCACCTTGTCGAAAAACACGGCCACGTCGTGGAACCGGCCCACCACCTGCATCTCCAGCGGAAGTTCCGCGTAAAAGTCCTTGGGCTCGGCCTTGCCGGGCCGGAACAGCAGGAACTCGAGCCCCGAGTCCCGGCCCAGGTCGCTGATGGTCTGGAGGAGGCTGGGGATCTCCTCCTTGTTGGGCAGCTTTTCCAGGGCCCGGGCCAGTTCCTCGTCCAGCCTGCGCACTTCTTCCTTCACCCGGGGCAGGTTCTCGGCGATCACCTGGTTTTCCCGGAGCTCGCGCCCGAGGCGCTCGTAACGCTCCTCAAGGGTGCGGAGGGTGCGCAGCCGGGGCTGGAAGCCCGCCAGGAAGTACACCAAGCCTACCAGGGTGCAGAACGCGAGCCATGCGAGGACTTTCCGGCTGGCCGGCCACTTCAAGTAGGTGTCGACAACGGCTGCCATGGCTCAGCCCCCCGCCCGGTACGCCACAGACGTGAGGATCTTGAATTCCTTCAGGTTCACCCCCCCCTTGGAGACCTGCCGGGTCACCTCCAGCCGGACCCCCCGGAACAGGGGGCTACGCTCCAGACGGGTCATGAACCGGGCGATGGTCTGGTTGTCGATGGCATACCCTTCCAACGCCAGCGCCCCTGCCGAGTCCCTCAGGTTCTGCAACCACATCTTCTCCGGAATGAGCCGGGCGATCTCGAACAACACCCGGGAGGGTCCCCTCTGGCGTTCCTCCAGTTTCCGAATCACCTGGATCTTTTCCTCCAGGGCCCGCTTTTTCTTCCGGAACTCCTTGATCTCGCCGATCACCCGCTGGAGGCGCGCGATCTCGGCCTTTCTTTGTTCGATCCGGGCCTCCATGTCCCGGATGTCCGCGCCGATCATCATGTGCACGCTGGTGATCACGGCCGCCAACACCACCACGATCCCCGACGCCAGGATGACGTGTCGGCGCAGGATCTCCTTGCGTTTCTCCGCGCGGACCGGGAGCAGGTTGATGCGGATCATCGCTCGTCCAGCCTCCGGAGGGCCAACCCGGCGGCCACAGCGGCCAGGGGGCCTGCCTCCTCCAGGTAGTCGGGATCGAACAGCTTCTCCGAGTACCGCACGCCCCGGAAGGGGTTCATGATCTCCACGGCCACCCCCACCCGTTCCTCCACCGCGGCGGCCAACCCCGGCACCCTGCACGAGCCGCCGCAGAGGAACACCGCGTCGATCTCCTCCTCGGCGGCGGTGGCGCTGTAGAAGTCCAGCGAGCGCTGGATCTCCAGCACGAGGTTCTCGATGCAAACCCGCAACACGTCCAGCACGTCCGACGCCGTCGCGTGGCCTGCCTTGCCGCCGAGCTTGAGCACCTCGGCCTCTTCGTAGCTCACCCCCAGCTCTTTCTGGATCTCCTCGGTGAAGTTGCTCCCCCCCATGGTGATGTCCCGGGTGAACGTGCTGGTGCCGGCGCGCACCACGTTGATGTTCATGATGCCGGCGCCCACGTCGATCAGCACCACCGTCCGGTCCAGGTACTCCGGATAGGCGACCTCGAAGATGTTCTCCAGGGCAAAGGCGTCCACGTCCACCACCATGGGCACGAGCCCCGCCTCGGTGATCACGGCGGTGTAGTCGTTGATGATGTCCTTCTTGACCGCTGCGAGCAGCACCTCCATCTGGCCTTCCTCGTCCGGGGCCGGGCCCAGGATCTGGAAGTCCACGTTCACGTCCTCGATCTCAAAGGGGATGTACTGCTCGGCCTCCCACTGGATCTGCTCCTCCAGTTCCTCCTGTGTCATGAGGGGCAACTGGATCTTCTTGATGATCAGGGAATGGCCGGACACCGAGGTGGCGACGTTGCGGTTCTTGATCTTGAGGTGGGAGAAGAGGTTTCGGATCGTGTCCACGACCACCGCCGAGTCCATGATGACCCCGTCGACGATGGCCTCGGGGGGCAACTGGGCCAGACCGAAGTTCCTCAGTTCGTACCCGGCCTTGTGGTGTCGGAACTCGACCGCCTTGACGAAGTGGCTCCCGATGTCCAGGCCCACCAGGTTCTTCGGTTTCCACAGCACCATCAAGCGCTCCTGGAAACGGTCATCCAACCGGGTACCGGTCGAGACAATGAAAACGCCAACTGGCCCCCGCCCTGATCAGGTGGGCCCCCACAGGAACCGGCGGAACGGGCCCCCTCCGCATACATGGGAAAGAACAAACTCCAGATTCTAGAACGCCCGGATCGTATCGGAGGACCCTACATGTGTCAAGTTAGACGCACCCATGATCCATGCATTACAGGGGTTTCATCGGTCACGGCCCGGAACAACTTTAAGCGCCCATCCTCTGAGCCGTCCACCGAACCTCGGAGAACCGAGGAACAACAAGTCCCCCCTCCCCGCGGATCACAAATTGGTAACCCCGGGAACGCATCTCGCCCTTCACATTCCAAGCCGGAAGAACCGGCTTAGGAACGCGGGCCCTGTTCCGTACCCCCGAGAAAGACTTCGATCTCTCCGGAACTCACACCGGTCAGGACTCCCGCGCCCCCGTCCCGAAGGAGCTTTCGGATCCGCCGCAGGGCACCCCGTTTCCGGAGGCGGGCCCGGAGGGCCTCCAGCCCTTCCGGCGTGTGTTCCCCGTACACCACGGCCAGGATCAGGTCGCCGTCGGACACGAGACGGATCGCATCCCGCCGACCTTCCTGGATCACCGTATCGACCCGCTCCACCCCGAACAGCGACCCGATCGCCTGGGCCGCCGCGGCCAAGGAGGCCGCCAGGCTCGCCGCGGCGTCGTGATCGAGGGGCGTATCGGCCGGGCTCCTT
Source organism: uncultured Thermodesulfobacteriota bacterium (assembly GCA_964491375.1). Classification (GTDB taxonomy): domain Bacteria; phylum Desulfobacterota; class Deferrisomatia; order Deferrisomatales; family Deferrisomataceae; genus CAZBGL01. Next base: position 14,453 of record CAZBGL010000063.1, on the reverse strand, counting down.
GCAAGGGGCCGGCCACACGTATCCACCAGGAACACCGCACGGGCCCGGCACTCCCGCCGGATCCGGTCCAGTTCCGCGGTCAGGGCCTCCACGGCCGCTCCATCCGGTTGCTCCCCGGGGGTTTCGGCGTCTCGATCCATGGGCTCCTCCGTGAGACCCGAGCATGCACACGGTATCGACACCCGAAAGGGGGTACTTGAAAGTTCCGGCAGGCCGCGAGGCGGCCCGTTTGCGGGGCACAGACTCTGTGTAGGTCGAGGAGTGGCCCTGGAGGCGTTGGAACGCGCGGGCAATCCGCCTCAGGGGCGGGCCCGGGGCTCGGGGGATCGCGCGTGCAGGCCGGGCGTGGGAACGTGGGGCCGAGCCCGGGGCCCGTTTCCGCTTGGAGCCACGGCCGCGGCAAGATGGCATGCTGCGCGTTCGCACCCGCCCGGGCCAGGGGGCCCTCCCGGGCGAAACGTGTGACGGAAGGCCACGGGTCCCGGGCCGGCGTGGAGCGGTCGGCTCGAATCGGTAGAAATCCGCGAGGGTTGCGCCGCAAGCGTCCCCGCGGCCCCGAGGTTTCCGAGCAAGAAGTCACTTGGAAGCCATTGCCAGCCCCGTGCCCGGCCCGGCAACGGGGAAAAGGAAGAACTTCCAGTCCGGTGCGAGGAAGGGGCTGTTCGTTGCTCTCGTCGTCCGAGGGCCGCGACCCCGTTTCGGAATACAGGCGCCGAAGCTCCTGGGAAGCCCCCCGGCTTGACCTGGGCGGCCTCGTGGGGTATGGCCCTTGGCACTGCAAGCCCGGACGGGAGGGTGACCGTGGAGGAAGCGAGAGGACCCAAGAGCTACCACATGACCCCCGGCGCGTTCCGGCGCTACGGCCGGATGCTCGTGGACTGGATCGCGGACTACTACGAGCGGGTGGAGACGTTCCCCGTGCTGTCCCGGGTGGAGCCCGGGCAGATCCGGGCGTCCCTCCCCGACCGCCCGCCGGAACACGGGGAGCCCTTCGAGGCCATGCTGGAGGACGTGGAGCGGCTGATCCTCCCGGGCCTCACCCACTGGCAGTCGCCCAATTTCTTCGCTTTCTTCCCGGCCAACACGTCGTTCCCGTCCATCCTGGGGGAACTGCTGGCGGCCGGGCTGGGGGTGCAGGGGATGCTGTGGGCCACGAGCCCGGCCTGCACCGAGCTGGAAACGCACGTGCTGGACTGGGTGGCCGACCTCCTGGACCTGCCGACGGCGTTTCGCTCCACCTCCACAGGAGGCGGGGTGATCCAGGACACGGCCTCCAGCGCCGCCCTGTGCGCGCTTCTGGCCGCACGCGAACGGGCGACGGGGGGCAGGGCGAACGAAAGCGGCTGCGACGGCCGACTGGTGGCGTACGCGTCCGACCAGGCGCACTCGTCCATCGAGAAGGCGGTCAAGATCGCGGGGATCGGCCGGCAGAACCTGCGGCTCGTGGAGGTGGACGAAACGTTCGCCATGCGGCCCGACGCGCTGGCCGCCCGGATCCGGGAGGACCGGGCCGCCGGCCGGATCCCGTTCTTCGTGGCGGCCACGGTGGGCACCACCTCCTCCAACGCCATCGACCCCGTGCCCGAGATCGGGCCCATCTGCCGGGAGGAGGGCTTGTGGCTCCACGTGGACGCCGCCATGGCCGGCACGGCTGCCGTGTGCCCGGAGTTCCGGCACATCCACCAGGGCCTGGAGCACGCCGACAGCTACTGCTTCAACCCCCACAAGTGGATGTTCACGAACTTCGACTGCGACTGCTTCTACGTGGCCGACCGCGAGGCCCTGGTGCGGGCGCTCACCGTGCTGCCCGAGTACCTGCGCAACCCGGCCACCGAATCGGGGGCGGTGATCGACTACCGCGACTGGCAGATCCCCCTGGGCCGCCGGTTCCGGGCGCTCAAGCTGTGGTTCGTGATCCGCCACTACGGGGCCGAGGGGCTCCGGCACCACGTACGGCGGCACGTGGAGCTGGCCCAGCGGTTCGCCGACTGGGTCCGGGAAGACGACCGGTTCGAGCTGGCCGCGCCCGCCCCCCTGAACCTGGTGTGCTTCCGGTACCGGGTGGACGACCGGATCAACCAGGCCATACTGGACCGGCTGAACCGCAGCGGCCAACTCTACCTGACCCACACGCGGCTCCGCGGCCGCCTGGTGCTGCGGTTCTGCGTGGGACAGACCCACACCGAGGCGGACCACGTGGAGCGGGCCTGGGATCGGATCCGGGAAGCGGCGGACGAAGCCCGGGCATCCTGCGACCGAGGAGGCTGAGATGGCGTGTTTCGTGAGGGGAGAACCGGACCCGGGGGGGCGCGCCCTGGTCCTGGTCCACGGCGCCGGGGGCCACCATGGGCTGTGGAACCCCGTGGCCCGTGAACTCGACCGGCTCGGGATGCCCGTGGTGGCGCTCGACCTGCCCGGCCACGGGCGCTCCGACGGCCCCCCGCCCGACCGTGTGGAGACCATCGCCGAGGCGGTGCTCCGGACGATCCGGGAGACCGGTATCGAGGCCTATGTCCTGGCCGGCCACTCCCTGGGAGGGGCCGTGGCCCTGACCCTGGCCGCCCGGGGGGCCCCGGGGCTGCGGGGGCTCGCCCCGGTGTGCACGGGGGCGCGGCTCGCGGTAAACCCGGCGATCCTGCAGGGTCTTCGGGAGGCCTTCGACGAGACGGTTCAGCGGGTGGCCCGGTACTGCTTCGCCAAGGGCACGCCCGAGGCGGTGTGGAGGCCGGCCGCCCAGACCCTGGCCGAGGCCGGCCCGGACACCCTCCTGGCCGATTTCACGGCGTGCGACCGCTACGAGCTGCCGGCCGACGAGCTGGGCCGGATCTCGGTGCCGACCCGGGTGATCTGCGCCGAGGCCGACGTCATGACCCCGCCCGCCCTTTCCGAGGACCTGGTCCGGCACATACCGGGCGCGGAACTCGTCCGGATCCCGGGGGCGGGCCACATGCCTCTCCTGGAGGCTCCGGAGACCCTGGCCCGCGCCCTGCAGCCCCTGTGGGAGCGCGCGTTCCCGGACGGAGCGTAGAACGTGTTCTTCTTCCCCCTGGCGCTTTTCTTCGGCGCGCTCCTGCTCGTGCTCGTTTTCTTCGCCCTGGCCCTGGTCCAGGTGGGGCTGCTGGGGGCCGCGTTCCAGCGGGTGGGGCTTCCGCCCCAGAGCGTGCCCCTCGTGCTCCTGGCGAGCCTTCTGGGCAGCGGCGTCAACATCCCGGTGAGACGTCTCTCCACCCCGGTGCGTTCGCCCGATCTCGAGCTCCTGATCATGGGGTTCCGATTCCGGATCCCCCAGCTTCCCAGGCGCCACGAGACCCTGCTGGCCGTGAACGTGGGCGGGTGCGTGATCCCCGCGTCCCTGGCCCTCTACCTGCTGGGCCGGGCCGGGCACCCTCTGGGGTACCTGGCGGCCACCGCCGCGGTCACCTGGGTGGTGCACCGGGTGGCCCGGCCGGTGCCGGGATTCGGGATCGCGGTGCCGCTGCTCGTTCCCCCCCTCGCGGCCGCCCTGGCCGCCCTGGTGCTCGTGCCCGGCGAGTCGGCCCCGGCCGCCTACGTGGCCGGCACCCTGGGCTGCCTGATCGGGGCGGACCTGCTGAACCTCCACCGGATCGCCCGGCTGGGGGCGCCCGTGGCTTCGATCGGCGGGGCGGGCACGTTCGACGGGGTGTTCCTGTCGGGGGTGATCGCGGTGTTCCTCGCCTACTGAGGTGACCGCCGCGCCACGAGCCGCATCACTCGTTCCACCAGGCGTTCCAGGTCGACGGGCTTGACCAGGAGGTCGTCGATGCCCGCCCGCAGCGCCCGGGCCACGGTCCCGCGGTCGCCGTGGGCGGTGACCACCAGCACCCGGGGCCGGCGGGGACCCAGGGCCTGGAGAAGGGCGAACCCGTCGAGCCTCGGCATCTCCAGGTCCAACACCAGCACGTCCACCGGCACCTGCTCGAGGATCTCGAGGGCTTGGAGACCGTCGGCGGCGCCCAGGGCCTGGAAGCCCTTCTGGAGCAGGTAACGCTGGTACAGGGTGCGCACCCTGGCCTCGTCCTCCACTACGAGCACGGTGGGCCCCGCCCCTTCCCCAGCCTCGAGCCCGACGGACGGGTCCGCGGCCGGGTGCCTCCGGGCGATCTCCTCAACGGCCTGGCGCGCCGCCGCCGAGATCGCCTCGGTGGGGTGGGCGCGCAACCGCACCAGCAGGGGCAGGCACGCGGGTGAGCCCCGCCGTCCCAGCCCCAGGATGGCCTCACGCCGGCACACGATATGGGCTCCCCGGTCCTCGGCCACGGCCCGGAGCCGCTCCTCCACCCGGCGGCCCAGGGCCTCGGGGATCTCCACGTCGGGTCTCACCCACAGGCGCACGAGGGTCTGGAGTTCGTCGGGCCTGGCGACGCCCCCCCGTTCCAAGCGCTCCAGGATCTCCTCCACCTCCCGGCACACCCGCTCCCGCACCCGGAGGGCGTTCAGCCGGCCCACCAGGGCCAGGTAGACCGCCTGGGCGACGGACGGGCGCGAGCGGGCCCGGGGATCGGCCAAATCACGGAGCCGGTCCCGGAGCCCCTCCAGGACCTCGGCCGGAAGCTCTTGGACCAGCACCCCGACGAGCTGTACCACGGGCGGGTCCAGGGGGAGTGCGTGCAGGGCCCGGGCGAGGTCCTGCCGGGCCCTCTCCGGCAACAGCGCCCACCGCAACTCGCCCCGGGCCCGGAGCGCCTTGAGGGCCTGGGCCGCCGGGGCCACCCGCCACGGCTCCCCGTCCAGGCAGGCGATCAGGGCCGGCGCGCTCTCGGTGTCTCCCCGCAGGCCGAGCGCCTGGCACACGCGCTGGAACACGAACGGAACCCGGCAGTGGGCGACCGCCCGCTCCAGGTGCTCCACCGGCACCGCCCCGCCGAGCTGTTCCAGCTTCTCCGAGGCGGCCACGGCCACACGGGGGTCCGGATCCCCTACCAGGCGCGCCCACAGGTCGGGGCGCCCGGCGTCCAGGCTGGCCTCGGCCGCCGCGAGCCTGCGCTCGGGGTCCGGATCCGAGGCCCAGTGCTCGAGGGTCTTGCCGCCGTCCAGGCGGGCGAGCGTCCTGAGCGCACGGGCCCGTTCGAGGGGGGTGGACGCCCCCTCCAGCCGCGCGCGGACGGCCTCGGCCGCCTCCGCGTCGCCCACCTCGGCCAGGGCGTCCAGGGCGGCGACGCGCACGTCCTCGAGATCCGAGGACAACATGGACCGGTACAGGGGGATGCGTTCCGGCAACGGGTTCAAGCAGAGCAGGGCGGCCAGGCACGGGCCCTCGGCCGGATCCGTGCCCTTGCGCCGGAACGCCTCCTCCCAGGCCGCCCCGCCGGCCTCCACCGCGTGGGGATGCCTGCGCCCGATCTCCACCAGGGCCCGAAGGAGCCCCCCCGGGTCGGGATCGCTTCCGGCTAGGTACCGCTCCTGGAGGAAGGTGAACGCCCTTTCCCCTCCCCGGGTGGCCAGCGCCTCGAGCGCAAGGCCCCTGGCCGGCTCGGCAAAGTGGTCCCAGTGTTCCAGCAGGAGCGCTTCGAGCTCCGGGTCGGCGCAGGCGCAGAGCTCGTCCCCGAGTTCCCGCAGCCCAGGCCCCTCCAGCCCCCCCTCCAGGAGCCGGGGCAGGAGCCGGTACCGGGCCGGGTGGGCCTGCTCGATGGCGGATCTCCGGGCCGAGGCCGCGGCCCGGATGGCCGGGTGGGGATTCCCCCGCTCGATCTCGGCCAGAGCGTCCCGGGCCCGAAGGCTGCCCATGCCGCCGAGCACCTCCACGGTGGCCAGTCCCCTGGGGAGCACCGGGTGCTTGGCCAGGCCCTCGAGCAGGTAGGGAATCAGGCGGTCGCCGAGCACCGCGCCGGCGCGGATGAACTGTGCGGCCTTTCGACCGTCCGGTTCCCGCACGATGTGGAGCCCCAGGGTCTGTTCGCCTTCGACCCCGGCGCGCCGCACCAGGGCCTGGACGAGGCGCGGCACCATGTCCGCGGGCACCTGGACGCGGCCGGACAGAACGTCCCGGAGGCGGGCCAGCGCTTCGTCCGCGGGTTGCAGCGTCATGGCGGTGTCGGGAGGGTTACGATGAACGTGGTCCCGCGGCCGCGTTCCGACTCAAAGGAGATCGTGCCCCCGTGGCGCTCCACGATGTCCCGGCACAGCGCCAGGCCGATGCCCTTGCCGGCCGGGCCCTTCGTGGTCACGAACAGGTCGAAGACCCTCTCGCCCAGATCGGGGGGCACACCGGGTCCGTTGTCCCATACCTCCACCCGTACCCCTCCCCCCAGGGAGGCGGCCCGCAGCGCGACCCGGCCCCCGGCCGGCACGGCGTCCACGGCGTTCTGGAGGAGGTTCAGCACCACCTGCTCCAGACGCTCGGGGTCATGGGCCACGGCCGGGAGATCCGGCGGCACGTCCACCTCGAACGCTCCGGCCTTTTCCAGCACCACCGGCCGCATCAGGTCGGCCGCCCGCCGGAGGGCCGGCGAGGGGCTCTCCACCTTCAGGGCCATCTCGCCCCGGTCCTCGAGCCCCCGGAGTCCTTCCAGGAGGTGATCCATCCGGTCCACCTCGTCCACGATCACCCGGGCGTACTCCCGGGCGGGATCCCCGGGCGCGCACGTGAGCAGCAGGTACTGGGCGTGCCCCCGGATGGCGTTCAGGGGCTTGCGAAGCTCGTGGACCACCTGCCGGACGATCCGCTCGCGGTCGGCGCGCCGGTTCAGTTCCCCCACCGTGCGGTCCACCTCCACCCGCTCGGTGATGTCCCGGCCCGTCACCACCGCGCCCACTGTCTCGCCGTCCTGGCGCACGGGGGACGCGGTGAACCCGAACCGGCGGGTTTCCCCGTCCAGGCGCAGCGCCACTTCGTCGCAGCGCACCGTGCGGCCGGTGCGCAGACACGAGGCCACCGCCTCGCGCACCTCTGCGCCCACGCGCTCGAGCACGTCTTCCGGGGCGGCGTCTTCCGGCAGCCGCAGCGACCGCTCGGCCGACGGGTTCCAGAGCACCAGCCGGCCCCGGGCATCGAACACGAGCAGGACCGAGTGGATGGACTGGACCAGGGCGTCCAGGGATACGGTGGAAAGCGACGAGCGGCACATGCTCCCCTCCGGGCCAGGGCGCCGTGGGTTCGGATCGGCCCGAAGGGGGGAAACGTTGAGGCCCGTTCAGACCCCCCCGGGCAACTCCACGGTGACCCGGGTCCCCCGGCCCACCCGGCTCCGGATAACGAGCCGCCCCCCCAACAACTCCACCAGGTGCTTCACGATGGCCAGCCCCAGGCCCGTGCCCCCGGTGGACCGGGACCGGGCCGGGTCCACCCGGTAGAAGCGCTCCGTGACCCGGGGGATTTCCCGGGGTGGGATGCCCACGCCCGTGTCCTCCACGGCCAGCACCACGCGTTCTTCCCTCGCCCGCGCCTCCACGACCACGCGGCCGCCGCGGGGCGTGTAGCGGATCCCGTTCTGGACGAGGTTGACCAGGATGGACTCCACCTTGTCCGGGTCGGTGACCGCCTCCAGGTGGGCGGGCAGCCGCGCCTCCAGGGCCACCCCGGATCGCTCGGCCTCGGCCCGGAACATCTCCACCACGCCCTGCACCACCCCGGCCACGTCCACGGGGGCCGGCCGCGGGGGGCTCGCCCCGGCCTCGATCCGGGCCAGTTCGGTCACGTCCCCCAGCAGGGCCTCCAGGCGCAGGGCGTTGCGCCGGATGGTCTCCAGGAAGCGGCGTGCGGCAGCCGGGTCTTGCGGCCCGAGTTCCAGGAGCGTCTCGGCCGCGCCCCGGATCGCGGTGAGCGGGGTGCGCAGCTCGTGGCTCAGGTTGGCCACGAAGTCCGTCCGCATCCGTTCGAGCTCGTGCTGGCGGGTCACGTCCCGCAGCACCACCAGAGCCCCCCGCCGGCCGGTCTCGTCCGGGAGCGGCACGAACCGCACCGACAGCCGGCACGGCGGATCGGGCCAGTCCACGCACACCTCCCCACCGCCATCCTCCCCGCGGGAATAGCACCGGTCCAGGGCCTCCAGGAGCCCGGGGTGCCGCAGCAGCTCCGGCGCGAACAGGTCCTCGGAGCCCCCCTCCATGCGGAGGATGCGGCGGGCCGTCGGGTTGGCCACCAGCACCCGGCGCTCGGGGTCCAGCACGAGCACCCCGTCCGGCAGGTGGCGCAGCAACGCCTCCAGCCGGCCGTGCTCGCTCCGCAGCTCTTCGATCCGGCGGCGCAGCGCGTCCCGGAGTTCCACGAGCCCCCGCTCCAGGTCGGACAGCTCGTCCACGCCCGCCACGGGAAGGGGCGTGTCAAAGTCGCCCGAGGCCGTGCGCGCCACGAACCGCGCGAGCGCGCCCACCCTTCGGGTGAGCCCCCTCGAGAGCAGCCAGGCCAGGGCCAGGGCCACGGCCACGGCCGGAACGGCGGCCAGGGCGATGCGCCTCCGGATCTCGGAGCGCAGCGTGTCCACGGCGGCCAGCGACACGGACACCCGCACCACCGGCCGGCCGGGCACGGCCACGTAGAGCATGCCCTCCCCCAGCGTGGCGCTGCGCCGGACCGAGCGGCCCACCTCCCCGCGCAGGGCCCGGAGGATCTCGGGCCGGCTCCCGTGGTTCTCCATGGCGGACGGATCCCGGTGGCTGTCCGCCAGCACGGTGCCGTCGGCCTTCACCACGGTGAACCGCAACCCCGTCTGGGCCGCCAGGGAACGCACCCGGGCCTGTAGGGCGTCCGCGCCGGCCGGCAGCCCGGCCGCCACGGCCCGGGCCACCCGCTCCATGTCCCGGGCCAGCCCCTCGGTCTCGCGTGCCGCCAGGAACCGCTCCGCCAGGAACCCCCCGCTCGCCAGGAACGCGCCCAGCACCAGCGCGGAATGGAGGAACAGCCGGGCGAACAGGGTGCGGGGCACGGGTTCACCCCCCCGGGTCGAACCGGTACCCCGCGCCCCTCACGGTCTGGATCCAGCGGGGGCGCGAGGGGTCCGGCTCGATCCGCGTCCGCAGCCTCCGGACGTGCACGTCCACGGTCCGGGGGTCCACCACCACGTCGGGGTCCCAGGCGTGCTGGAGCAGGGCCTCCCGGGAGAAGACCCGGTCGGGATGGGTGGCCAGGAACACGAGCAGCCGGTATTCCTGGGGCGCCAGGGAGACCTCCTGGCCGTCCCGCCACACCCGGTGGGCCTCGGGGTCGATCTCGAGGGGGCCGAACCGCAGCCGCCGACCCCCGGCCTCGCCGGCGCGGAAGCGTTTCAGGACGGCCCGCACCCGGGCCACCAGTTCCCGGGGGCTGAAGGGCTTGACCACGTAGTCGTCCGCGCCCAGGTCGAACCCGGTGAGCCGGTCGGGCTCCTCGCCCCGGGCCGTGAGCAGGATCACGGGCAAGGAGCGGGTCTGCTGCCGGGCCCGCAGGATGCGCAGCACCTCGAAGCCCTGGAGATCCGGCAGCATGACGTCGAGCACCACCAGGTCCGGCCGGCACCGTTCCACGGCCCGGAGCGCCTCCGCCCCGCTCACGGCCCGGTCCACCCGGAACCCGGCCGCCTCCAGGTTGTAGGCCACCAGGTCCAGCAGGTCCTCTTCGTCGTCCACCACCAGCACCCTCATCCCGTTCCTCCCGAGACCCGTTCCGGTACGTGGGTGTGGCGGATGTCCTTGCCCTACACCAGGTAGATCACCATCTCGGAGATGTTCGTGGCGTGGTCGGCGATGCGCTCCAGGTACCGGGCGATCAGGATGAGGCCCAGGGCGCGGGAGATGTTGGCCGGGTTCTCCATCATGTACGTCAGGAGCTCCCGGAAGATCTGGTCGTTCAGGAGGTCCACGGTGTCGTCGCTCTCGCACACGGCCCGGGCCGCGTCCGCGTCCCGGCGCACGTAGGCGTCCAGGCTCCTGCGCACCATGTCCCGGGCGGCGTCGGCCATGCGGGGCAGGTCGATCAGGGGCTTGAGCGGCGGCTGCTCCACGAGCTCCAGGGCCCGCTCGCTCATGTTCACCGCCAGGTCCCCGATGCGCTCCAGGTCGGTGGAGATCTTGAGCCCCGTGATGATCAGCCTGAGGTCGGTGGCTGCCGGCTGGCGCAGGGCCAGCAGCTCGATGCACCGCTCGTCGATCTCCACCTCGTAGCGGTTGATCTCGTGGTCCCGCTCGATCACCCGCCGGGCCCGGCCCGGGTCCCGGTCCACCAGGGCGGCCATGGCGTCGCCAATGGCCTGCTCCACCAGGGCGCCCATGCGCAGGATCCTCTGGCGCAGGCCTTCCAGCTCGGCCTCGAACGCCTTGCTCGTGTGGGGCTTCATGGCGCTCGCTCCCGGTCGCCTCAGCCGAACCGGCCGGTGATGTAGGCCTCGGTCTGCTCCTCGGCCGGCGACGTGAAGATCTTCTGGGTGCGATCGTACTCCACGAGGCGCCCCATGTAAAAAAACGCCGTGTAGTCCGACACGCGGGCCGCCTGCTGGAGGTTGTGGGTCACGATCACGATGGTGTAGCGGCTCTTGAGCTCGGCGATCAGGTCCTCGAGCCGCGCCGTGGAGATGGGGTCCAGGGCGCTGGCGGGCTCGTCCATCAGGAGCACCTCGGGCTCCACGGCCAACGCCCGGGCGATGCACAGCCGCTGCTGCTGCCCGCCGGAAAGCTCCATGGCCGGGGCCCGGAGCCGGTCCTTGACCTCGTCCCACAGCCCGGCCTTGCGCAGCGCGTCCTCCACGATCCCGGCCAGCCGCGCCCTGTCCCGCACGCCGTGGATCCGCGGGCCGTAGGCCACGTTGTCGAAGATCGACTTGGGAAACGGGTTCCACCGCTGGAACACCATGCCCACCCGCTTCCGAAGGTCCACCACGTCCGTGGAGGGGGAGAGGACGTCCTCGCCGTCGAGCAGGATGCGCCCCTCCATGCGCGCCCCGGGGATGAGGTCGTTCATCCGGTTCAGGCACCGCAGGAAGGTGCTCTTGCCGCACCCCGACGGCCCGATCAGGGCGGTCACCCGGTTCGACGGGATCGTCATGGTGATGCCGTGGAGGGCCCGCTTGGGCCCGTACCACACGCTCACGTCCCTGCAGTCGATCCGCACCGGCTCGTGCATGGGTCTCTCCGGGGTCACCGGGCCGCCTCGAGCCGACGGCGCATCCGGCTTCGCACCGCGAAGGCGGCCAGGTTCAGCGCGAACACCAGCCCCACCAGCACCAGGGCCGTGCCGTAGGCCAGGGGCCGCACCTTGGCGATCGCGTGGTGCTGGGTGGACAGCACGTACAGGTGGTAGGGAAGGGCCATGAACTGGTCCGAGAGGCTCCCGGGCACGAACGGCAGGTAGAACGCCACCCCGGTGAACAGGATGGGGGCGGTCTCCCCGGCCGCGCGGCTGAGCCCCAGGATGGCGCCCGTGAGGATTCCCGGCAGCGCCGGGGGCAGCACCACGGTGCGCACCGCCTGCCACCGCGTGGCCCCCAGGGCCAGGGCGCCGTCCCGGTAGGCCTGCGGCACGGAGCGGAGCGCCTCCTCGCTGGCCGTGATGATCCACGGAAGCGTCAGGAGCCCCAGCGTGAGCCCGGCCGACAGCACGCTCGTGCCCAGGCCCAGGAGATCCACGAACAGGACCACGCCGAACAGCCCGTACACGATGCTGGGCACCCCCGAGAGGTTCCGGATCGCCAGGCGTACCGCCCGGGTGGCCCGGTTGTCCGGCGCGTACTCGGTGAGGTAGATGGCCGCCCCCACGCCCAGGGGCAGGGAAAACGCCACCGTGAGCAGGCTGACCAGGGCGGTTCCCGCGATCGCCGGGAAGATCCCCCCCTGGGTCATGCCCCGCCGGGGGCGGTCGGTGAGGAACTCCCACCCCACGACCCGCCAGCCCTCCCACGCGATGTGGGCCAGCAGGGCCACGAGCGCGCCCACGGCGAGCAGGGTGCTCAGCACCAGCCACGAGCGCCCCAGGAAGGCCCACGCCCGCTTGAGCCGCATCAGGCCACCTCCCTGCGCCGAACGACCCGGTCGGCCACCCAGTTCACCGCGAACGAGATCACGAACAGGGCGAACCCCACGGCGAACAGGGCGTAGTAGTGGGCCGTGCCCCGGGCCACCTCGCCGAGCTCGATGGCGATGGTCGCGGTGAGCGTGCGCACGGGCGAGAGGAACCCCGACGGGAAGGCCGGCGCGTTGCCGCAGGCCATGAGCACGGTCATGGTCTCGCCGATCGCCCGTCCCATGGCCAGCATCATGGCGGCCAGGATGCCCGGGGCCGCGGCCGGGATGGTCACCTTCACCAGGGTCTCCCACGGGTTCGCGCCCAGGGCCAGGCTGGCCAGCCGGTAGTCCCGGGGCACGGCCCGCAGCGCGTCCTCCGACAGGCTCACCGCCGTGGGCAGGGCCATGATGCTCAGGAGCACGGCCCCGTTCAGGGCCGTGAGCCCGTGGGGCAGGCCGAACAGCCTGGCGATGGCCGGCCCCGTGACCGTGATCCCGACGAACCCCACGACCACGCTCGGGATGCTGGCCAGCATCTCCACGGCGGGCTTCAGGAACTCCCTCACCCGGGGAGGCGCGAACTCCGAAAGGTAGGCCGCCACCCCCAGGCCCACCGGCACCGTGATGGCCATGGCGCCGAAGGTCACCAGCGCGGTGGACGCCACCATGGAAAGGATCCCGTACCGTGCCCGCTCCGGGCTCGTGGGATCCCATTGGGCGGAGGTCAGGAACTCCCAGAGCGGAACCTCGCGGAACGCCTTGCCCCCCTGCCACAGGAGGAGCACGAAGATCCCCCCCAGCACCACCACCGAGGTGTAGCCGCACGCCGCCAGCAGGATCTCGATCGCCCGCTCCCCGGCTCGGCCGGAGCGAGGACGGGGCTGGGTCCGGTCCATGGGCCTCCGTCTCCTGCCCGAGGGTTCCCGGCCAGCGTACCGGGGGAATGTTACGGACGGGTTACGGGCCCGTTGCGAAACGGTGAAAACCGCCCGTCGTCCCGCCAACGTTAACCGTTTCGTCACGGTGCCGTCACACGGCCGTAACCGACGCGCGGTATGCTCGGGGCGCTCGGTGGGCGGCCCTCCGGGCCCGGCCGGCCCGGAAGGCCGCTTCCCGGCCGAGCGTTCCCGCGCAACAGCCCCACGAGGAGAGGAGACGCCATGAAGGAACGCATCGCTTGGGCCGCCCTCGCGGGCCTCGCCCTCGCCGCCCCGGCCCTGGCCGGGCCGAAGATGATCCAGGTGAAGGGCTCGGACACCCTGGTGAACCTGGTCCAGACCTGGGCCGAGGCGTACCTGGACCGCACCGGCCGGTTCGTGGCCGTGACCGGCGGGGGCTCGGGCACCGGGATCGCCGCCCTCATCGACGGCCGCGCCGACATCGCCAACGCCTCGCGCCGGATCAAGCCCAAAGAGGTCGAGCTGGCCCGGAAGCGCGGGGTGGAGCCCCTGGAGATCGCCGTGGCCGTGGACGGGCTGTGCGTGATCGTGAACGAGGAGAACCCCGTCGGGGCCCTCTCGTTGAACGACCTGGGCCGGCTGTTCCGGGGCGAGGTGCGCAACTGGAAGGCCGTGGGCGGCCCGGACCGGCCCGTCACCCTCTACGGCCGGCAGTCCAACTCGGGCACCTACGTGTTCTTCCAGGAGCACGTGCTGGGCAACCGCGACTACGCCCGCACCATGAACCGGATGAACGGGAACGCCCAGATCGTGGAGGCCGTGGCCCGCGACGCCTCGGCCGTGGGCTACGTGGGCATCGGCTACGTGGTGGACGAAACGGGCGAGGTGCGGCCCGGGATCCGGCCGCTGCGGATCCGCACGCCGGACGGGACCGAGGTGAGCCCCCTGGACCGGGAGGCCGTGGAGGCGGGCCGCTACCCCCTGTCGCGGCCCCTGTTCCAGTACACCAACGGCACGCCCACGGGGGCGGTGGCCGACTTCATCCGGTTCGAACTGGGCCCCGAGGGCCAGCGCATCGCGACGGAACAGGGGTTCTACCCGGTGGGCGGGGAACGGGCCGGGCGGAACCGGAAGGTGCTGGGCAGGCCCTAACCCCCAGCTCGCCCACCTTGCGGCTGGCCCGGTCCACCATCGTCCTCGCCACGGCCCTCTCGGCCGTGGCCGTGGCGTACACGCGGACCGGGATGCTGTCGGGCAGGCCGTTGGGGAGAGGGTGGGGACGTAGCAGGTGTTTTCAGCGCGCCTTAAGTTCTTAAGCGTTGCTAAAAAAACCGGTCCCTGCTAGAGTTCGCGGCCGAGCCGGAACCCGAGTCCGTTTGCGGAGGGAGGGTGCCATGAGCCGAGAGGACATCCGGAAGCGCGTGCAGGCGTGGGAGCAGGGGCCGGTGGCCAAGACCCTGTCCCGGTTCCCCGAGCGCAGGGAACGGTTCGAGACCACCTCGGGCATCGAGATCAAGCGCGTGTACACCCCGCTGGACGTGGACCCGGAGGCCTACCTGGACACCGTGGGGCTTCCCGGCGAGTACCCGTTCACCCGGGGCGTGCAGCCCACCATGTACCGGGGCC
>CAZBGL010000062.1:0-8776 GCA_964491375.1 uncultured Thermodesulfobacteriota bacterium | reverse complement strand
TCCCCCCCGCCGGATACGAGCCGTACAGCCGTTCCGAGGCCCGTCCCCTCCACCACCGCCTCGGCCCGGCACAGGTGCTCGTCCGGCACGGCCACCGCCATGCCGGCGAACCGTCCCCAGCGATCCAGTGCGACCAGCGTCCAGGCCAGCACCGGGCGGCCCGCCAGCAAAAGGAACTGCTTGGGGATCCCCCCCCCGAAGCGCCGCCCGCTCCCCCCGGCCACCACGGCCGCCCACACCCTCATCCCCGCCGCCTCCACACCCGGCGCCGCTCCTTGGTCTCGGCCTCGGCGTTCAGGCCCTCGGGCCGCGCAAAGATCATCCGGCCCGCCGTGGTCTGGAGCACCGAGGTGACCACCGCCTTCACCGACTGGCCCAGCAGCGCGGCGCCCTGTTCCACCACGACCATGGTGCCGTCCTCCAGGTACCCCACGCCCTGTCCGGGCTCCTTGCCCTCCTTCTGGAGGGTGACCTGCACGGACTCGCCCGGGAGCACCACGGGTCGCAGGGCGTTGGCGAGCTGGTTGATGTTCAGCACCCGGATACCCTGCAGTTCCGCCACCTTGGTCAGGTTGAAGTCGTTGGTCACCACGGTGGCGCCGGTGGCCTTGGCCAGGGACACGATCTTGGCGTCCACCTTCTTGAGCTTGGGAAAGTCCTGTTCCGTGATCCGGACCTCCACCCCTTCGAGGGACTGAAGCCGTTCCAGAATGCTGAGCCCCCTTCTGCCGCGGGCCCGTTTCAGCGGGTCGGTGCTGTCCGCGACGGACTGGACCTCGTTCAGCACGAACTGGGGGACCACCAGCGGCCCGCCGATGAACCCCAGGTCCACCATGTCGGCCACCCGTCCGTCGATGATGGCCGAGGTGTCCAGGATCTTGGGCGCGGTGCTGGCGGCCATGCCCGGTTTGGCCGGGCCGCTGCGCACCGCCCGAATCCCGCGCGCGCCCGCGAGCCCCCCGAGGTACACGAGCAGGGCCCCCAGCCCCACGGTGAACGAGGGAGGCCGGGCACCCAGGTCAAACGCGCCTCGTGCCACCAGGGTGGCCAGCAGCCCGGCCAGCACTCCCAGCGCGCCCCCCAGGACCGCGTAGGGCGGGGTCCGACGGATTCCCCGCTCGGCCAGGAAGAGCAACAGGAACACCAGCGCCCCCACCGCCCCGCCGATCAGGCGGGACTGGTCCCACGATACGAAACCGGGGCCCGCCAGGACCCCGGCCGCAAGGCAGACCCCGAAGAGAACGACCCGTAGGAACCCCAAAGCCAACTCAACCCTCCGCGTTGGCGCCGCTCACGTCCTGGAAAGCGGAAAGGATGCGGGCCTCGGCCTGCTGGGGATGCTCGCCGCTGGCCACCGCGATCTCCTGGGTGAGGAGCTCCATGGCCGTGTTCAGCATCCGCTTCTCACCGTACGAAAGGGTCTTTCCGGCCCGCAACAGGTAGAGATCCCGCAGCACCTTGGCGATCTCCACGGCCGAGCCCGTGCGGATTTTCTCGCTGTACGCCCGGAACCGCCGGTTCCAGGTCTGGCTGTCGTTCACGCGCTTGCGCTGCCGGAGCACGTGGAACACCCGGTCCATCTCCTGGTCGTCCATCACCCGCCGCAGGCCGATCTCGCGGCTCTTGGCCACCGGCACGATGATGGTCATGTCCCGTTCCAGGATCCGCATCACGTACACTTCCATGGGCTTGCCCATGATCTCACGGGTCTCGATGGCCACGATCTCCCCCACGCCATGGCCCGGGTACACCGCCTTGTCGCCCACCTGGAACATCGCCTGCCTCCTTTTTTCCCCCTGGAGCACCGCCCTGCGCCTCGGCTTTTTCCGTCCGGAAAACGGCGCCTGCGCCGGAGTGGACTCCGCCGGCCGGGCTGTACTAAAGTGCCGCACCCACGCCAACCCGGAGGAGAGAGTCATGTCCGACACGGGAGCCGACGTGTTCTTTTCCGACCTGCGGAGCACCCCCCGCCGAAGCCTCCTGGACAAGGTGGAGGCTCTCCTGGACCGCGCGGGGCTCCACGGCCGCATCCGCAGAGGCGACCTGGTCGCCGTCAAGCTCCACTTCGGTGAACTGGGCAACACGGCGTTCATCCGCCCCGTGTTCGTGCGCAAGGTGGTGGAGGTCGTGAAGGCGGCCGGAGGAAAGCCGTTTCTCACCGACGCCAACACGCTGTACGTGGGCACCCGGTCCGAGGCGGTGAGCCACCTGGAGACCGCCTTCCGGAACGGGTTCACCTACGCCACCGTGGGCGCGCCCGTCATCATCGCCGACGGGCTCCGGGGAAGCACCGGCGTTTGGGTGGAGATCCCGGGCCGTCACTTCCAGCGGGTGAGCGTTGCGGCCGAGATCGTGCACGCCGACGCCATCGTCGGGCTGGCCCACTTCAAGGGGCACGAACTGTCGGGGTTCGGCGGGGCCATCAAGAACCTCGGCATGGGGTGCGCCACCCGCGAAGGCAAGATGGCCCAGCACTCGTCCGTGGCCCCCAAGGTCAAACGCAAACTGTGCGTGGCCTGCGGCGAGTGCGTGCGGTGGTGCTCCCAGGGGGCGATCACCGTGGGCGAGGTCGCGGTGATCGATCCCGACCGGTGCATCGGCTGCGGGGAGTGCATCCTCACGTGTCCCCAGGAGGCCATCAAGATCCAGTGGACCGAGGGCCCCGAGTCCATGCAGCAGAAGATGGCCGAGTACGCGCTGGGGGCGTTGCAGGGAAAACGGAACCGTTGCCTGTTCCTGAACTTCGTCACCCAGGTGAGTCCGGCCTGCGACTGCTACGGTCACAACGATGCACCCATCGTGGCGGATGTCGGCATCCTCTCGTCTGCAGACCCCGTGGCCCTCGACCAGGCCTCGGCCGATCTGGTCAACCGGCGGCCCGGGCTTCCGGGCACGGCCCTGAGAAGCAACCTGGAGCCGGGCGCGGACAAGTTCCGCGGGGTGTACCCCCACATCGACTGGTCGGTCCAACTGGCCCACGCCGAGGCCCTGGGACTCGGCACCCGGACGTACAGGCTGGTGGAGGTTCCGTGAACCGGCTCCGCGCGCCGGCCCTCGGCACCGTGGAGACTGCGCATGCGCCCGGTGCGGCCGGCCCAGAGCGTGAGGATCATCCCCACGAGGAGCGCCAGCACGAGGACGGCGAACCAGAAAGGGGGGCGCACCCGATTCTTCCCCTCTCTACGTAGAATACTTCTTTATAACACAAAACCGCGGCGCCCGAAACCCGCCGACCCCTTCACGGCCTCCGCCTCGGCGTCGAACGCCGGCGCCCGCTGTTCCCAGGCGAAGCGCGAGACCCCATCCCGCAGGACCGAAACCGGAAGCCGCCCGGCACGGCCCGCGAGCAGCCCCTCCAGGCGGCGCTCCAGGTCGGCCTCGTCCGCGTACAGGCACGCCGGGTGCCACGCGACCGGCAACACCTCGGGATAGGCCAACCGGTCGGGCACGAGCGGGTGCGCCCCGGCGAACGCCGCCTCCACCACGCTCAGGCCGAAGTTCTCCTGCCGGGCCGTGCTCACCACCACGTCGCACCGGACCAGGAGCTCGGCGTACCGCCGGCGATCCGGAACGAATCCCCACTGCAGGATCCGCCCTTCCAGAACGCGGCGGGCCCGCTCGAACACGCGCGGCACCCGGGAGAACGACTCCCCGGCCACGGCCACCCGGAACGCCACGCCCCGGGCGGCCAGGCGCTCCAGCACCCCGAAGAACACCTCCGGAGCCTTGTCGTGCTCCCACCGGTGGTTCCACAGGACCACCGGTGGGCCACCGTCCGGGGCAGGGCGCGGGGGGATGTCCGCCAGCTCCACCCCGGGGTGCAACACGGCCGTGCGCTCCCGGATCCGGTCCAGGGCCCACAGGGGCCGGGCATCGGGCATCCGGCGGAGCAGGCGGTCCATCTCGTGGAAGAACGCGTCCCGTTGGAACGCCGAGTTGAACAGCACCCGGTCGGCCGCGAGCGCGCTCGCGAGGTTCGTGAACGCGTACTGGAGGTCGCGGTCGGCAGCCGCTTCGCCAGCCCTCCACGGGTAGGCCGCTTGGTTCTCGTGGAAGTACAGCACGGCCGGCACCCGTCGCGGAAGCAGCGCCCTCAGGTGAGCCAGGTCCACCAGGTCGGTGACCCACAGCAGGTCGATCGGGTCCCGTTCCAGGGCCAGGGCCCGGGCGAACGCAAACGCCGCCCCCCGCATGCGCCACTTCCAGAACCGCGCCGGAAGCGCGTGGAACCGGATCTCGTGGCGGCTGCGCCCCGCCCATCCCTCGGCCACGGCCCGATGGCTCCCTCCCCAAAAAGGTTCCACGTAGGCGATGTGGAGCACTTTCGCTTCTCCAAACACGGTTTATTATGCCCTTGACACGTCTTCGTGTCTTGCTCTACCCTCCGCGGACCGAATGAACGTTCATTCAGTAGGAGGCGGCCATGACCCTCGCCCGGATGATCCGCGACCGCCACGACCGCTGGACCTCGCGCCGGTGCATGATGATCAAAGAGGGGGGCCGGTACCGGGACGTTTCGTGGAAGGAGTACTACGAGTGGGCCACCCGGGTGGCCCTTGCGCTCGTGGCCCGGGGCGTCCGCCCCGGCGACCGGGTGGCGCTCCTGAGCCCCACCCGGTACGAATGGGCCGTGGCCGACACCGCCATCCTCACGGCCGGCGCGGTCACCGTGCCCATCTACCCCTCCCTCACCCGTCCCGAGGTCAAACGGCTCCTGGAGCGGAGCGGGGCACGGGGCCTGTTCGTGTCGGACGCCGAGCAGGTGGAAAAGTGCCTGCCCCTGCTCGGGAACGTGGAGGGGCTGGAGTTCGTGGCGGCGTTCGAGGCCGATGCGCTCCGGGGCGTGGACCGGCCCGGGGCGCTCTCCCTGGGGGCGCTCGCCGAGGAAGCGAACGGCGCGGAGGCCCCTGCCCTCGAGGAGCGTCTGGAGGCGGGGGACGACAACGACCTCGCCACCCTCATCTACACCTCGGGCACCACGGGCGAGCCCAAGGGCGTGATGCTCACCCACCGCAACATCCTGGCCAACATCGAGGCGAGCCTCGCGGAGTTCGACATCGGGCCGGACGACGTGCACCTCTCCCATCTGCCGCTCGCCCACATCCTGGAGCGCATGGCCGGCTACTACCTCATGCTCTCCACGGGCGCCACCATCGCCTATGCCGAGAGCATCCAGACCGTGGCCGACGACTTCGGCCAGGTCCGCCCCACCGTGGCCGTGAGCGTGCCGCGGATCTTCGAGAAGGTGTACGCCGGCATCCAGGCCAAGGCGGCCCAGGCTCCGGCACCCGTGCGGGCGCTCACGTTCTGGGCGCTCAAGGTCGCCCGCGAGGTCGGGGGGCCCCTGGCCGAGGGCAGGCCCCTTCCCCTCGGGCTCAAGGTCCAGCACGCGCTGGCCGACCGGCTGGTGTTCTCCAAGGTGCGCGCGAGGCTGGGGGGAAGGCTCCGGTTCTTCATCTCGGGCGGCGCCCCCCTTTCGCCCGAACTCGCCAAGGCCTTCGAGGCGATGGGGGTGCGCATCTACGAGGGTTACGGCCTCACCGAGACCTCGCCGGTGATCGCGGTGAACACCCCTCGGCACCGGAAGATCGGCACCGTGGGCCGCCCCCTGTCCAACCTGGAGGTGCGGATCGCCGGGGACGGCGAGATCCTGGTCAAGGGGCCCAGCGTGTTCATCGGGTACCACCAGAACGAGCAGGCCACCCGCGAGGCGTTCACGGACGACGGCTTCTTCAAGACCGGGGACATCGGTGAGATCGACGCCGACGGGTTCCTGCGGATCACGGACCGGAAGAAGGACATCATCGTCACCGCCGGCGGCAAGAACGTGGCGCCCCAGAAGGTGGAAAACGCCCTGAAGATGAGCAAGTACATCGCCGAGGCCATGCTCTACGGCGATCGCCGCAAGTTCATCACCGCCCTCATCGTGCCCGACTTCGAGTGGCTGAAGCGCTACGCCGAGCTCAAGGGCATCGCCTACACCTCGGTGTCGGACCTCGTGGGCCACCCGCAGGTCCAGGACTTCTACCGCCGTCTGATCGAGGAGGTCCAGCAGAAGGCCCACCTGGCCTCCTACGAGTCGGTGAAGAAGTTCGTGCTCCTGGACCACGAGTTCTCGGCCGAACAGGGCGAGATCACCCCCACCCTGAAGATGCGCCGGAAGATCATCACCGATCGGTACCGGGAACGGCTGGACGCGCTGTACGAAGAGGAGGACGGGGGTGGCCGCGCCTGACGCCCGCCGCGCCGAGCGGGAACGCCAGATCCTGGAGGCGGCCGTGCGGGCGTTCAGCCGCCACGGCTACCACAACTGCACCGTGGCACAGGTGGCGCGGGAGGCCGGGGTGGCCGACGGGACCATCTACCTCTACTTCCGGGGAAAGGAAGACCTCCTGATCAGCGCGTTCCGCCACGTGCTCGAGCGCATCCTGGACGAACTGGACCGCGAGCTCGCCCGGATCGCCGACCCGGTCGACAAGATCGTCCGGCTCGTGGAACTCCACCTGGAGGTCATGGAGCGGGACCCGGAACTGGCCGGCTTCCTCCAGTTCCAGCTCCGCCAGCCCGACGCCGGCATCCGTCGCGCCATCGCAGGCCCCCTGCGGGCCTACGCCCGGAGGATCGAGGCCGTTCTCGACGAGGGCAAGGCCGCCGGCCGCATCCGTTCCGACCTGCCCACCCGGGTCATGCGCCGGGCCCTGTTCGGCGCGGTGGACGAGACCGTGTCGTCCTGGCTGCTGCGCCCCGGGGCGGGGACGCTCCGCGAGAAGGCCGGACCCATCCTGGACGTGATCCTCCACGGCATCCTGGCGCGCCGGGGGGAGCGTCCCGTCCGTTCACGGAAATCTTCCTGAGGAGGAGTGCCATGCCACCGATCCGAAAAGCCGCCGTGCTGGGGGCCGGGGTCATGGGAAGCGCCATCGCGGCGCACCTGGCCAACGCCGGCATCCCCACCCTGCTCCTGGACATCGTGCCCCGGGAGCTCACCGACGAAGAGAAAAAGAAGGGGTTGGACCTCTCCAGCCCCGAGGTGCGCAACCGCTTCGCCCGCCAGGGCCTGGAGCGCGCCCTCAAGGCCTCTCCCGCCGCGTTCGCCCACAGGGGCCTGGCGCGGCTGGTGACCCCAGGCAACTTCGAGGACGACCTGGAGCGGCTCGCGGACGCGGACTGGGTGGTAGAGGCCGTGGTGGAGCGGCTGGACATCAAGACCCAGCTCTTCCAGCGGGTGGCTCCCCTTCTCAAGCCCGGGGCGTTCCTCACCACGAACACCTCGGGCCTCTCCGTGAACGCCATGGCCGAGGCCCTACCCGAGGCGGTGCGGCCCCGGTTCTTCGGCACCCACTTCTTCAACCCGCCGCGGTACATGCACCTGCTCGAGCTCGTGCCGGCCCACTGCACCGACCCCGACGCCCTGGCCGAGTTCGCCCGGTTCGCCGAGCGGCGCCTGGGCAAGGGCATCGTGTACGCCAAGGACACCCCCAACTTCATCGCGAACCGGATCGGCATCTTCTCGATGCTCTACACGGTGCGGGCCATGGAGAGGCACGGCCTGACCGTTGAGCAGGTGGATGCCCTCACGGGCAGGCCCCTGGCCCGTCCCAAGTCGGCCACCTTCCGCACGGCCGACCTGGTGGGCCTGGACGTTCTGGCCCACGTGGCCCGCACCCAGTACGAGGGCGCGCCCGACGACGAGCGGCGCGAGGTGTTCGAGCTGCCCGCCTGGCTCGGGCGCATGATCGAGCAGGGCCTCTTGGGCCAGAAGGCCGGGGGGGGCTTCTACAAGCGCGTCAAAGAAAACGGCAAGCGCACGGTGCTGGCCATCGACCCCGCGACCCTGGAGTACCGCCCCCGGGCCAAGGCCGAGTTCCCCGTGCTCGCCGAGCTCAAGAACGTGGACGACCCCGGCCAGCGGGTGGCCCGCCTGGTGTACGACAAGGGCCCGGCGGGCGCGTTCGCCTGGGACGTGACCGCCGAGACCCTGCTGTACGCGGCGCGGCGGATCCCGGACGTGGCCCCGGACGTGCCCAGCGTGGACCGGGCCATGCGGTGGGGGTTCGGCTGGGAGATCGGCCCGTTCGAGATCTGGGACGCCATCGGCGTGAAGCGCTCCGTGGAGCGGATGCTGTCGGAGGGCCGGGACGTGCCCGACGGGATCCGGGCCCTGGCCGGGTCGGACACCCCTTCGTTTTACATGCGCGAGGGACTCGGGGTGAAGGTGTGGGACCCGGTCCGGAAGGAGCACGTGCCCCTGGAGCCCAGACCCCGGGTGATCGTGCTGGCCGACCTCAAGCGCGTGGGACGCACCCTGTTCCGCAACCCCGAGGCGAGCCTGGTGGAACTGGGCGACGGGGTGGCGTGCCTGGAGTTCCACTCCAAGATGAACGCCATCGGCGGCGGCATCATCCAGGCGATCCACAAGGCCCTGTCCGAGGCCGGCACGGCGTACGACGCCCTGGTGGTGGGCAACCAGGGCGAGAACTTCTCGGTGGGCGCCAATCTGATGCTCCTGCTGTTCGAGGCCCTCGAGGGGAACCTGCCCGAGATCGCGGCCATGGTGCGCGCGTTCCAGAACGCCACCATGGCCCTCAAGTACGCGCCCGTGCCGGTGGTGGCGGCGCCGTTCGGCCGGGTGCTGGGCGGCGGGGCCGAGGTGTGCCTGCACTGCCACCGGGTGCAGGCCAGTCTCGAGACCTACATGGGCCTGGTGGAGGTGGGGGTGGGGCTCCTGCCCGCGGGCGGGGGCACCAAGGAGATGCTCCTCCGGTGGATGAGCCGC
>CAZBGL010000061.1:0-7949 GCA_964491375.1 uncultured Thermodesulfobacteriota bacterium | reverse complement strand
CGGTGCGGGCGCGATCACGCGGTGTGCGATCTCGCCGCGGCAACCCGCCGCCCGGAAGCGCCCAGCGAGCACCCTCGGGCCGGGCCCTCGCCGCTCGGAAACCCCAGGGCCGCGGCGACCGTAGGAGCCGCGCCCGCGCCTCGCAAGGGAGCCCTCCCGGCCCCGCACGGATCGAACGGGCCCCTCCCAACCGGCCCGGGCGGCCGGGGTACCCGGAAGTGGTGGCGGTGGGCGTCGCTCGTAGGAGGTGGTCGGGGTCGAGGAAGGAGAGAAGGCTTGCACGTCCCGGTCACCCGGGACACAGCGCCCTTGCGATCCGGGCCCCCAGCCGCGCGTTCTCCACGAGCAGGGCCCGGTTCACCCGGACCGACCGCCCCGCGGTGCGCCGGGCCGCCTCGGCCAGCAGCCGGGGCGTGGCGTCCGGTCCCGGAGCCCACCCCTGGGAGGCCGTTCCGACCACCCGTTCCACGTCCTCGGCAGACAGGCCCTCCGGGGGCGGATTGGCCACGAGTACGGCTCCCTCCAGGCCCAGGGCATCGCGACACCGGAGCACTTCGGCCACCTCTTCCGGGGTGTCCACCCGGTGCCGCACCCCCAGGCCGGAATCCTCCCACAGAAACGCCGGAAACCGGTCGGTGCGGTACCCCACCACGCACACCCCTGCGGTCTCCAGCAGTTCCAGGGTGCACCCCAGGTCCAGCACCGCCTTGGCCCCGGAACACACCACGCACCCGCCGAACCGTGCCAGAGCCACGAGGTCCCCGGACACGTCCAAGGTACGCTGCCAGCCCCGGTGGACGCCGCCGATGCCTCCGGTGGCGAACACCCGGACCCCCGCCCGGGACGCGGCCCACAGGGTCACCGCCACCGTGGCTCCGCCGTCTCCCCCCCGGGCCACCACCGCGGGCAGATCGGCCAAACCCACCTTTGCGGCCCCAGGGCCGGCCAGGGCCTCCAGCGCCTCCTCCGGGAGCCCGGCCCAGATCGCGCCCTGCCAGACCCCCACCGGAACGGGCACCGCGCCCTCCGCGCGCACGGCATCCATCATGTCCCGGTATACGGAAGCGTTGTCCGGCCGCGGCAGCCCATGGGTCAGCACGGCGGTCTCCAGGGCCACCGCGGGTCTTCCCTCGCGCAAGGAAGCTCCCACCTCGCCGCCCACACGAAACCGAACGCTCAAGGCATCGCCTCCCTGGGTCCGAAGTCACGCCGGATGCCGAGACCGCCTCCATACCATCCCGCATCCCCGGCCTCAAGCCGAGGCCCCGGCCGGACGACATTGAATCCGTCCGGGAGGCGGTGCTAGGCTGGCAAGGATCTCCTGCCGTTCCGGTCCGTTGGTATGGGGGAACAAGGGGGGCGCTGTCACGGTGGCTGTCGACCGCACGGTCTCTTCGGTCCCGCGCGTCTGGGCAGCCTGTCTCACGAGGCCCGTCCGGGTTCTGCCGCAGGAGGAGTGAACATGGCGAGGTCCCTGTTCCGCGCGCTCGCAGTGCTCTCGATTCTGCTCCCTGGCCTGCCCACGGCCTCGGCGGCCGCGTTCAAACGCGTGCATCCGGGGGAGCCGGCCCCGGCCTTTTCCCTACCGGATCTCGATGGGAACCCGGTGTCCCTGGAGTCGTTCCGGGAATCCCCCGCCACCCTCGTCGTGTTCTGGGCCATCTGGAGCCCGCGCTCGGTTCCCCTCCTCAAGGAGGCACAGAGACTTCTCGAGGAGTTCGGTTCCAAGGGGTTCCGGGTGCTCACGATCAATGCCGACGAGGGCGCCACGGCCGAACGCGTGCGTTCCTTCATCGAGGAAAACGGGATCCGGCTGCCCGTGCTCCTGGACGCCAGGTTGGAACAGTACAACGCCTGGGGCGTCGTCGCCACCCCGGCTTCCGCCCTGCTGGGTCGGGACCTGAAGGTGTTGTACACGCTCTCCGGCCACCCCACCAGCACCTACCAGGACCTGCGTGAACAGATCATGAAGGCGTTGGGGGTGGAGGAGGAAGTGGCCCGGGCCGTCCAGCCTCGCCGGAAACGGTACAAGGCGGCCAAGCGGGTGACCCTCCAGTACGGGCTGGCCCGCACCCTGTTCCGGCGAGGTCAGTTCACCAAGGCCCTGCGCAAGCTCCGCAAAGTGCTGAAGCAGGATCCCAACTTCCCGGACGCCCATGCCCTGAAGGGGCTGATCCTGCTGGCCCTGGCAAGGGAGGGCAAGGGGCCCGGCGAGGAGGCAGCCCGGGAGGCGTTTGCCGAGGCCCTGAAACGGGATCAGAGCGTGCCCCTGGCCCTGGCCGGTTCGGCTTGGTTCGCCCTCCAGGAAGGAGACGTGAAGGCCGCCCTGGAACAGGCCCGCAAGGCGGTGGGATTCTCCGAGGACGAGGAACTGCCCGAACTGCCGCCGCTCGGCCGGGAACCCCAGGCCCAGGCGGCCGCCGAAGAGGCGAGCCGACCCCCTCCGGCAGGGGCGACCGAGCCGGCAACGCCGGAGGGTAGCCCCCCCGCGGCCCAGGCCGAAGCTCCTGGTGGGGAACCCGAGCCCCGACAGGAGGGGAGCGCGGAGGTCGCGGAGCCACGGCCCGAGTCCCCCACGCCCGGGGAACCCGCCGCCGGCCCAGAACGCGCCGGAACCGAGGCCCCTTCGGCCGTTCCGGTGGAGCCGACCGCAGCGGCCCCGGCCCAGCCCGAGTCGCCGCGGTCCCGGATCGCGGCCTACCTGGACCGGGCAGAGGAGCGCCTGGCCGCCGGCGACACCGACGGGGCCCGCCGGCTGGTTTCCACCGTGGTGGAGGGGCTCCTGGGCATTCCCGAACGGCCGGCCGTGAAGGGCATGGGCGAGAAGATGCGCCGCCGGATGATGCGGATGCACTCCCAGTAGACTGGAAGGGTAGAACACCGGAAAGCGATCGTGGGAGGGGCCTTCCAGCCAGCCGTTAGCGGCAAGCGGTTGGCCGCGGGCCCCCTGCAAGCCTTGACGTCACCAGCCGGGCAGCCCAGGACCAGGACCGTGGAACCCCTGATCCCCTACACCGACAACCCGGCCCTGTTCGGTGCCGACCCCAAGCCCGGGATCGTGAGCGTGGAGTTCCTGGGGGAAGACCGTGTGGTGCTGTACGTGCGCACCCCGGAAGGGATCGTTGCCGAGCACGACCGGTTCGAGCCGTTCCTGTTCCTGGAGGACCCGGGGCTCCTGCCCGAGGGCGCGCTCCGGTTCGACCCCCTGGAGGGTCCCTGGGACTACCGCTGGATCGCCCGCTTCCCGGACTGGGCGGCCCTGGAGCGGGCCCTGCGGCGCCTCCAGAGGGCGACCGGCAAGTCCCCTCGCTCGCTGGACGGCCCGTTCTATTTCGTCTCCGATCCCGTCCAGCAGTACCTCATGCTCACGGGCCGGACCCTGTACAAGGGGATGCGGTTCGAGGACCTGGTGCGCCTCCAGCTCGACATCGAAACCGCCGTGAGCCCGGGTTTCGAGTTCCCCAACCCCCAGCGGGACGACGACCGGATCACCCTGATCAGCCTGTGCGACTCCACGGGCTGGGAGGCGAGCCTGCGGTGCGACCGCATGGACGAACCCGACATGATCCGGGGGCTCACCCGGCTCGTGCGCGAGCGGGACCCGGACGTGATCGAGGGCCACAACCTGTTCAACTTCGATCTGCCCTACCTGGAGGCTCGGGCCGCCCGCTACGGGCTGCGGCTCGAATGGGGCAGGGACGGCTCGGCCGCGCGCTCCCGCCGGAGCCAGTTCAGCGCGGCCGAGCGCATCATCGCCTACCAGCGCTACGACGTGCACGGCCGCCACGTCATCGACACCCTGTTCCTGGTGCAGCTCTACGACGTGGGCACCCGGGAACTCGAGAGCTTCGGGCTCAAGGCCGTGGCCCGCCACCTGGGGGTGGCGGCCGAGGACCGGACCTACGTGGAGCGCTCCGAGATCTCCGGGTTGGCCCACACGGACATGGGCCGGCTGGCCCGGTACGGAATGGACGACGTGCGGGAAACCCGAGAGGTGTCCCGGGTGCTGGGCCAGAGCCACTTCTACCAGACCCAGATCTTCCCCCTGAGCCACCAGAACGCCGTGGTCCGGGGAAACGCCACGCGCATCGACCTGCTGCTCCTGAGGGAATACCTGAGGCAGCGCCACGCCGTGCCCAGGCCCCCGGAGAAGCGGCCGTTTCCCGGGGGATACACCGACGTGTTCGTGACCGGCGTGGTGGGCCCGGTGGTGCACTGCGACGTGCGGAGCCTGTACCCGTCCATCCTGCTCACGTTCGGCATCCGGCCGGCAAAGGACGACCTGGACGTGTTCCTGCGGCTGCTCCGGGACCTGACCCGGATGCGCCTCGAGGCGCGCCGGAGGTCGCGCGAGGCCTCCACCCCCGAGGAACGGACGTTCCACGACGCCCTCCAGGGCACGTTCAAGGTGCTGATCAACTCGTTCTACGGGTACCTGGGGTTTCCCCAGGGGCACTTCGCCGACTTCGATGCAGCAGCCCGGGTGACCCGGGAAGGGCGCAACCTGGTGCGCCGGGTGATCGAGGCGCTTCGCGCCCGGGGCGCCGTGCCCGTGGAGGTGGACACGGACGGCGTGTACTTCGTGCCCCCGGCCGACCGGCAGGGGCCTGAAGCCGAGGCCGAACTGGTCCGGGAGGTCAACGCGGAGCTCCCCGGAGGCATCGAGCTGGAGCTGGCCGGCCGCTACCGGGCCATGTTCTCGTACAAGGCCAAGAACTACGTGCTCCTCACCCACGACGGGGAACTGCGGATCAAGGGCTCGGGGCTGCGCTCCCGGGGGCTCGAGAAGTTCCAGCGGGTGTTCCTGGAGGAGATGTTCCGGGCGCTCCTGGAAGGCCGGCCCGGGGACGTGCCGGCCATCCGGGACCGCATGCTCCGGGAGCTGAGGGAGCACCGCTGGACCCCGGACTGGTTCGCCAAGACCGAAACCCTCCACGACAGCCTGGAGGTGTACCGGAAAAAGCGACAGAAGAACGCCCGGAACGCCTCGGCCGCCTACGAGCTCGCCCTGGCCTCGGGCCGGGCCTACCAGCCCGGGGACCAGATCACCTACTACGTGACCGGGGACTCGGCCAACGTGAAGGTGTACGAGAACGCCAAGCTGGCCAGCGAGTGGGATCCCCGAGCCCCCGACGAGAACGTGGCCTACTACGCGAAGAAACTCGAGGCCCTGTGCCGGAAGTTCGAGCCGTTCTGGAGGGACGCTCCGGACGGGTAACGGCGACCGGCCTCCCTCACCATCAGCCGCTTCATGTTCCCGGCCACCGGTACCGTTCGGATCGGCACATCGGGGTGGAGCTACCGTCACTGGCGGGAGGCGTTCTATCCCCGGGACCTTCCGTCTCGGACGTGGCTCCGCCACTACGCTTCGCGGTTTTCCACCGTGGAGGTGAACGCCACGTTCTACCGGCTGCCCCGGCCGGAGACGTTCGAGGCGTGGGCCCGGCAGGTCCCGCCGGGGTTTCGTTTCGCCCTCAAGGCCAGCCGGTACCTCACCCACATCCGCAGGCTCCGGGAACCGGGCGAGCCGCTGGGACGGTTGCTAGGAGCGGCGCGCCCCCTGGGCAACCGCCTGGGCCCGGTCCTGTTCCAGCTTCCGCCCCGATGGGTCCCCGACGCGGACCGCCTCCGGGCCCTGGCCCAGGCCCTCCCTCCCGGACTCCCCGCGGCCGTGGAGTTCCGGGACCCGGCCGGCTACGGCGCGCAGATACTGGACGTCCTGGCAGACCTGGGGCTCGCCCTGGTGGTGCACGACCACCCGGCCGCCCCGACGCCACGCGAGGTGACCGGGCCGTTCGTGTACGTGCGGCTCCACGGGCCCGGGCCCCTGTACGGCGGCGAGTACGGCGAGGCCGGTCTGGCCGGCTGGGCGGAGTGGATCCAGGGGTTGCGCGGCCGGGGTGTGTGCGTATACGCGTACTTCAACAACGACGCCGGGGCCGCAGCCGTGCGCGACGCCCTGCGGCTCGCGGACATGGTGGGGCAGGCCGACCGGTAGCCCCCGGGGCGGCCCGTTGAGATCGGGAGCGGCCCGGGGCCGGTTTCCGCTTGGGGGCGCGGCATCGGTGCGCCGCTGGACGGCTCCTTGCAGGCGTGGGGTCCGGCTCGAGGCCGGAAAAGCCGCTCCCGCGGGTCGAGGGAGACTCCCGCACAAGTTTCGGACGGGTAGCCGGCAGGCACAGTGAAAGAAGCCCCGGACGAGGGGGACACCGCCGTTGACACGGCCGCTCCCGGGCCGTATAAGCGGGTGCCCCGTCCGATCCGAGAAGGAGGTGTGCCATGGGACTGCTCCGGGGCACGGTGCGGCTACGGCGGTACCGGGTACTCGGCCGGTTGCCGCCGGATGCGCCCGCCTGTTATGCCGAGGCCGTGCAGGCCCACGGGTTCAGGGGGTTCTCCCAGGGTGACGACCGGGAACGGGTGTGGGGCTGGGCACCCGCGGATGACCCCTTGGATCCCGACCTCCATCCCGACCGGTGGATCGTGGGCCGGACGGTGGTGCTCGCCCTTCGCATCGACGCCAAGCGGATCCCCGCGGCCTATTTCCGCCAGGAGTGCCGCCGGGTGGAAGCCGAATGGAAGGTGCGCCTGGGTCGCGAGGACCTGGCCCGGGCCGAGCGGGAGGAGATCCGCTCGGTGGTGCGGGCTGCCCTGCTGGAGCGCGTGATCCCGGCCACACAGGTGGTGGAGGCTGCCTGGGACCTGGACCGCTCCCAGGTGTTGTTCGCCAACACGGCCGAGCGCACGAACGAGCTGTTCCGCGCGCTGTTCGAGTCCACGTTCGGACTGCGCCTGCGGCCCCTGTTTCCCTACGCCCTGGCCTTGGAGGTCGCCGGGGAAGAGGGGACCGGGCTCCTGGACCGCGTGGTGCCGGCCTCGTTCCAGCCCGAAGGGGGTGCGCCGTGGACGTCCTGAAGGCTCTGGAGGAAAAGGCGTTCTGGGGCCACGAGTTCCTCACCTGGCTGTGGTTCCGCATCGAGACCGCGGGCGGGCCCATCCCGGTGGAGGGCGTGGGGCCGGTGACCCTGTGGATCGAGGATCTTCTGGTGCTCGGGAGTCCGGACACCCGGAGCAAACGCAACATCCTGCGCGAGGGCGAGGTGGCGGACTCGGCCGAGGCGGCTGCCGCCCTGGCCGTGGGCAAGAAGGTCTTGGACGTGCGCCTGGGGATGGCCGTGGAGGACCGGGAGTACGCATTCGGCCTTCGAGGCGACACCCTGGAGCTCCACGGCCTGCGCCTTCCGCCCACGGAGCCGGACGGGGGCGAAGGCTGGCACGGCACCGTTGCGATCCGGGTGAGGCTGGTCCAGGAGGTGTTGGACGCGGTGGACGGCCTGTTCCGGGAGTTCGTGGCCCTCCGGATCTCGGACCGGTGGCCGTCGGTGCTCGCGTCGCTGTCCGAGTGGATCGCGGGCAAACGGGGCGGCTGAAACCGCGGCCCCCGGGGCCCTCGCCCCCTCGCCACGGCGCAACGGGCGTCCTTTCGTCCCGCGCCACGATCGCAACGGTCGCAACGGAACTCGGGGCCACACCGCCCGGGGTCCGGGTCCGCGAAGGGGCCGGAAGGCCAAACGCCGCGGCCTCCCGAGCCCACCCGTCGCGCACGCGAGCGGCACGATGGCCTCCGAGCACCCCCACCGAGGCCGGGGCTCCGAAGCGGAAACGGACCCCGGGCGGTATCCCCACGCTCCGGGAGGGCCCCCTGGCTCGGGCGGGCGCGAACACGCAATATGCGACCTCGCCGCGGCAACCCGCCGCTCGGACGTGCCCGGCGAGCACCCCCGGGTCGGGCCCCTGCCGCTCGGAAACACCAGGGCCGCGGCGACTGTCGGAGCCGCGCCCGCACCTCGCAAGGGGGCCCTCCCGGACCCGCACGGATCGAACGGGCCGCTCCCAGCCGGCCCGGGGGCCCGCTCGCGGGCCGAAGCCCGCTCCCACGAGGGAAACGG
>CAZBGL010000060.1:0-3257 GCA_964491375.1 uncultured Thermodesulfobacteriota bacterium | reverse complement strand
GGGCTGGACGCCCGGGCGGTGTCCGAAACCGGGGCGCGACCGGCCAAGAACGCCTCGCGGCCGGCCTCCACCCCCTTGCGGAACGCCCGGGCCATGGCCACGGGATCGCGCGCGATGGCCACGGCCGTGTTCACGAGAACGGCGTCCGCGCCCATCTCCATGGCCTCGGCGGCATGGGAGGGCACGCCGAGCCCGGCGTCCACCACCACGGGGACCCCTGCCTGCTCGATGATGATGCCCACGGCGTCCCGGGTGCGGAGCCCCTGGCCCGACCCGATGGGCGAACCCAGGGGCATGACCGTGGCGGTGCCCACCTCTTCGAGCCGCTTGGCCAGGATGGGGTCGGCCCCGATGTACGGGAGTACCGTGAACCCCTCTTTCACCAAGACTTCGGCGGCCCGCAGGGTTTCCACCGGATCGGGTAGTAGATACCGCGGATCGGGCGTGACCTCGAGCTTCACCCACGAAGACAGGCCCGCAGCCCGGGCCAGGCGGGCCAGGCGGACCGCCTCCTCGGCCGTGCGCGCGCCCGAGGTGTTGGGCAGCAACAGGTAACGCTCCCTGTCGATGTGGGCCAGGATGTCCTCCCGGGGACGGCTCAGGTCCACCCGGCGCAGGGCCACGGTGACGATGTCCGCGCCCGAGGCCTCCAGGGCGCGGGCCATCACCTCGGGACTGGAAAATTTCCCGGTCCCCATGAGGAGCCGAGACCGGAAGGTGCGACCGGCGATGACCAGCCGGTCATCGCCGGAAGGCGGCTGCGGACTCATTGTCGTCCCTGGATCCGGAGAAAGGGTGATTTGCTTCAGGAGCTCAAACGTAGTATCCCAAAGCGCCCGGAGCGATGCAACGCTTGAACGGTTTGGGCCAAGGGCCCGGTGTGGGGAACGGAACCCGATGCGATGAAAGGGCGTCTGGCGCTGCCGAAGTTCGTGCTGATGGTGGGGCTGCTGCTGGCCGCGGGGCCGGCCCGCGGCTTCAAGCGCACCAGCGTTGGGGAAAAGATCAAGGACTTCACCCTCCAGACCCTTGGGGGCGAGACCCTGAACTTGCGGGAACGGTTGGGGGAGAAGGCCACGGTGATCATCTTCTGGGCCACGTGGAGCCCCCGCAGCGCCGAGGCGCTGGCGGATTTCCTGAGACTCTACCGAGCGTACAGGCACCGAGGCCTCCAGGTGATTGGGGTGAACGTGGAACACCAGCAGTGGGAGCCCGCGGCCGAGGCGGAGGTGGAGCGCTTCGTGAAGGAACGGGGGATCGGGTTTCCGGTGGTGATCGACCGGGATCTAGCGGTGTTCAACGCGTACGGGGTGATCGCCGTGCCCTCGCTCCTGTTGGCGGACGCCCAAGGGGAGATCCGCGAGTTGCTAGAAGGGTATGCACACACCACCCGCGACGGGTTCCGGGAACGGGTGCTGGAGGCGCTGGGCGTGCTCAAGCGCCGGGCGGCCCAGATCCCCGAGGTGGCCGGGTACCGGCCCAAGGGGAGGGCGGAACGGTACACCCGAATGGGAGAGATCTTGCTCGAGCGGGAGGTGCCCCACCGGGCGGTCTGGGCGTTCCAGAAGGCGATCCGCGAGGATCCCGAGTACCCCCGGGCCTACGAAGGCCTGGCGCGCGCCTACGGCCTCCTCGGGCGCGAGCAGAAGGCCGAAGAGGCCCGGGCCCGAGCCCGTAAGCTGCGGGAGGGGACGGCCGAGAAAGCTCCCGGCCCCGGGGTGCAGAAGGTGTCGAGGCCCGCCTCGATGGCTCGCCGATACTTTCGCATGGGTACCTTGTTCATGGACCGGAGCCTGTACCGCGCGGCCGAGGCGTCCTTCCGGAAGGCTCTGGGGGCCGCCCCGGGATGGACCGAGGCCGTTCGTGCCCTCGCAAGGGCCCTGGAGGCCCAGGGCCGGCTCAAAGAGGCCCGGGCGCTGCTTGATGCGGCGCAGGGC
This sequence comes from uncultured Thermodesulfobacteriota bacterium, assembly GCA_964491375.1. Lineage (GTDB taxonomy): Bacteria > Desulfobacterota > Deferrisomatia > Deferrisomatales > Deferrisomataceae > CAZBGL01. The sequence continues at coordinate 1,320 of CAZBGL010000060.1, read as the reverse complement.
GCACCGGGGGCGGCCGAGTCGACCCGTCCTCGCGCGTCCCGGCCGACGGACGAACGTCCGCCGGCTGCGGAATGTTCAGAACCGCCATCCGCTGGCCATGCTGGGGCGGCCCGGGAGAACGGGTCGTCCCACGGGTCCCAGTGAGTTCGCGCCTGGAAGGCCTTGCGATCTCTTCGTGCTGCCGGGATGGAGGTGGGCTGACAACCAACGGCGCACCTCGTTCGGCCATCCCTGTCCGGAGCAGACCGCCGATATCCGCGAACCCAACCCCTTGAAAGGAGCGGACCCATGCGAATCGGATCGGTGGATGCGATCGAAGGGAGACCCGTGGCCATGGAGGGGGCCCACGGCGTGCGGATGCGGATCGTCGTGGGCGAGGAACACGGGGCCCCGAACTTCGTCATGCGCGTGTTCGACGTGGAACCCGGGGGTCATACCCCCCTCCACGCCCATCCCTTCGAGCACGGGGTGCTTGTGCTCTCGGGCCGGGGGGAACTGGTGGAGGAGGGCCGACGGGAACCCCTGGCCCCGGGGGACGCGGTGTTCGTGCCGGCCGGCACGGTCCACCAGTTCCGGGCGGCACAAGATTCTCCGCTGCGGTTCCTGTGCGTGGTGCCCAAAACATGAAACCCGTCCACGCGGCCCCGCATCCAACCGGCCAGACCCACCGCGGACCCCCGAGGGAGGGAAGAACGTCGTGAAAAAGACGGGTCGTGCGTGGATGATCGCTTTTTTCGTTGCCACAGGTGTTCTGGCGGCGGGGCTTCGGGCTCGGGCCGAGGTGAAGATCCTGACCACCCGGCAGGTGGTGGCGCTGCTGAAAGGGGAGCGCGACCGCGTTTTTCTGCTGGACGTCAGGACCCCTGGAGAGTTTCGGCGCGGGCACATTCCCGGAGCTGTACTGATTCCGATGCGAGAGGTGCCCCGGCGGCTTGGCGAGATTCCGCGGGACCGGAAGGTTGTGGTGGTGTGCGCGTCCGGCGCCCGGAGCGCGGCGGTCGCGGGTTTTCTGGACCGCCAAGGCTATCCATGGGTGGCCAACTACGCCGGGGGCGTGTTCGCTTGGGTGCAGGCTGGCCTGCCGCTGGAGTGAGTCCGGGCACCAGGGCCGAAGCTTCCGAGGCCCTGGGGCATCCTGATCTCCGAGCGTTCTAGCCCGTTCGGCCGGCCCGGGGGCTGGTCTCCGCTCGCGGCCACGGCCTCGATGGTGCGGCTCGCAGGCCGGTGTGCCGCTCGCGTGCACGGCCGGCGGGCTCAGGAGGCGGTGGCGTTTGGCCTTCCGGCCGCCTTCGCGGACCCGAGCCCCCGGGCCGGTTGGGA
>CAZBGL010000059.1:0-5942 GCA_964491375.1 uncultured Thermodesulfobacteriota bacterium | reverse complement strand
GGGTGAACGGTTCTGTTCGGCTCGCGGGGAGAGAGGCAGGAACGCCACAGCGAACCATCATACGGGCATGGAACGTTACTGGGACTGCAGCCTCTGCCGGATCGAAGACAAGGGCCGCGCCTTTCGCTGCCGGACCTGTTCCGGCAAACTGAAGGGCAAGGATCGCCTTCTCCACGAGATCGCAACCGTCCGCCGGGTGCGGGTACGGGCCGCCCGCCTTTCAGCCGTGGCTCCCGGCCTCGGCCAGATCTATTCGGGCCGCTGGGCCACGGGCATCGCCTTCGGGATCCTCCTCCCCCTGGCCGCGGGTCTCGTGTGGGCGGTGTGGAACGGTCCGAACTACGGCCATCTCTTCCTTGCCGGGAGTGCCCTGTTTGTGCTCGCGGTGGCCGTGGCCGACGCCTGGCTGGGGCCGTCGGAGAAGCGGCCGCCCTGCCAGGAGGCCTGTCCCGCCGGGGTGTCGGTCCCGGACTACCTCCAACTGCTCCTCGAGGACGAGATCGAGCAGGGTTACGCCCTCATCCGGTCGCGCGCGCCCCTCGTGGGAGTGATCGGCCGGGTCTGTCCCCACCCGTGCGAGGCCCGGTGTGTGAGGGGAATCGACGGCGAACCCGTGGCCATCAACGGATGCAAGCGGTATCTCGCCGACCAACGGCGTGAACGCTTCCGTTCCCCCGAGGGGGGGGCTGGCGGGCGGATGGTTCGGCTGGACGGGGCGGACCTGAAGGTGGCCGTGGTGGGGTCGGGCCCGGCGGGGTTGGCGTGCGCGTACTACCTCTCCGTGCTGGGGGTTTCCGTTACGGTGTACGAGGCCGGGCCGGTGATCGGGGGGCGGTTGGCCACCACGATTCCGGACTACCGTCTGCCCCCCCACATCCTCGAGGAGGAACTGGAGGACCTGCGGGCGCGGGGCGTGGTGTTCCTGACGGACACGCCGGTGGGGCCGCACGGGGTGGGGATCGGGGAGTTGCTCGCCGACTACGACGCCGTGTTCCTGGGCATCGGGGCTCTGGAAACCGTCCCCCTCTCCGTGCCCGGGGCCGATCTGTGCACGGATTTCCAGGCATTTCTGGAAGGAGCCAAACGGGGTGCGGAGCTGTCTCCGGGCCGCCGGGTGATGGTGGTGGGAGGGGGGAACGCCGCCATGGACGTGTGCCGGACCGCACTCAGGCTGGGTGCCGAGGAGGTGCACCTGGTTTACCGCCGGTCCCGGGACGAGATGCCCGCACGGGCCGAAGAGGTGGAGGAGGCCGGGCGCGAGGGGGTGCGGTTCCACTTCTTGAGCGATCCCGTGGAGCTGGCCAGGACCGGCGAAGGGATCCGGGTGGTGCTTCAACCCATGCGCCTGGGCCCGCCCGATGCGTCGGGCCGGCCCCGGCCTGTGCCCGTGGAGGGTCCATGCCGGGAGCTCACCGTGGACCGGGTGGTCCCCGCCCTGGGCCAGCGGGTCGGCGGTGCGGTGTTCGGGGACCCCGCTCTGGCCGGTCTGGAGCGCACGCCCGACGGTCGCATCCGCGTGGACCCGGCCACCCAGCGCACCAGCCTGGAGCGGGTGTACGCCGGAGGCGACGCGGTGGCCGGGCCGTCCACCGCGGTGGAGGCCATGGCCCACGGCCGGAGGGCCGCGCTCGGGATCTTCGGTGACCTGGCACCGGAGCGGGTGCCCTTGACACGGCTCCGCGACCGCAGGGTCCGGCCCCGCCATCCACCCCATCACGAGACCCCTGAGGCCCGCATCCGGGAAGAGATGCCCGCCCTGGCCGTCCGGCAGAGAAGAGGGAACTTCCGGGAGGTGGAACTCGGATTTCGGGGGCCCTCCGCCCGCAGGGAGGCGGGCCGGTGTCTCCAGTGCCACCGTGAACTCTGAGCGGTTCCCGCAAGCGGGTGAAGAAGGGAGGCAACGTTGAAGACGCAAGAGCGCCCCAAGGGGATCGGAAGCCGGATCTACGACTTCCTCGCCTCGATCAAACTGAGCGTGGTCGTGCTGATCGTGCTTGCGGCCACGAGCATCTTCGGAACGGTCATCCAGCAGGGCAAGGAGTTCAGCGTATACGTACGCGAGTACGGGGAGACGTGGGCCCGGGTGATCCACGCCCTGGGGCTCGACGACATGTACCACTCGTGGTGGTTCGAACTGCTGCTCGCCCTCCTCCTGGTCAACATCACGGCCTGCTCCGTCAAGCGGCTCCCGCACGCCGTGCGGCTCATGCGTTACAGCGATCCGGTGTTCGACGGAAAGCCCGTGGCGATCCACGAACGATGCACGTTCCGCGTCAAGGGGGTGTCCGCGGAACAGGCGGCGGCCCGGCTGGAGGCTCTCTTTCGGTCGAGGATGCGGCGGGTGTTCCGTGCGGAACGGGACGGTGCCGTTTACCTCCTCGGCACCCGGGGAGGGTGGAGCCGGATGGGGGTCTACATCACGCACTTCAGCCTCTTCCTGTTCGCCGTGGGCGCGATCGTGGGGGCTCGGTGGGGATTCAAGGGGTTCGTTCAGATTCCCGAGGGGCAGAAGGTCAGCAAGGTCCGGCTGCGCAGCGGCGGAACCAAGGACCTGGGTTTCGAGGTCCGGTGCGATGACTTCGAGGTGGTATTCTACAAGACTCCCCAGGGCCTGCCCACGAACCGGCCCAAGGACTACTACAGCACGCTGACCGTTCTGGAGAACGGGCGGGAGGTGCTGACCAAGCGCATCGAGGTGAACGACCCGCTGATCTACAAGGGAATCTATTTCTACCAGTCCTCCTACGGGCAAGCCGGTGCGGAGAGCGCCTGGATCACGGTGTTCGGACCCCGCCGGAACCTCGTGTTCCATCGCAAACGGGTCCTCCGGGGCCAGCCCGTCGCCCTGGAGGGAGAGGACCGGCTCGTCCTCCGGGATCTCACGGCCGATTTCCGAGGCATGGGGCCTGCTATCCAAGTGGTCCTGGAACGGCCCGAACAGAGGCCCCTGTCCGCGATCGTGTTCCAGGTGCCCGAGGGAAACCACCGCAAGCTGGGGCCGTATGTCGTGCGGTTGGATCACGTGGACACGGTGATGTACACCGGGCTGCAGGTGGCCAAGGACCCCGGGGTGCCGCTCATCTGGGCCGGGTGCGTGTTCATCACCGTGGGGTGCCTGGTGGCGTTTTTCGTGAGCCACCGCCGGGTGTGGGCCCGGGTACGCCCCGACGGCAGGGGCGGGGTGGAGGTGTTCCTGGGGGGCAACGCCAGCCGCAACCGGGTGGCTTTCGAGCGGTGGTTCCAGGACTTGTGCACAGAGGCGCAAGAAGCCTTTGAAAAATAGACGCCGAGTTGCTATAAGGCGGTGGAACGGTTCACCCGGACCGATTCGTCCGGGTGCGGAGGTGTTGCATGATCAACGACAAGCTGTTCGGGATCGCCATGATCCTGTACCTGGTGGCCACGTTGTTTTACGTGGCCTACGTTGTCTCGCGCAATCGCAAGGTGGGACTGGGCGGCACCTTGGTGGCCCTGGCGGGCTGGCTCGTCAACACCGCCGCGATCGTGGTCCGGTGGATCGAGAGCCACCAAGCCGGTTACGGCTACATCCCGCTCTCCAACATGTACGAGTCCATGGTCTTCTTCTCGTGGTCGATCATGATGATCTACCTGGTCTTTGAGCGGCTCTACGGGTATCGCGCCGTGGGCGCGTTCGTGGCCCCGCTCGGATTTCTCGGGATCGCGGTGGTGTCGTTCAACCCGAGGATCTCCAGCGACATCCAGCCCCTCGTTCCGGCCCTGCAGTCCAACTGGCTCACGGCCCACGTGGTGACCTGTTTCTTTGGATATGCCGCGTTCGCGGTGGCCTTTGCCGTGTCCATCATGTACCTGTTCCGGCGCCGCACCGAAGCCCGGCAGGGCAAGGACGCCCCAGGGCTGCTCCCGCCCACCCGCGTGCTGGACGACCTGGCCTACAAGGCGGTGGCCGTGGGGTTCCCCCTGCTCACCCTGGGCATCCTGACCGGCGCGATCTGGGCCAACTATGCCTGGGGCACGTACTGGAGCTGGGACCCCAAGGAGACCTGGTCCCTGATCACCTGGCTGGTGTACGCGGCATACCTGCACGCGCGGTTCACCGCCGGGTGGAGGGGAGTGCGCCTGGCCTGGCTCTCGATCGTGGGATTCGCGTGCGTGATCTTCACCTACTGGGGGGTCAACTTCGTGCTTTCCGGACTGCACAGCTACGCGGGATGAGGGAGAGACCGGGGGAACCCGTGCAGGGAGGAGGTTTCGGATCGTTTCTCTTCGAGTCCGAGAGGGGATGGAGCGATGAGAAAATGGATCGCCGTAGCGGGAGTCGTGAGCGTGGTGGCCGGGGCGTGGGTGGCGCAGGCCCAGGAGGGATGCGTCACCGACCAGTGTCACGCCAGCATGGGCACGGCGGAGTACGTGCACGGGCCCGTGGGGGCGGGCCAGTGCGTGGTGTGCCACGAGGAGGGGAACCCCAAGCATCCCACCGGATCTGGAAGCGATTTCAAGCTCGCCTTCGGGGGCGGAAAGGACCTGTGCTACGCCTGTCATGACCGCAAGGACGCGAACCGCATCGTACACAAGCCCGTGGCCACGGGCGACTGCGTGGCGTGCCACGATCCCCACCAGTCCGACACCGAGCTGCAGCTCAAGCAGCCCACCACGAGCGAGCTGTGCTTCAGCTGCCACGAGAACAACAAGACGAACCGGCAGTTCGTGCACGGACCGGTGGCTGCCGGGGACTGCAACATCTGTCACAACCCCCACTCCTCCCCGTACCCGAACCTGACCGAGGAGCAGGGGGCGGAGCTGTGCTTGCTGTGCCACATCGACCGGAAAGAGGAGTTCACCCGCAAGTACGTCCACAAGCCCGTGGAGGAGGACTGCGGCAAGTGCCACAACGCCCACGGGACCGATGCCAAGTACATGCTCTACGGCGAGGGCGAGGATCTGTGCTTCCGGTGCCACACGAAGATGAAGGAGCACATCGAGAACTCCGCGGTCCAGCACACGGCTCTGAAGAAAGAGTCGTGTACAGCCTGCCACACCCCCCACTCCTCCGATTTTCCGCGCCAGTTGCGGGCCCCTACCAAGGATATCTGTTACACCTGCCACACGGACATGGGGGCCAGGGTAAAGAACTCGAAGTACCTGCACGGGCCGGTCAAGCAGAACGACTGCTACGCATGCCACGATCCCCACGGATCCAACTACGCCAAGGTGCTCAAGAAGGCCTTTCCGGCACAGTTCTACATACCGTACCGGACCGAGAACTACGCCCTGTGCTTTGACTGCCACAACAAGGACATCGCCCTCAACGAGTTCACCACGAAGCTCACGGACTTTCGAAACGGCGACCTCAACCTCCATTTCCTCCACGTGAACAAGGACCCGAAAGGACGCAGCTGCAAGGCCTGCCACGAGGTCCACGCCGGAAACCAGGAGAAGCACATCCGAAGGGAGGTCCCTTTCGGAAAGCACTGGAAGCTGCCCATCAAGTACACCAAGACCCCCACCGGCGGGCGGTGCGTGGTGGGGTGTCACAAGCCGAAGGACTACGACCGGGAGAACCCGGTGGTGTACTAGGCGCTGGAGATCGGGAGGGCCGGCCCGCAGGGGTCGGCTCTCTTTGTGCTCCGGGCAGCCCGAGGATCCGGGCCGGCGGTGCGGGGTTCGCCGGATACCCGGAGCCCCCTTCGCCGGGGCGCTGCCGGCCGCCAGCCGTTTCCACGTTTCACGAAGACCCAGAGCCTACTCGGGTGTCCGATCGAGGAGGGAGGAGGATGGCCGTAGGGTTGAGACGGGGTTGGATGAGGGCCGGGGGGTGTCTCGTGGTAGCGGCGGTGCTCCTGTATCCGGCTGGGGCCCGGGGCTTCCGGAAGGTGCACCCCGGCGAGGAAGCCCCGTCCTTTTCGGTGGAGACCGTGGACGGCCAGGGGGTGTCCCTCGCGGCCTTGGCGGGCAAAGTCCTC
>CAZBGL010000058.1:0-12318 GCA_964491375.1 uncultured Thermodesulfobacteriota bacterium | reverse complement strand
TCATCTACACCTCGGGGACCACGGGCCACCCCAAGGGCGCCATGATCACCCACCGGAACATCCTGGCCATGACCCGGGCCATGGTGGAGGCCACGGGCATCGTACCCTCCGACTCGGTGGTGAGCTACCTGCCCCTGTGCCACGTGGCCGAGCAGATCTTCAGCGTGTTCCTGAGCCTGTACCTGGGCGTGACCGTGAACTTCGCCGAGTCGATCCGCACGATCCAGGACGACCTGAGGGAGATCGCGCCCACGGTGTTCCTGGGGGTCCCGCGGATCTGGGAGAAGCTCCAGTCCTCGATCATCATCGGGATCAAGGACGCGCCCCGGTGGCGCCAGAAGCTGTTCGACCTGTGCATGGCCCAGGGCTATCGCTTGGCCGACAAGCGCCTGGCCCACCGGCCGTGGAGCCCCCTGGATCACCTGGTGTGGTGGGCGTGCTACGGCCTCCTGTTCCGGGCGCTCCAGAACCATGTGGGTCTCCGGAGGGTGCGGTTCTGCTTCTCGGCCGCCTCGGCCATCTCGCCCGAGGTGCTCCGGTTCTTCCACGCCATCGGGATCCGGGTGAAGGAGGGCTACGGCATGACCGAAAGCTCGGGCCTGTCCTTCATCCACATGGGCGACGACATCCGCCTCGGCACCGTGGGCAAGGTGGTGCCGGGCCTGGAGTTCAAGATCGCGCCCGACGGGGAGCTGCTGAAGCGGGGGCCCCAGATCTTCGCCGGGTACTTCCGGGACCCCGAGGCCACGCGCCGCACCATCGACGAGGAGGGCTGGCTCCACACGGGCGACATCGTGGAGCTCGACGAGGCCGGGCACCTCAGGATCGTGGACCGGAAGAAGGCGATCATCATCACGGCCGGGGGCAAGAACATCGCACCCAGCGAGATCGAGAACGCCCTCAAGGTGAGCCCCTACATCAAGGAAGCCGTGGTGCTCGGCGAGGGCGAGCGGTTCGTGGCCGCCCTGATCCAGATCGACTACGACAACGTGGGCAAGTGGGCCACCGAACACAAGGTGCCGTACACCAACTTCAAGAGCCTGGCCCGCAGGCCCGAGGTCGTCGAACTGATCGCGGGCGAGGTGGAAAAGGCCAACGCCGGCCTGGCCCGGGTCAAGCAGGTGCGCCAGTTCCGGCTCCTGGAGAAGGAGCTGGACCACGACGACGACGAGGTGACGGCCACCATGAAGGTCCGCCGCCGCACCATCTACGAGAAGTACGCGGAGCTCATCGACGACATCTACGGCCGGAGACGGGCCGCCGGCCAGGGGCCTGACGGCCCGGGGGCCTAAGGGGCCGGCGGGCCGGGAGGAGGGGTGGCGGTGTCGGGCCCGGGCCCGCCCCCTTTCTCCGAAGGTCCAACGGCCTTCGGGCACTCCGACGTTCGGGCCGTCTAGCCGTTTGACCATAGAGGTTCCAACCCCACTCGGCATGGAGGGGCGCCATGCGTTTCCAGAAGACCGACCGCGACGCGGTGATCGTGGGGGCGGTGCGAACCCCCATCGGGAAGTTCGGAGGCGGGCTCAGGGACGTGCGGGCGCACCGCCTGGCCGCCCTGGTGATGCAGGAGGCCCTGGCCCGGGCCGGCGTCGGGGCGGAGTCGTTGGACGAGGTGATCGCCGGCGAGTGCATCCAGTGCCCCGACGAGGCCAACACCGCGCGCACCGCGGCGCTTGCCGCGGGCATCCCGGTGGAGGTGCCGGCGTACACGGTCCAGAAGCAGTGCTCGTCCTCCATGCAGGCCCTGGCGTGCGCCCGGCTCCAGATCCTTGCGGGCGAGGCCGACGCCGTGCTGGTGGTGGGCGTGGAGTCCATGTCCAACGCGCCCTACGTGCTCAAGACGGCCCGGTGGGGCCAGCGGCTCACCCACGGCGAGATGACCGACGCCCTGTGGGAGCTCCTGAACTCGGGAAGCCGCATCCTGGGACGCGAGATGATCATGGGCCTCACGGCCGAAAACCTGGCCGAGCGCCACGGCATCGGCCGCCGCGAGCAGGACGAGGTGGCGCTGCGCAGCCACCGGAACGCCGAGGCGGCGGTGCGCTCGGGCCGCTTCCGCGACGAGGTCGTTCCGGTGCGCGTCCCCGGAAAAAAGGGGGAGACCGTGGTGGACCGGGACGAACACCCCCGGTTCGGGCTCACCTTGGCGGACCTGGAGCGGCTTCCGCCCGTGTTCAAGAAGGACGGCACGGTCACGGCGGGCAACAGCTCGGGCCTCAACGACGGCGCGGCCGCCGCCGTGGTGCTGAGCCGGGCCCGGGCCCGTGAACTGGGCCTCGAGCCCCTGGGCCGGATCGTGGCCCAGGCGAGCGCCGGCGTCCCCCCCGAGATCATGGGGTACGGCCCGGTCCCGGCCACCCGGAGGCTCCTGGAGCGCACCGGGGTGTCTCTGGCCGACATCGGGCTCGTGGAGCTCAACGAGGCGTTCGCCGCCCAGTACATCGCGTGCGAGCGCGACCTGGGCCTGGACCGTGAGCGCACCAACGTGAACGGGAGCGGCATCGGCCTGGGCCATCCCGTGGGGTGCACCGGACTCCGCCTCGTGGTGAGCCTGCTGTACGAGATGCGGCGGCAGGGGGTGGAGCTGGGGCTCGCCACCCTGTGCGTGGGCGGCGGCATGGGGATGGCCACCCTGGTGGAGGCCGAGTAGGAGGAGGGACGCGATGGCGCTCTTCGCCCTCACCGAGGATCAACGGGCGATCCAGGAGGCCGTGCGCCGGGTGGTGCGCGAAAGCGTGGCCCCCCGCGCGGCCGAGATCGACGCCTCCGGCGAGTTCCCCTGGGATCTCAAGGACCTGTTCGGCCGGCTCGGCTACATGGGAGCCGACGTGCCCGAGGCGTACGGCGGCACCGGCCAGGGTCTGCTCGTGGCGTGCCTGATCGTGGAGGAGGTGGCCCGGGCGTGCGCCTCGTCGGCCGTGATGCTGGCCGATCAGGAACTCGCGCTCACGCCGCTCAAGCTCGCCGGCACCGAGGAGCAGAAGCGGGCATACCTGCCCAAGCTGGCCTCGGGCGAGTGGCTGGGGGCGTTCTGCCTGACCGAACCCGGGGCCGGGAGCGACGTGGCCGCCATGACCACCCGGGCCGTGCGGGACGGCCCCCACTGGGTCATCGACGGGACCAAGTGCTTCATCACCCACGGCGGCATCGCGGGCCTGTACACCGTGTTCGCCAAGACCGATCCCGAGGCCGGGGCCCGGGGCATCAGCGCCTTCCTGGTTCCTGCGGACACCCCCGGCGTGCGGGCCGGCAAGCACGAGGACAAGATGGGGATCCGCGGCTCGGTGACCACCGAGATGATCTTCGAGGGGTGCCGGGTGCCGGCGGGGAACCTTCTGGGAACCGAGGGCGGCGGTTTCGGGCTGGCCATGGCCTGCCTGGACCGGACCCGGCCCGTGGTGGGGGCCCAGGCCCTGGGCATCGCCGAGGGCGCCCTGGAGGTGGCGATGGCGTACCTGAGAGAACGCCGGCAGTTCGGCCGGCCCCTGGCCGAGTTCCAGGGCCTTCGGTGGATGGTGGCCGAGCTCGCCACCGAGATCGAGGCCGCCCGGCACCTGCTGTACGCTGCCGCGGCCCGGGCGGACGCCGAGGCGCGGAAGGGCCGGGTGCGGCTCTCGGCCGAGGCGGGGATGCTCTCGGCCATGGCCAAGATGAAGTGCTCGGACGTGGCCATGCGCGTCACCACGGACGCCGTGCAGCTCCTGGGCGGGTACGGGTACATGAGGGACTACCCGGTGGAGCGGATGATGCGCGACGCCAAGATCACCCAGATCTACGAGGGCACGAACCAGATCCAGCGCACGGTGATCGCGGCGCGTCTTCTCGACGGTTGAGGAGGAGGCCGTGGGAGCGGCGCGGCACGAAGGCCCGCCGGCCGATGGCGGACAGGAGCCGGGCAGCGGGCGGCCGTGCACCGTCACGACGGCCTCGGGAAGTGACGAGGCGTTCTGGCATTCCGGCTTTCCAGCAAGACACCACGGGAGGCATCGATCATGAACGGCATCCCCATCACCCGGACCCCGTCGGCCTACGAGTTCCCCCTGCTCCTCAAGCACCTGTGGCACACGCCCCTGGCCCACCGGCCCGACCAGGAGATCGTGTACCGGGACGTCTGCCGGTTCACGTACCGGGAGGTCCGCGAGCGGATCGGCCGGCTGGCCTCGGGCCTCGAGTCCCTGGGTGTGCGGCCGGGTCGCACCGTGGCCGTGATGGATTGGGACACCCACCGGTACTTCGAGTGCTTCTTCGCCGTGCCCATGATGGGGGCGGTGCTCCACACCGTGAACGTGCGGCTGTCGCCCGACCAGATCCTGTACACGATCAACCACGCGGAAGACGACGTGATCCTCGTGAACGCCGACTTCCTGCCCCTGGTGGAGGCCCTTCGGGACCGGATCGAGCGGCCCGTGCGGTTCGTGCTCCTCACCGACACGGGGGAGCGGCCCGGCACCAAGCTGCCGGTCGAGGCCGAGTACGAGGAGCTCGTGGCCGGCGGCGACCCGGGGTATGCGTTCCCGGATCTGGACGAGAACACCCGGGCCACCACGTTCTACACCACCGGGACCACGGGCAACCCCAAGGGGGTGTACTTCAGCCACCGCCAGCTCGTGCTGCACACCCTGGCCGGTACGGCCGCCCTGGCCTGGCAGGGCTCCCAGGGTCGTTTCCACCGGGACGACGTCTACATGCCCATCACGCCCATGTTCCACGTGCATGCCTGGGGCATCCCCTACGTGGCCACCCTGCTGGGGGTGAAGCAGGTCTACCCCGGCCGCTACGCCCCCGAGATGCTCCTGGGCCTGATCGAGCGCGAAGGGGTCACGTTCAGCCACTGCGTGCCCACGATCCTCCACATGCTCCTGAGCCACCCGGCGTCCCGCCAGGTGGATCTGTCGCGGTGGAAGGTGGTGATCGGGGGGGCGGCCCTGCCCCACGGGCTCTGCCGGGCCGCCCTGGAGCGGGGGATCGACATCTTCTCGGGCTACGGCATGAGCGAGACCTGCCCGGTGCTCACCCTGGCCCAGCTCGATCCCGACGCGCTGTCCCGGCCGCCCGAGGAGCAGGTGGAGGTGCGGTGCAAGACCGGCCGGCCCGTGCCCCTGGTGGAGCTCCGGGTGGTGGACGAGGAGCTGCGGGACGTGCCCCGGGACGGACGCTCCACGGGCGAGATCGTGGTGCGCTCGCCCTGGCTCACCCAGGGTTACCTCAAGGACCCCGAAAACTCCGAGGCCCTGTGGCGAGGCGGGTACCTGCACACCGGCGACGTGGCCAGCATCGATCCGGCCGGGTACGTGCGGATCACCGACCGGATCAAGGACGTGATCAAGTCCGGAGGGGAGTGGATCTCGTCCCTGGAGCTCGAGACCCTGATCTCCCGGATCGAGGGAGTGGGTGAGTGCGCCGTGGTCGGCGTTCCGGACGACAAGTGGGGCGAGCGCCCCCTGGCCCTGGTGGTGCCGGCGCCCGGCGCCGGGATCACGCCCCAGGCCGTACGGGAGCACCTGGAGGCGCTCGCGGTCGAGGGACGGATCTCGCGGTACGCCGTGCCCGACCGGGTGGAGTTCGTGGAGTCGATCCCCAAGACGAGCGTGGGCAAGATCGACAAGAAGGTGCTCCGGGCCCGGTACCGGGGGGAACGGGCGCCGGCGTAGCCCCGGGGAGCGTTCCCGTTCAGCCGCGGGATCTGGACCGGGGAGCGCCGCGCCGCACCGTTCCGCGTGCGAAGGTCCCCCCGGAGGGGACGACCTTCGGGCCGCGACCCCAAACGAACGGCCCGTCCGGGTGCTCCCGGACGGGCCGAAACGATGAAGAGACCCCATTGGCGTCCCCAGGGGGATTTGAACCCCCGTCGCCGGCGTGAAAGGCCGGTGTCCTGGGCCAGGCTAGACGATGGGGACGCGGTACGCGCGTTTCTCGTTGCTCCTCCGAACAGCCGCGGACCCAACCGCGGCCCCGGACTTCCGGAACTGGTGAGCCGTCCAGGGATCGAACCTGGGACCCTCGGATTAAAAGTCCGATGCTCTACCGGCTGAGCTAACGGCCCACGCAGAAAGAAGGCTGCCTTCTATACAGGAACCGGGCGGGCCGTGTCAAGGGGCCGGCCCGGGCCTTTCCGGGCCCGGCTCACTGGTCCGCCAGTTCGAACGGGCCCCGGAACTCCACGGTCTGTTCCCGGTCCGGGCCCACCGAGGCCAGGATCACCGGGCACCCGGTGGCCCGCTCCACGTACTCGAGGTACCGGCGGGCGTTGGTGGGCAGGTCCTGCGGGCGACGGGCCTCGCCGATCCCGTCCTCCCACCCGGGCAGGGTCTCGTACACCGGTTCGCACCGTTCCAGATCCTCGGCCCGGGCCGGCACGTGGTCGATCGTGCGGCCGTCCAGCCGGTAGGCCGTGCACACCCGGACCTCCCGGAGCCCCTGGAGCACGTCGAGCTTGGTCACGGCCAGCGCGGTGAGCCCGTTCAGCCGGCATGCGGTGCGCAGGCTCACCAGGTCGAGCCATCCGCACCGGCGGGGCCGGCCCGTGGTGCTGCCGAACTCGCCCCCCTGCTCACGGAGTCGGTCCCCGAGTTCATCCTTGAGTTCCGTGGGGAAGGGCCCCCGGCCCACCCGCGTGGTGTAAGCCTTTGTGATCCCGATCACCGCATGGATGTCCCGCGGGGGGAGCCCCGTGCCCGTGCACACGGCGCCCGCCGTGGTGTTCGAGCTCGTGACGAAGGGGTAGGTGCCGTGGTCGATGTCCAGGAGCGTGCCCTGGGCCCCCTCGAACAGGATGCGCCGGCCTTCGCGGGTCCACGCGTGCACCCGGCCGGTCACGTCCCCCACGAAGGGCCGCAGCCGATCTCCCGCGGCCACGAGTTCATCGACGACCTCGGCCGGGTCCAGGGGGTCGGCTCCCAGGTGCGCGAGCAGGGCGTTCTTCTCGTCCAGCAGGGCCTCGATCTTGATCCGTAGCCCCGACGGATCCAACAGGTCGGCCACCCGGACCCCCCGGCGGGACGCCTTGTCCTCGTAGCAGGGGCCGATCCCCCGGCCCGTGGTCCCGATCTGCCGCCGGCCGGCCCGGGCTTCCCGGGCCAGGTCCAGGGCGCGGTGGCAGGGGAGGATCACGTGGGCCGACGGCGAGACCACCAGGTGGTCGTCCCCGGGCCAGCGGCCGTTGCGGCGAAGGCCTTCGATCTCCTCCAGCAGCACGCCGGGGTCCACGACCACGCCGTTCCCGATGCAGCACACGGTGCCGGGGTGGAGGATCCCCGAGGGGATCAGGTGGAGGATGATCTTTTGGCCCTCCACCACCAGGGTGTGGCCGGCGTTGTTGCCCCCCTGGAAGCGGACCACCCCGTCCGCCTGGCCGGCGTACAGATCCACCACTTTGCCCTTGCCCTCGTCGCCCCACTGGGCGCCCACCACCACCACGTTCGGCATGGATATCACTCCTCCCAGGCCGCGCGCGCCGGCGCTTCGGCCTCGGGAATCACCGCTTCCGCGCCCTCCTCCAGGTCGATCCACCGGACCCGGTCCCCGGGGGCGTTCGCCGGATCGATCACCGCGGCCCACCGGAACCCCTGGGCCCGGGCGTGCTCCAGCGAGGCTTCGAGAGGGCGGCGGATCATGTCGCGGGCCGCCCGCACCCCCCGCGCACGGAACGCCCGCGCCAGCCGTAGGGCACGCGAGCGTTCCGGTGCGAAGTTGACGATGAACACGCCCTCCGGCTCCCCGGGGCCCGCCGGTCCCCCCAGGGCCTCGGTGGCGGCGAGCAGGGCCGAAAGGTCCAGGGTGAAGCCCGTGGCCGGCAGGTCGCGGCCGTACCGGCCGCACAGACGGTCGTACCGACCTCCCCGGGCCAGCGGGCTCCCCAGGTGCGGCACGAACACCTCGTAGATGACCCCGGTGTGGTAGTCGATGCCGCGGATCTCGCCGAGGTCCACGGTGAGCACGTCGAGGAGGCCGTGGGTGTCCACGTAGTCCACCACCCGGGCCAGGTTCTCCAGGGCCCGGCGGCTGTGGTCCGTGTCCACCAGGGCCTCGGCCCGTTCGAGCACCTCCACCCCGCCGGCCAGCAAGGGCAGTTCGGCCAGGGCCGCCCTGCGCCGTTCCGGAATGTCCAGCCCCGCCAAGAGGCGTTCCAGGTCGCTCAGGTCCTTGCGGGCCACGGCCCCGCGGAGCGCATCCAGGGGCTCCGGCGGCACCTCCAGGTCCTGGACGAGCCCCCGGAAGAACTCCACCTGTCCCAGGTCCACCTTGAAGTTCCCGAGACCGGCCTCGCGGAGGCACGCCACGAGCACCGCGATCCCCTCGGCGTCGGCCTCGGGGTCGCCCACTCCCAGCAGTTCCCCGCCCACCTGGGGTACTTCCCGGGACAGGCCCCGCCGGCCCGGGACATGGCGCACCACGGGCCCCTCGTAACACAGCCGGAGGGGCAGGCTGGCCCCGGCGAACCGGGTCCCGGCCATCCGGGCCACCTGGGGCGTGAAGTCCGGCCGGATGGCGAGCACGTGTCCGGTGAGCCGGTCCACGAACCGGTACGAGGCGGTCTGGTCCCCGGGAGCGCCCGGAGCCGGCTCGAACACCTCTGCATGCTCCAGAAGGGGCGGCAGCACCAGGCGATAGCCCCATCGGTTCATGGCCTCCAGACACGCCTGCCGCACCCGGTGGAGGCGCTCGGCCTCGTCCGGCAGGCGGTCGGTGAGCCCGGGCGGAAGTTCCCGGTGCCGGCCCGGAGGGCCGGAAGGGGGAGCGGATGCGGGCTGCACGGGACGGCGTGTCCTACAGGCGGGCCGAGGTCACGCTGATCACGTTCGGCAGGGCCCGCAGTTCCTCGAGCACGTCCGGGGGCACCGGCGTGTCCACGTTCACCACGGTCACGGCGCGGCCACCGGGGGCCTCGCGGCCGAACTGCATCTGGCCGATGTTGATCGCGTGGTTGCCCAGGGTGGTGCCGATGCTCCCCACAAGGCCCGGCCGGTCGTAGTTCCAGAACACCAGCAGCTCCCCCCGGGGAATGGCCTCGATGGGGATGCCGTCGATCTCCACGATCCGGGGCTCCCGGCGGCCGAAGATGGCACCGGCCAGGGTGAACCGGCCGTGGCGGGTCTCCACCACGAGGCGCATGAACGCGGTGTAGTCCTCGCCGTCGGCGGCCGAGCTCTCCACCACCCGAATGCCCCGCTCCCGGGCCACCACGGGCGCGTTCACCAGGTTCACCCGTTCGCCCACGCTGGCGGCCAGGAGCCCTTCCAGTGCTGCGGCCGTCAGCAGCCCGGTGCGGCCCTCGGCCATCCGGCCCGAGTACTGGAGCTGCACGCAGGTGAGGCCCTCGACCCCGAGCTGGGCCTGGAGCCGGCCCAGGCTGCGCGCCAGATCCAGGTAGGGCTCCATCTGGGCCAGGACCTCGGCGGGCACGCTGGGTACGTTCACGGCGTTGCGGATCGTGCCCCGGGTCAGGTAGTCCACGATCTGTTCGGCCACCTGGATGGCCACGGCCTCCTGGGCCTCCACGGTGCTCGCCCCCAGGTGAGGGGTGCACACCACCCGGTCGTGGGCCACGAGCGGCGTAAGGCCCGGCGGCTCCTCCCGGAACACGTCCAGGGCGGCGCCCGCCACCTTCCCGCTTTCCAGGGCCTGGAGAAGCGCGTCCTCGTCCACGATGCCCCCCCGGGCCGCGCACACGATGTACACGCCGTCCTTCATCTTGGCGATGGCGTCGGCGTCGATGAGGTTGCGGGTCTCGTCGAGGAGCGGCACGTGGACCGTGACGATGTCGCTGCGGCGGTACAGCTCGTCCAGGTCCACCAGTTCGACGCCCAGGCTGGCCGCCCGGTCCTCGGAGATGTACGGGTCGTAGGCCACCACCTTCATCTTCAGGCCCTGTGCCCGGTCGGCCACGATGGATCCGATGTTGCCCAGGCCCACCACGCCCAGGGTCTTGCCGCACAGTTCGTGGCCCTGGAACTTCTTCTTCTCCCACTTGCCCTGCTTCATGCTCATGGTGGCCTGGGGGATGTTCCGCACCAGGCTCATAATGAGGGCCAGGGCATGCTCGGCCGTGGTCACGGCGTTGCCGCCCGGGGTGTTCATGACCACGATGCCCCGCTTGGTGGCCTCGGGCACGTCCACGTTGTCCACGCCGATGCCGGCCCGCCCGATCACCTTGAGCCGGGCGGCGTGCTCCAGCACGTCGGCCGTGACCCGGGTGGCGCTGCGGATCACCAGGGCATCGTACTCCCCGATGACGGCCTTGAGTTCCTCGGGGCCGAGGCCGGTCTTGACGTCCACCTCGATCCCCTCGGCGCTCCGGAGGATCTCGATCCCCCGGGCCGAGAGGTTGTCGCTCACCAGAACCCGCTTCATGACGCCTCTCCCAGGATCTTCTCGGCAGCCCGGACCCCGGCGCCCGGTTCCACGGGATAGCCCATGCCGGCCAGGCACATCTCCAGGGCCGCGATGGCCGCGATCACGTCAAAGGTGTCGATGTAGCCCATGTGGGCGATGCGCACGATCTTGCCCTTGGCCTGGTCCTGTCCGCCCGCCACGGTCATGCCGAAGCGTTCCCTGAAGGCCTTTTTCAGGGCGATGCCGTCCACGCCCTCGGGCACCTTGACCGCGGTGCACGCATCGCTGGGGCTGTCGGGTGCGAACAGTTCCAGGCCCAGAGCTCGGACCGCCTCGCGGGTGGCCCGTGCCAGCCGGGAGGTGCGGGCGTAGACGCCTTCCAGGGTCTCCTCCCGGATGCGCCGCAGGGCCTCGCGCAGTCCCACCACCAGGCTCACCGCCGGGGTCCAGGCGGTCTGGTTGTCGCGCTGCTTTTTCCGCTCGGCGGCCAGGTCGAAGTAAAACCGCGGCAGATCCGACGCCTCCAGGAACCGCTCGGCCTTCTCGCTCCAGGCGATGAACGCCAGACCCGGCGGGAGCATCAGGGCCTTCTGGCTTCCCGTGACCAGCACGTCGATCCCGGTGGCGTCCATCGGCAAGGGGAAGACTCCCACCGCGGTGATGCCGTCCACCACCAGGATCACATCCCGGTCGCGGGTGATCTCGGCCAGGGCCTCCACCGGGTGGCGCACCGCCGTGCTGGTTTCGCTGGCCTGGACGTACACGGCGCGGATCCCGGGGTCGGCGTCCAGGGCCCGGCGCACCTCATCCGGATCCACGGCCCGGCCCCACTCCACCCGGATCTCCACCGGTTCGCACCCGTAGGCCCTCAGGATCTTTCCCCACCGCTCGCCGAACTTCCCCCCGTTCACGTAGAGCGCCTTGTCCCCCCGGCGCAGGAAGTTGGTGACCGCGGCCTCCATGGCACCGGTACCCGAGGACGCCAGGATGATCACGTCCCGTTCCGTGCCGAAGAGGTACTTCAGCCCCTCCCGGCATTCCTGGAAGATGGGCTTGAAGTCCGGTTCCCGATGATGGATCGCCGGCCGCGCCATGGCGAGCAACGCCTCGGGGGGGACGGGGGTGGGGCCCGGTGCGAGCAGGTACTCCTTCTTCACGGCTCTCCTCCGCGTTGCCGGTTTTTCGTGGGGGCCTTCACAAACGAGGAACGCTAACAAACAGCGGTTGTTCGGTCAACCCGCCTCTTTGGACTGGAGTTCCCCGTGATCCTTCGGGGAGGCCGGGGAGCGACGCCGGGTCCGGCGCCCTCCGCGCCGGGCCCGCGCCGTATCCCCCCCGGGCCCGGAGGAGGGGGCCGGGGATGGATCGCCTGCCGGGCCGTTGCCCTCGGATGGGTCCGGCCCGGGCGTGTCCGGGGTGTCGCCGGCGCCGGCGCGCGGAGTGCCACCGGATTCCGTCTCTGTGCCGGGCGCGTTGCCCTCCCCTTCTTCCGGGGAGGTCCCCTGGGCCGTCTTGCGCCTCCGGGAGCGCCGGCGGCGCTTTCCCCCGCCGGTGCCGGGCTCGCCCCCGGTATCTTCTGCCCCCGGTTCCCCTCCGTCCGGCTCCGGCCCCCCCGGTTCTTCCGGTGGAGAGGCCGTCCCCTCCTGCCGGTCCGGGGTGGCCGATGCGGAGGGATCCTCCGGACGTTCCTCGGAGGCCTCTTCCTTTTTCTTGCGACGCCTGCGACGGCGTTTCTTGCGGGCGGCGTTTTGGCCTTCGGGGGAGGACTCCTCCGCCTGCGGTGCGTCCGAGGGGGGGGGGTCGGCCGGGGGCTCGGGCTCTTCACCGGGGCCCGGGTCCTCTTCTTCCATCCCCTCGGTTCCGGCCTCCTGGGGTTCGCCCGCCTTTCTCTTGCGCCGCTTCCGCCGCCGGCGCCGCTTTTTGCGGCCCGCCTCCTGGCTCTCCGCGGCTGCCTCGTGGGCGTCCTCGGTCTCCTCGGAAGCCCCC
>CAZBGL010000057.1:0-2507 GCA_964491375.1 uncultured Thermodesulfobacteriota bacterium | reverse complement strand
CCCCCCCACTGGATGCCCAGGTCCCGGGCGTAGGTGGAGGACACCTCCACGATGCGGGCCTCGATGAGCACCTGGGGGGTCTGGGTGTCCAGGCGCGCCACCAGCTTCCGGGCCTCCTGGAGTTTCTCGGCCACGTCCTTGACCAGAAGGGAGTTCGTCCGGGTGTCCACCGAGACCGATCCCCGATCGCTGAGCACGGTTTTCACCTTGTCCGCCAACTCCTCGGCCGAGGCGTAGTTCACGGGCAGGATGTCCGTGACCAGGGGTTCCTCTTCCTTGGAGGCCTTCTCCTGCTCCCTGCGTCGAGCCGCCTCCTGAGCCAGGCGCTCGGCCGGGGCCACGCGGATCACGTTCCCCTCGCGCACCTTGTCGAGCCCCCGGGTCTTCAGGATCACGTCCAGGGCCTGGTCCCACGGCACATCCACCAGCCGCACCGTGACCTTGCCCTGCACGTCGTCGCCCGCCACGATGTTGAGCCCGCTCACCTCTCCGATGAGCCGCAACACGTTCCGGATGTCGGCGTCCACAAAGTCCATGGACAGCCGGCGGCCCGTGTACTTCTCCCCGGGCGCCGCCGGGAGGGCGCCCTTCCCTTCGGGTGGGACCCCGGGGGCCGCTCCCTCCACCACCACGACCTCTTCTTCACCCTCTTGGACGGCCGCCACCCCGGCCTCCGGCAGGGCCTTCGCCCCGCCTTCGAACAACAGGTTCACGTGGGTGGCGTCCCGTTCCACCCGGAACGGCACCGGCCTGCGCAGCTCCACCACCACCCGGGTGTCCTCCCCCCGCTGATAGGCCGCCACCAGCCGTACCGCCCCGGGGAACGCCGAGGTGTCCAGGGCCCGCTGGAAACGCTCGGTCAGGCGGGTGCGGACCAGGTCCACCACCACCCGGTCGGGCTTCACCTCGACCACCCGGTGGGCCGCCGGCTTGGACAGCTGGATCTCCACCCGGCTCCAGGTCTCGTCCTGGCGGAAGCCGAAATCGGCCACCGTTCCCCCGCCGGGCAGGCCGGCCCACTGCGCCTCCTGAGCGGCCGGCGTCGGTGATCCCGGGCCTTCCACCGCTTTCGGCCGCTCCGGCGGGGTCCCTGGCTCCTTTTGCTGGGGCGCGGCCCCGGTCAGAAGGACGGCGAACCCGTCGGGCCGTTTCTCCAGCCGGTATCCCTCGAGCAGGCCCGGCCGCTCCACCTCCACCACCGCTCGGACCCGACCCGGTTGCCGCCCCAGGCGCACCCGCACGAACGGGCTGCGGAGGTCCCGGGTCACCTGCGGCTCGGGCAGGTCCACACCCTCAGCGTCCACCACGAGCCGCTTTCCGTCCGACAGCAGGAACCCGGCCAGGTTCTTGGGCGACGCATCCAGGCGGAACACCACCCCCCGTCCCCCTTCGAGCACCTGGATCCGGGGTTGGGGGGCCGGGGGGGGCGTCGGGCCTTCCGTTTCGGCCGCGGCTCGGGTGAGGGAAACCACCAGGTCCAGCCCGCCGGCGACCTCCTCCACGCGCGCCTCGGCAGGTCCCTCTGTGTGCACGGTGATCCGGGCGTCGCCCCCGGGCAGCGCCGCGGACTCCACAGAGCGCACCACCCCGTCCCCCACCTCCACCAGGGGTGCCATGTTCTCGAGCACAACACCCGACAGGATCAGGGTCACCCGGCCGTCTTCCCCCTCTTCCTCCAGCCGGTGGGCCACGGGCGCGGAAACCTCGAGGTGCAGCCGGGTTCCCCCATCCTCCGGAGCAATGGTGAGCCCCTGCACGACCGAACGTTCCCGTACCGGGGCCGGCTGTTCCTTCGCGAGTTCCGCACGGGACTCGGGTTTGGGCCTCACGGCGGCGCATCCGGCGAGGCCGAACGCCACCGCCGCCACACCCGCCAGAAGCACCCCGCACCCCTTGGTATGCGCGATCTTCTCCGTAGGCCTCATGGCCGCACCTCGCCTTCGGGCGTATGGAGCCGCATGGTCACCCGGTTGATCCGCTCTTCGCCCAGGATGTCGATCACCCGTTCCTCCACCTCGACACGATCCGGTCGAATGCTGACGATCTTGCCGCCGCGGTCTCCGATAAGGGTTCCCACACGGACGATGTATCCCTTGCCCTCGGGATCCTCCACCAGGGCCCGACGTCCCTTGCCGTCGCGCCACACCACCCCCACCAGCTTCAGTTCCTCCAGGGCGTACCGCTGCAAGGGCGTTTTGGGCACGAACCTCTCCGGAGCCTTTGGGGCGACCTTCTTCTCGGGGCGCAGCCGGATGAAGGGCTGGAACGGGTCCCGGAGGCCCTCGGGGTTGTACACGAACCGGGACCCCTCGGCAGGAGCCGCTTCTTCTTTTTTCACCGGCCGCGCCTTCGGCCTCTGGGCCTTTTGGGCTGCCGGGGGGCGGGACTCGGGCGGAGGGGACGGTTTCTCCCCTCCGCACGCGGCCAGCACCCCGGCGAGCAACACACAACCCGTCCAAAACCGGAGGCCCTTCATCCTCTACCTTTTGCCCCTTTTCCTGTTGTTG
>CAZBGL010000056.1:0-2526 GCA_964491375.1 uncultured Thermodesulfobacteriota bacterium | reverse complement strand
CACCACCTCGGCGTACCGGGCATCCGGGTCGCTCGCCTCGTACACGGGCGGCCGCTTTGCGCGGCCCGCCACGTACGCGCGGGTGGTCTCGTCCGGTTCGATCATGCCGGCCTTGCCGCCGGCCTCGATGGCCATGTTGGCCATGGTAAACCGGTCGTCCATGCCGAGGCGCCGGATCACGGGGCCGGTGAACTCCATGGCCCGGTAGAGCGCACCGTCCACCCCGATGAGCCCGATCGTGTACAGGATGAGGTCCTTGCCGTCCACCCAGGGGCCCAGCTCGCCTCGGTACACGAACTTCATGGACTCGGGCACCCGGAACCAGGCCTCTCCCGTGATCATGGCCGCGGCCAGGTCGGTGGACCCCACACCCGTGGCGAAAGCTCCCAGGGCACCGTACGTGCAGGTGTGGCTGTCGGCTCCGATCACCACGTCCCCGGGCACCACGATGCCCTGTTCGGGCAGGAGCGCATGCTCCACCCCCATCTCGCCGGTCTCGAAGTAGTGCTCCAGGTTCTGCTCCTTGGCGAACTCCCGGAGCACCCGGCACTGCTCGGCGCTCTGGATGTCCTTGTTCGGGGCGAAGTGGTCGGGAACCAGGACCACGCGCGCCGGGTCGAACACCCGCCCCGCCCCCGCCCTGCGGAACTCCCGGATGGCGATGGGCGCGGTGATGTCGTTACCCAGGGCGATGTCCACCTTCACGTTCACGATCTCACCCGGCTCCACCCGGTCGAGGCCGGCGTGGCGGGCCAGGATCTTCTCGGCAAGGGTCATGGGCACGGCCGTATCCTCCGAAGCCGACCGCGGGCCCAACCGGGCCGCGGGTCACAGGGGTGCGGAAAAGGCCTTCTGTCTGCGGTGTTCCAGCTTGTTCAGGGCGTGCACGAACGCCTTGGCCGACGCCACCACGATGTCCGTGTCCGCGGCCTGGCCGTTGGCCAGCACGCCGTCCTCCTCGATCCGCACGCTCACCTCGGCCTGGGCGTCGGTGCCGCCGGTGATGGCGTTGATGGAGAAGTTCACCAGCCTCGGGGTGCGGCCGCTGAGCTTCTTGATCACCGTGAACGCCGCATCCACCGGGCCGTCGCCGAACCCGGCCTCTTGCCGGACCACGCCGTCCACCATCATCTGCACCGTGGCCGTGGGCACGGTGACCGTGCCGGAGCTCACGTTGAGGTACACGAGCTGGTACCGGTCGGGCAGCCGGAGGATCTTCTCGGCGATCAGGGCGTCGATGTCCTCGTCGTACACGGTCTTCTTCTTGTCCGCCAGGACCTTGAACGCCTCGAACGCCGCCTCGAACTGGTCTTCGGTCAGTTCGTAGCCCAGGGCCTCCACCTTCCGGCGGAACGCGTGCCGCCCGGAGTGCTTGCCCAGCACGAGCTCGTTGCTGGGCACCCCCACGCTCTCCGGGGTCATGATCTCGTAGGTGCTCTTCTCCTTGAGCACGCCGTCCTGGTGGATGCCCGACTCGTGGGCAAAGGCGTTGGCACCCACCACGGCCTTGTTGGGCTGCACGGGAAGGCCGGTGATCAGGCTCACCAGGCGGCTCGTGGGGTAGAGGTACCGGGTCTCGATACGGGTACGGTAGGGCAGGCGGTCCCCCCGGGTGCGAAGCGCCATGACGAACTCCTCGAGCGAGGCGTTCCCGGCCCGCTCGCCGATCCCGTTGATCGTGCACTCCACCTGCCGGGCGCCGGCCCGCACCGCCGCGATGGAGTTGGCCACGGCCAAGCCCAGGTCGTTGTGGCAGTGGACCGAGACCACGGCCTTGTCGATGTTGGGGACCCGCTCCATGATCCGGCGGATCATCTCCCCGAACTCCTCGGGCACGGCGTATCCCACGGTGTCGGGGATGTTCACCGTGGTGGCGCCGGCCCCGATCACCGCCTCGATGACCCGGCACAGGAAGTCCAGTTCGCTCCGAACCGCGTCCTCGGCCGAGAACTCCACGTTGGAGGTGTACCGGCAGGCGTACCGGACCGCCTCCACGGCCTGCTCCAGGACCTCGTCCGGGCTCTTGCGGAGCTTGTGCCGCATGTGGATGGGGCTCGTGGCGATGAAGGTGTGGATGCGCGGGTTCTCGCCCCCCTTGAGCGCCTCCCAGGCCCGGTCGATGTCCCCCCGGTTGGCCCGGGCGAGCCCCGCGATCTGGCACCCGCGCACCTTGTCCGCGATGAGCTTCACGGCCTGGAAGTCCCCCTCGGACGAGATGGGAAACCCCGCCTCGATCACGTCCACCTTGAGGCGCTCCAGGGCGTGGGCCACCCGCAGTTTCTCCTCCACGTTCATGGAGGCGCCGGGGGACTGCTCGCCGTCCCGCAGGGTGGTGTCGAAGATGATGACGTTCTCCATGGCTCCTCTTCTCCCGGGCACCCCGTGGGCGCCCTGGCGTCTTCCTCCCGCTCAGTTCTTTTCCTGGTCCACCAGGCGGCCCTCCCTGAGCCAGGGCATCATGGCCCGCAGGCGCTCGCCCACGGCCTCGATGGGATGCTCCTGGCCCCGGCGGGTGAGCGCGTTGAA
>CAZBGL010000055.1:0-2781 GCA_964491375.1 uncultured Thermodesulfobacteriota bacterium | reverse complement strand
GGGCCAGCAACCGCCGGTGCTCCTCTCGCCGCACCTGATCCACCGCCTGGGCCATGTGCTGCATGATGTGAAACCGGTCGAAGACGATCATCTCGTCCCACCGATCCGGAAACGGCTCTTTCACGGCCTGGATGTAGGCCTCGTGCATATCCATCGAAACCGCCTCGAGCGCGGCTCGTTGTTCCGCCGTCAGGCCATCCAGGTACGTGACAAAGCTCGCCTTGGAGCGCCCCATCGTCACGTCGTCCACGATGCCAGCCTCGGCATCACAGGCCACGGTGATGTAGTTGGACTGGCCACGTCCGGCCGCCTTCTCGTCCACTCCCAGGTAGCGAATCAAGCGAACCGGCTTTCGTGCCAGGCCCCGTTCCACCGCCCGGCGAAGCAGGTGCCACGCCTCGTCCCAACTGATCCGGAGAATCCGACAGGCCCCCTCGATCGTGGTCTGCTCCAACACCCGAATCGCAAACGACTCAAAGAGCAACGTGAACCGGCCCTTCGGCTCAGCCCACGGCAACGCCACCTGTCGCACCCCATGCTCCGGGCACTTCACCCGTGGCGGCTTCGCATGCAGGAACGTTTGGAACTGGCAACTGTCCAAGTGCCGCCAGGTCCTCTCGGGCGCGTGGTCGTCCAAGGAGCACGCGGTGCCGCATTCGGGGCACGGCCACCGATGCCTGCGAGGATGGTCCACCCACACGTCCACACGTTGGTGCTCGACATCGAGATCCACCTTCTCCACGGTCCAAGGGGACTCCAGGCCCAACAGGTGCTGGTACAGGGTCGTATCGCGCATGGTTCGCCTCCTTTCGGCGAACCACCCTACCGCGATCTCTACCCACTAGAAACCCGGAAGAACCGGTTTGGAAGGGCGGGGGGGGACCCTGCTGCACAGTTGACTCCCCTTCCCGCGCCGGGTCGCCTCTGCCGCAGCCTCACGTTCCCTCTCCTCTTATTATGCCCGCCTAACGGAGCAACACCCGATAGTTGCAGGGGACCACACCGATCCGGACAAAGGCGAAAACGGATGCCAAGAGGTTCTGGATGGCAAGCGGAACGGAGACGGCGACTGCCGCGGCCACTACGCTGTCCCATAAAGGAATTAAAGTCGCGAGGCCTGCGCACGTTACCGCTGCCAGCACGACCGACACCCAAAGCCACTTGCCGTTCCCCGTCATCATCAACAGGTATCCCACGGATCCGGTCGCTGCGTTCACGAACTGTCCGGCAGCCAAAATGGTCAGAGCTACGGCTCCCGAGGCGAAGTCCTTGCCAAATAGTCCGAGGACCTGCTCCGGGAAAAAGGCCAGGATCGACAGGATTGGAGCCGCGGACAATGCGACCAGCACGGCAGACTTGACCGCTGTTTTCTCCAATCCCAGAAGGTCCCCTTTTGCCCAAAGCGCCGCAAACTTGGGAGCGGTCATGCTGTTTACGGCCACCAGGAGCAGACTCGTCAAGGTGGCCGTGCGAAGGGCCGCGCCGAACACCCCCACCTCTGCCTTTGTGCCAACGGCGCCCAAAACCAGCAGCGGGAGCCACTGGATCACAAGGCTCGTCGCCGCGACCGCCCCCAGCGGCTTGGCCGTCTCGGCCAGCTCCCGTGCGGAGAAAACAGCGATAGAACTGTTGGTGTGCGCCGTGTGGCGCCGCCAAAGCCAGTACCCGCCTACCCCCGCCGCGTATGTGGCGACGGCGTACACGCCAACCGCGCCCACTGCCCCCCACCACCGAGCCGCGAACGGGATCGTGACTAATGCGCCCAGCGGGAGAATGAGACTTTGTAGGGACTGCGAAGCCAGCATACGTTTCAGGCCCTTCAAGGCCTCGGAGTGGATCCAAAGCAGGGCCACCGCTGGTATTCCCATCGCAGCCGCCCTGAGCGCGGCTTTGAGCTCGGGCTTCTGAAACACGATCTGCGCGAGAAACGGAGCCCCCACGAAGACCCCAGCTCCGATTCCCAATGACAACACGCCGGCCAGAAAAACAGCCCTCTTGTAGACCCCCCGAACCTTGCCCCACTTCCCCAGTTCCGCGTTTGCCGCCACGAATTTCAATGTGGCGTTTTCTAATCCCCATAGACCAAGCACTCCGCCCACTTGGAGCACGGTCATGGACAGAAAAAACGCTCCCGTTTCCTCGACACCCAACAACCGGGCCACAACCACGTTGAATATGAACATAAGCCCCGCGCCGAGCACCTTCACGGTAAAGGTAACGGCGGCGCCGGCGACCACCTCGCGCATGTGCTCGTCGAGCCTGCGGGCAACCCAGGCCGGCATCCATCGGGGCGATTCGGCCCGGGAGGAACCCGGGCCCTGGGGTTCCATGTTCTCTGCCGGTTCGTTCATGGGGAACTGCCGTGAACTGCCGTGACGCGTGACGAGTGTGTCTCGCCACGACGCAACGGCGCCACGAAAACAAGACACGTTGCGTGTGTTCGGGGGGACGGTGCTGCGTAGTTGCCTGCCCGCCCCTCGCCGCCAGAGCGTACCCCCGCCCGCAGGACGCGTAAGGGGCCGCACCCCGTCCCAACGTCCTACCGTCCCAACGTTCCAACGGTTCTCGACCAACGACCCACGACAAACGGCCAACAGCAGCCGTTTCCGTGACGAGTGGAAAGGCCCGTCGCGGCGGCTGTCGTTCTGGTCGGTCACGACCGCTGCCCGTCCCTGGGATTCGGCTGGGGAGCCGGGAGGCCGTGATGCGGGGGCACGGCGAGAGCCGGCCGCTTTCGCCCGTGCTCCTCCGAAACGCGGATGATACGGAAAACACCGGTTG
>CAZBGL010000054.1:0-5150 GCA_964491375.1 uncultured Thermodesulfobacteriota bacterium | reverse complement strand
GCATCCGGTGTACCCGTTCCCAGTCGAAAAACGGGCCGGGATCGGTCTTGCGGCCCGGCGCCACGTGCCGATGTCCGACCACCCGTTCCGGGGCCACGGCCGGGTGGGCCCGGCGGATCTCGGCGAGGAGGCGCTCCAGGGTTCGGTACTGGGCGTCGGTGAACGGGGTCTCCTCGTCCCCCACCAGTTCGATGCCGACCGAGAACCGGTTCACGTCGGGCTCGCCGTCGAGCGCGCTCTCGCCCGCGTGCCATGCCTTGAGGTCCGTGTCCACGAACTGGGTGCACCCGCCCTCCCGGTCGATCAGGAAGTGGGCCGATACCCGGAGATCCGCCACGGTGCGGAAATAGGGGTGAACCTCCGGGTCGAGCCGGTTCAGGAACAGGTCCTCGATGTAGCGGACTCCGAACCGGCCCGGGGGCAGGCTGCTGCAGTGGATCACCACGGCGTCCACGACCCGTTCCCCGCGGGAAGAGCAGTTGGGACTCGCCAGGAACCGCGCCCACGGAACGATCACGGCGCCTCCAGGCCCGGCCGGCCCGTACGCTCCCTGGGGTCCAGGCGGTCCCGGATGCGGTCGCCCAGCACGTTGATGCCCAGGACCGTGGCCATGATCGCCAGTCCGGGGAACAAGGCCAGATGGGGTGCGAACAGGAGATAGTCCACGCCCTGGCTCAACATGCCCCCCCAAGTGGGCACGTCCTGGGGCCCCAGGCCCAGGAACGAAAGGCTCGACTCGGCCAGGACCGTGGCCGCCACCGAAAAGGTGGCCTGCACGCTGAGCACCCCGGCCAGGTTGGGCAGTACGTGGCGCACCGCGATCCGAACGGGGCCCGCGCCCAGGGCGCGGGACGCGGCCACGAACTCACGGGTCCGGAGCGAAAGGACCTCGCCGCGCACGAGCCGGGCGAACCCCACCCAGCCCAGGAGCGACAGGGCCAGGATCACGTTGCGCAGGCTGGGGCCCAGGACGCCGGCCAGGGCGATGGCGAGGAGGATCCCGGGAAACGCCAGGAGGACGTCCACGACCCGCATCACCAGCTCGTCCACCCATCCCCCCGCCCAACCCGAGACGAACCCCACCACCGTGCCCACCACCAAGCCCACGCACAGGCTCACCCGGCCCCCGTACAGGATGCCGGCCAGTACGTCCCGGCCCAGGCGATCCTGGCCCAGGGGGTGGGCCGCGCTGGGCCCCTCGAGGCTTCCGGCCAGGTCCACGGCCCTGGGATCGGCCGGGCTCAGCCACGGTGCGAACACCGCGCCAGCGACCACCAAGGCCAGCAGGCCCACGGCCGTCCAGAAGAACACCCCGTCCCACGCGCCCCGGCGCTCCATCACCGCACCCTCGGATCGGCCCATCGAAGGGCCAAGTCGGCCAACAGGTTCGCAGCCACGTATCCCAGGCTGATCACGAGCACGCATCCTTGGACCAGGGGGTAGTCCCGGCCCTGGATGGCCTGCAGCAGCAGCGTGCCGATGCCCGGCCAGGCGAACACCGCCTCGGTGATCACGGCACCCGAAAGGAGGCTTCCCAACTGCAGGCCCAGCACGGTGATCACCGGCAGGCACGCGTTGCGCAGGGCGTGCACCCACACCACCCGCCGCTCGGACGCGCCCCGGGCCCTGGCGGCCGTGAGGTACTCGGCCGAGAGCACCTCGGCCAGGCTCGAGCGCAGCATCCGCGCCAGAATCGCCGCCAGCGCCGTGCCGAGGGTCACGGCCGGGAGCACCAGGCTCGCCGGCCCCTCCCGGCCCGAGACCGGGAACCAGCGCAGGTGCACCGAAAACACAAGCACCAGCAGCGGCCCCAGCCAGAAGTTGGGCATGGAGACGCCCAGCAGGCTCGCCACCAGGCTCCCCCGGTCCCACAAGGTTCCGCGCCGCAGCCCGGCGATCACCCCGGCGGGCACGGCGACCAGGAGCGCCACGGCCAGGGCCGCCCCGGCGAGCGCGGCCGTGGCCGGGATCCGGGCGGCCACCAGGTCGGCCACGGGACGCCTGTAGAGGAAGCTGCGTCCCAGGTCGCCCCGGGCCATCCCGGCCAGGTAGGCCCCGTACTGTTCCCACAGGGGCCGGTCCAGGCCCAGTTCGGTCCGCAGCGCGGCCTTGTCGGCCGGCCGGGCGGTCTCGCCGAGCATCACGTCCACGGGGTCGCCCGGCACCAAGTGGATGAACAGGAACACCAGGGTCACCACCCCGAACACGGTGGGGACCGCGGTGAGAAGCCGCCTCCGGATCACGGCCCGCCCTCCGGCCGCACGAAGGCCAGGCTCGTGTACTCGCCGCCCGGAAGGGGGGTGAAGCCCCGGAACCCCCTGCGGATCACCACCACGTTGTCCAGCCACCACAGGCTGGTGTACACGCAGTCCCGGGCCAGGGCCTCCTGTACCCGGCCGTACAGCCGACGGCGCTCCTCCCGGTCGAGGGTCCGGCGGCTCTGTTCGATCCACGCATCCACCCGGGGATTCCGGTACCGGCCCCGGTTGGCGCCCCGGGGGGGCACGGATGCGGAGTGGAACAGGTAGTGGAACGCATCGGGGTCGCGGATCCCGATCCAGCGAAGGCTCATGAGCTGGAAGTTCCCCTTGCGCACGTCCGAGAAGAACGTGCCCCACTCGAAGCTGCGCACCTCCACGCCGATCCCCACCCGTCGGAGCTGGGCCGCGATGAGGTGGGCCACCTCCAGGGCGGTCTTGTCCGTGCTGGTCTTGTAGCTCAGCCGGAACCGAACAGCCGGACCCGGCCCGTCCGGGTCGGGGAAACCGGCCTCGTCCAACAACCTGCGGGCGCGCTCGGGGTCGTACGGATACACCGGCACGTCCGCGTTGTAGGCCCAGTGCTCGGGTGGGAGGAGGCCGGTGGCCGGCCGGGCCAGGCCGGCCAGTGCGAAATCGATGAGCGTCTTCCGGTCGATGGCGTACGAGATGGCCCGGCGCACCCGCACGTCCGAGAGCACCGGGTCCTCCAGGTTGTATCCCAGGTACTGGTACGAGGATCCCGGCGCCACGATGACCCGAAGCTCCGGGTCCCGGCGGAGGAACTTGACCGCGTACGGGGGCACGGCGTTCTGGAGGAGGTCGAGCCCTCCGGAACGGATCTCCAGGAGCCGGGTGGTGGCGTTGGACACGATCCGGAAGCGGACCCGTCCCAGGACCGCATCTCCCCCGAAGTGGTCCGGGAAGGCCTCCAGCACCAGCTCCTCCCCGGGCCGGAACGCGGCCAGGCGGAACGGCCCCGTGCCCACCACCCGGTCTCCCAGGTCTCGCTGACGGGCCAGCCGCTCGGGCAGGATCCCCAGGGTGAGCTGGAACGGGAACGACACGTACAGCCGCTTCAGGCGGAAGACCACGGTGCGCGGACCGTCGGCCTCCACCGAGGCCACCGGTTCCAGCGCCCCCGAACCGGGGCAACCGTTGGCCGGGTCCATGACGTACCGGTACGTGGCCACCACGTCCCGCGCGGTCAGCTCGGTGCCGTCGTGGAATCGCACACCGGCCCGCAGCCGGAACACGTGGGTCAGGGGATCGGGTCGCTCCCACCGCTCGGCCAGGTCCAGGCGGAACGCGCCCGTCGGTTCGGGAGCGAGCAGGCCATGGAACAAAAGGGGCAGGATCCGCACCGCGTGCACGTCGGCCGCGTAGCGCGGATCCAGGGTGCCGGGGGTGGACTCGATCCCCACGCGGAACTCCCCCCCGGGCCGGGGCAAACCGGCCGCGCACCCGGCCTGGAGCAGGGCCGACAGAATCCACACCGCCAACGGGACGCGCCGGATCGCCATATCCCGTATTCTACCCGGGAGGCGCGCGGCCCGGCCAGGTGCGGCCGGAAGAACGGACGGGAAGGTGCCCGGCGGGAGGGCCCCTTTCCGGCCCGACGGGCGCGCCCGTGGGATCCCCCCGGTCGACCCGGGCCGGCGAGGTCCACGGGG
Source organism: uncultured Thermodesulfobacteriota bacterium (assembly GCA_964491375.1). Taxonomy (GTDB): domain Bacteria; phylum Desulfobacterota; class Deferrisomatia; order Deferrisomatales; family Deferrisomataceae; genus CAZBGL01. Next base: position 1,219 of record CAZBGL010000054.1, on the reverse strand, counting down.
ACGGGGTATCAGGCCGCCCCCCTCCGGCTCCTGTCCCGTGCGGTGTCCCCTGCGAGCACCCGTTCCCGTATCGCCCGCAGTTCTTCGGGCCGGTTGAGGTTCACGAACGAAACCAGCCCGGGGTCCACCCGCCTGAGCTCGGCCTCGCCCACCTCCTCGGCCTCCACCAGGGCGAAGATCGCTGTGACCCGGAGGTCGCGCCGGGCGATCTGCCTCTCCATCGCGTCCAGCACGTCGGCCCGATACAGCGCGCAGAGCGGCTCGTACCCGGCACGGACGCGGGGCACCACCACTTTGGCGCTCCTACGCCGGCTCCACAGCAGCCGCACCAGCTCCGGGCGGATCATCGGCATGTCGCAGGCCACGCACAGCACCCAGGTGCGCGGGCCCTGCGCCGCCGCCGCGTAATGGAGCGCCGTGGCGATTCCGCCGAGGGAGTTGGCCCCCGGGTAACGGTCGGGGATCGTGGGCACGCCGAGGTGGGCCAGATAGGGCCCTCCCCCGACCACCACCGCCCGCCGCGCCACCCCGGCGACACGTCGCCACACCCACTCGATCATGGGCACGCCGCCCAGGTCGATGGACGCCTTGTCCCGGCCCATGCGCCGCGCCTTCCCCCCGGCCAGGATGGCGACAAACGGTATCGCGCCTTGCGTCGGTCTCACCGCTTCGCCTGAGGTGGTTTGAGTCTCACGCCGTCATTCCTCCACCACGTCGTCGGGCAACTCGTTCACGTCGTCGGCCCGGTGCGGGAAGTGCCGGGCCAGCACCCTTCCCACCTCTCGCACCGCGTATTCCAGGCCGCCCCCGAAGTCGTCCTTCCGGAAGTACTCAGCCATGCGGTCGCGGATGTGCTCCCAGCCCTGCTGACCGATCCGCCGGTGCACGGCCTCGTCCCCCAGGATGGCGAACCGGCGCTCCGCCACGGCCAGGAGGATGAGGACGCCGTTCCGCTCGCGGGTGCGGTGCATGCCCAGCCGCTCGAAGGCCCGCCGGGCGGCCTCGAGGGGGTCGCCCCGGGCCTTGCGGGCGATCACGACCCGGATCTCCCCCGACGTGCCCCGCTCCGCCTCGGCGATGGCCGCCTCCACGCGGGCCCTTTCCTCACGGGTGAGGAACCTGCCGGGTCTCCGGCTCCGCCACGGCATGTCACCACCCTCCGCTCGCACCCCCCCCTCCGAATCCTCCTCCTCCCCCGCTGAACCCACCGCCGCCCCCA
>CAZBGL010000053.1:0-5821 GCA_964491375.1 uncultured Thermodesulfobacteriota bacterium | reverse complement strand
CCCGGACGTGGTCCTCGTGGAGGGGCCGGAACGGATGACCTTCTGGCGGGCCGTGTTCGACCGCCTGGTGTTCGAGTCGGCCGAAGAGCTGTATTTCGGGGAGCCCGGAGGGGAGAGCCGCCCCCCGGCCGTTCTCGGGTACGTGGCCGTAACCGTGTCCAAGGCGAAGCTTCGGGAAGGGATCCGATCCGTCGTGGTGCGCAGCCTGGGCATGGGAGCGGCCTTCCTGGGGATAGGGGTCGTGCTCTCGCTCCTGGTGGCCCGGGACGCCTCCCGGCCCCTGGTCCGGCTGGTGTCGGCGTTTCGGGAACGGGGAATCACGGTGGGCACCCAGGACGAGATCGGGGCCCTCAGGGACACCTTCTCGGTTCTCGTCCAGCAACTGGAACGCTCGTTTCTCACCATCAAGAAACTCAACGAGGACCTGGAACGCCGGGTTGCCGAGCGGACCCGCGAGCTGGCACAGGCCAACGAAGAACTCCGGAGGGCCCGGGACGAGTTGGAGGAGCGGGTCCGGGAACGCACCGCCGAGCTGGAAGCCGCCCACAAAAGACTCCTCCAGGCCGAGAAACTGAGTGCTGTGGGCAAACTGGCCGCCTCTCTCGCCCACGAGATCAACAACCCGGTCTTCGGCATCCGCAACGTGCTTCAGGAACTTCGCACGCATCCAGGGCTGTCCCCGGAAGAGGCCCACCTGGTGGATCTGTCGATCGGTGAGTGCAACCGCATGGCCAAGCTCATCCGCAGCTTGCGGGAGTTCCAGCGCCCCAGCGACGAGACCTTCTCCCCCGTGGACGTCCGACGAGGCGTCGAGACCATGCTCACGCTTTGCCGGAAACGGTTCTCCAAGCAGCGAATCCGCGTGGAAAGAGCCTTTCCCGACGACCTCCCCCCTGTCTGGGCCGTGGAGGACCAGTTCAAACAGGTCATCCTGAACCTTCTGACCAACGCCGCAGAGTCCCTGCCGGATCACGGGGGAACGATCCGGGTGTCGGCTGTCGTTTCCGACGGGTTTGTGCACGTGAAGGTCGAGGACACGGGATGCGGGATCCCCGAGGAACATCTCGACCGGATCTTTGAGCCGTTTTTTACAACCAAGGGGCCGGCTTCGGGTACGGGGCTGGGGCTGTCCGTATGCTACAGTATCGTTGAGCGCCACGGGGGCCGGGTCCACGTCACGAGCCGGGTGGGCCAGGGAACCACCTTCACCGTGGAGTGGCCGGTGGCGAAGGAGGAAGAACGTGGGGGCGCGGGTTCTTCTGGTGGATGACGAGGTGATCCTGGTGGCCACCCTGGGCCGCGTCCTCTCCGCGGCCGGGCTGGAGGTGGACACGGCCCGTTCCGGGGCCGAGGCGCTGGAGCGTTTCCGCCGGAACCGTTACGACGTGGTGGTCACCGATCTCACCATGGAGGACGTGGACGGGCTGGAGATCCTGCGGGCCGTGAAACGGATCGATCCGGACGTGTGCGTGACCGTGGTCACCGGGCAGTCCAACGAGGAGGCCGGTATCCAGGCCCTTCGGGAGGGGGCCGAGGACTACCTGTTCAAGCCCTTCCAGCCCGAAGAGCTCGTGCTGCGGCTCCGGAGGCAGGCCGAAACGAGGGCCTTGCGGGAGAAGGTGAGGCGCTACGAGAGCGTGCTCGGCGTGTGCACCGCGTGCTCCCGTATGCACCTGCGATCCGGTCCCGGGGGAAAGGAGGAGTGGGTCCCCCTTCCCGCCGGCAGGACGGACCCCCTTTCACAGACCGCACCGGCCCTTTGTCCCGGCTGCCGGAGCGGCGCCGGGATCCCTCGAGGGGCCCGGGGGGGCAGTTGAGGGGTTCCTGGCTCCTCCCCTGCAACGGAAGGTCGGCCGAGGGCTGTCGGGCAACGGGGCCCGTTCTCTCGGCCGCGGGTGGCTGCCCGGTTCCCGCATCCGCTTGCCCCCTTTTGGGTTTTTCCCATATCATTCGGCCTCCCACCGTTACGGCAAGGGAAGGGGCCGCGGGCCATGCCCACGACCCGTATCCTCACAAAGGGGGGCTTCCCCAGGGGCGCCTCCCGCGGCTGGCCCGCCCGCAGCGCGTTCCACAAGGGGGCGCTCCGCGGACCGAGATGCCGCCGCACCGGGTCTTGAAACCGAACCCGGCCGGGTGTGGGGCGGGGCGAACGGTTCCGAGATCGTGCAGCGGAGAGGTCGTTGAACAGGTCCTCTTTTCCACGTACCGTGCTCGTGACCGGAGGGGCCGGCTTCATCGGCTCGGCGGTGGTGCGGCAGTACATCGCCGAGACCGAATGGACCGTGGTCAACGTGGACAAGCTCACCTATGCGGGCAACCTCGAGAGCCTGGCCGGGGCCCGGGAGCACCCACGGCACCGGTTCGAGCGGGTGGACATCTGCGACCGGGCCGACCTGGACCGGGTGTTCCGCGAGCACCGGCCCGACGCGGTGATGCACCTGGCGGCCGAGTCCCACGTGGATCGTTCCATCGACGGGCCCGCGGAGTTCATCCGGACGAACGTACTGGGCACCTACACCCTGCTGGAGGCGGCCCGGGCGTACTGGAGCGAACTGGAAGGGGAGCGGCGCGAGCGGTTCCGGTTCCACCACGTGTCCACCGACGAGGTCTACGGCGACCTGGGGCCCGACGACCCGCCGTTCACCGAGACCACGCCCTATGCGCCCAGTTCGCCGTACTCGGCCAGCAAGGCGGCCAGCGACCACCTGGTGCGGGCCTGGCACCGCACCTACGGGCTTCCGGTGGTGCTGACCAACTGCTCGAACAACTACGGGCCGTACCAGTTTCCCGAGAAGCTCATTCCCCTCATGATCCTGAACGCCCTGGAGGGCAAGCCCCTCCCGGTGTACGGCCGGGGCGACAACGTGCGCGACTGGCTGTACGTGGAGGACCATGCCCGGGCCCTCCGGCTGGTGCTGGAGCGCGGGCGGGTGGGCGAGACGTACAACATCGGGGGTCGGGCCGAGCGGACGAACCTGGAGGTGGTGCGGGCCATCTGCCGGCTGGTGGACGAACTGCGGCCGGACCCGACAGGCCCCCGGGAGCGGCTGATCCGGTTCGTGGCCGACCGGCCGGGGCACGACCGGCGCTACGCCATGGACACGACCAAGATCGAGGCGGAGCTGGGGTGGCGGCCCCGGGAGAGCTTCGAGACCGGCCTGGCCAAGACCGTGCGCTGGTACGTCGAGAATCCCGGGTGGTGGCAGAGAGTGCTGGACGGCACCTACCGGCTGGAGCGCCTGGGACTGGGAGGAGGCTGACGTGCGAAAGGGGATCATCCTGGCGGGCGGCGCGGGCACCCGGCTCCACCCCATCACCCGCGCGGTCTCGAAGCAGCTCCTGCCCGTGTACGACAAGCCCATGGTGTACTACCCGCTGAGCACGCTCATGCTCGCGGGCATCCGGGAGATCCTCGTGATCTCTACCCCGGAGGACACGCCCCGGTTCCAGGCCCTCCTGGGCGACGGCACCCAGTGGGGCATCCGGCTCTCGTACGCGGTCCAACCGCGGCCCGAGGGCATCGCCCAGGCGTTCCTGATCGGGAAGGACTTTTTGGACGGCGCACCCAGCGCCCTGATCCTGGGGGACAACCTGTTCTACGGCCACGACCTGGTGAAGATGCTCCGCCGGGCCGCCGGCACGGAGCAGGGGGCGACCGTGTTCGCCTACCCGGTGAGCGATCCCGAGCGGTACGGCGTGGTGGAGTTCGACGCCGAGGGCCGGGCCGTGAGCCTGGAGGAAAAGCCCCGCCGGCCCAAGAGCCGCTACGCCGTGACCGGCCTGTACTTCTACGACCACCGGGCCGTGGCGTTCGCCGAGGCGCTCGAGCCCTCGGCCCGGGGGGAGCTGGAGATCACCGACCTCAACCGCAGGTACCTGCAGGAAGGGGACCTGCGCGTGGAGGTGATGGGCCGGGGGATCGCCTGGCTCGACACCGGCACCCACGACTCCCTCCTGGAAGCCGGCGCGTTCATCCAGACCATCGAAAAGCGCCAGGGCCTCAAGGTGGCCTGCCCCGAGGAGGTGGCCTTCCGGATGGGATACATCACGGCCAGCCAGCTCCGGGCCCTGGCCGGGCCCCTGGCCAAGAGCGGCTACGGCCAGTATCTCCTTCGGATCCTGGAGGACCGGGTGTTCTGATGCGGGTGACCCCCACGGAACTTCCCGAGGTGCTCGTCGTGGAGCCCCGGGTGTTCGGGGACGAACGAGGGTACTTCCTCGAGACTTTCCAGGCCCGCCGCTACGCCCAGGCCGGCATCCCGGGGCCGTTCGTGCAGGACAACCTCTCGTTTTCCCGGCGGGGCGTGCTCCGGGGCCTCCACTACCAGCACCCCCACGGGCAGGGAAAGCTCGTGTGGGTGCTCCAGGGCGAGGTGTTCGACGTCGCCGTGGACATCCGGCGGGGCTCGCCCACGTTCGGCCGGTGGGTAGGGGTGTGGCTCTCGGCCGAGAACAGGCGCCAGGTCTGGATCCCCCCGGGCTTTGCCCACGGCTTCTGCGTAGTGAGCGAAACCGCTCTGTTCGCCTACAAGTGCACCGACTACTACGCGCCCGAGGCCGAGGGCACCGTGCGGTGGGACGACCCCGACCTGGGCATCGCGTGGCCGGTGCGCGACCCCATCGTGTCGCCCAAGGACGCCGCCGGCCTGCGGCTCCGGGATGTCCCGGCCGAGCGGCTTCCCCCCTATCGCCGAAAGGAAGGGCGATGCGGGTCCTGGTGACCGGGGGCGGGGGGCAACTGGGCCGGGCCCTCGTGGCCGAGGCGCCCGACGGGATCGAGGTCCACGCCCTGGCCCGCCGGCAACTCGACGTCACCGACCCGGCGGCCGTGGCACGCGCCCTGGAGACGGTTCGGCCCGATTGGGTGGTGAACGCGGCCGCCTACACCGCCGTGGACCGTGCCGAGTCCGAACCGGACCGCGCCCTCGCCGTCAACCGGGACGGCGCCCGGATCGTGGCCGAGGCCTGCCGCCGGCACGGGTGCCGGATGGTCCACCTCTCCACCGACTACGTGTTCGACGGGAACCGGGGCACGCCGTACCGGCCCGAGGACGCCCCTTGTCCCGTGAACACCTACGCCCGGAGCAAGCTGGCGGGCGAGGAGGCCGTGCGGTCCGCGCTGGGCGACCGTGCACTCATCCTGCGCACGGCCTGGGTGTACTCGGTAGAAGGGCCGAGCTTTCTCACAACCATGCTGCGGCTCATGCGCGAGCGGGAGGAACTGCGGGTCGTGGAGGACCAGGTGGGCACGCCCACCTCGGCCCGGTCGCTGGCCCGTGCCGTCCTGAGGGCCGCGGAGCGGAACGTGAGCGGCACCCACCACTGGACCGACGCGGGCGTGGCCAGCTGGTACGACTTCGCGGTGGCCATCGCCGAGGAGGCGGCCGCGCGGGGGCTCATCCGCCGCGTTCCCCGGATACGGCCCATCCCCACGCGCGACTACCCCACGCCTGCGCCGCGGCCGGCCTACTCCGTGCTCGACAAGACCTCGGCGCGCCGGGCCCTAGGCCTCGAGCCGGTCCACTGGCGCCGGGCGCTGGGCGAGCTGCTGGGGAAGCAGCCCGCCCGGTAAAGGAAGGATGGAGCTCTGAAAAACGGCCCCTCCTCGTCACTCCTCACGGAAGTTCACCCCCGTCACCCCTCAAACACCTCCTCCACGTTCTCGGCCTCGAACGCCCGCTCCACCCACGTCGCCAGGGTGTCCAGATCCGCCCCCTCCACCCGGGCCCGAAGCTCCGGGGGCACCCCGCCGAAACGCTTCTCCAGCACCCGCAACAGCAGCTCCGCCCGCCCCCTGCGGAGCCCCTGCTGGAGCCCCTGC
>CAZBGL010000052.1:0-10627 GCA_964491375.1 uncultured Thermodesulfobacteriota bacterium | reverse complement strand
GGCGGGCGGCCCTGGGCCCCTCGGGCCGGTAGGCCGGTCCGCTCGGAGACGCGAACCACGTTAGTCGGTGCCGCATCGCGGTGTCAAGCGGGAAGCCCGGGGTTCTTCCCCGGGGCACAGCGCCTCAGTCCCGATACACGTACGCGTACGGGTCGGTGGGATAAAATGCCGCGAAGTTACGAATTTTCTCGAGGTACGAAGGCTTGATCGGCTCGTCCTTGGGTACCAGGAGAATCCCGTTGCGGGTTCTCAAGTCCCGGGACAAGACCATGCCCTCTCGGAGCGCGCACAAGGGAACCTTTTTCTCCCTCGACGCGTCATAGGCGTCGCGCCGCCTCTCCAGCGCATCCAGCAGCGCATTGAACACGTGGCCGTCGAACTGCCGACCCACCCGTCGGTCCATGGCCTCCAGGACGAGCTTTTCCTCGGACCCTTTCCTCACCCCGCCCCGGGTCATGCGGTCGTATGCATCGATGACGTGGACGATCCGGGCCCCCAACGGAATATCTTCTCCCCCCAAGCCATCGGGGTATCCCGAGCCGTCCACGTGTTCGTGGTGATGGCGGACGATACGAGCCACCCCGCTCAGCCCCTCCACCACCTGGATCTGCCCTTCCCCCAGCACGGGATGTTTCCGCATCTCTTCCCGCTCGCCCGCCCCCAGGCGCCGCGGGTCCTTCATGAGCATGGCATCGGGAAGGCCGATCTTCCCGATGTCGTGCAGGAGGGCCGCCACGATCACATCCTGTACGGCCTGTCGATCCCGCATCCCCAACCGAGAACATACCTCCGGCACCAGCCCGGCCACCCGGCGGCAATGGCCCCCCAGATCCTGGCTGCGCAGGTCCAGGAGCCCTGCGAATGCCTTGATGATGGCCAGGTTCTGCTGTCTCAGGGTCTGGTTCAGTTCATCGGAGCGCTTCAGGGCCCTTTGGAGATCACGGGTCCGATCCTGGACGCGCATCTCCAGTTCTTCGTTGAGCTTGCGGAGCTCCTCGTTCTGGCGGTGGACCTGCTCCTGGAGGGCCGCGTGTTCCCTGCGAAGATCCAGATCCTCCAGGGCGGTCTCCACCATCTCCACCAAGGCCCGATCGTCCCACGGTTTGGGCAGGAACCGGTAGACCTGCCCGTCATTGATGGCGTCCATGGCCGCCTGGGCGTCCGCATACCCGGTGAGCACCACCCGGATGGCCTCGGGCTGGATCTCGCGGGCACGGGCCAGGAACTCGATCCCGTTCATGCCGGGCATGCGGTAATCGGTGATGATGAGCGACACCTGGCGGGTCCGGAGGATCTCCAGGGCCTCATCGCCCCCCGCGGCGGTGAGGACCTCGTGGGGGCCCCGATGGAACAGCCGACTCAGGGCCCTCAGGATGTTCTCTTCGTCGTCCACGAACAGGAGGGTGTGTGCCGAGGGCACTTCATTCCTCCCGGATCCAGAGCACGGCCCCGGTCCAGCCGGGGCACTTCACGTCGTTCACCTGGGACACCTGACACCCCCCTACCCGCGACTCCCATTCCTCCCAGGAGGTCCCCAGGATCTCGTCGGCACGCTCCACCCCAAGCACCCTTCGGGCCGTCCGGTTGGCAAACGCCACTTCACCGGAGGATGCCACCGCCACGATGGCCGCAGGCGCGTGTTCGGCCACGGCCTGGGCCAGCCCCACGGAACGTGCCTTCAGGCTCTGGCGGATCGCCTCCTCCAGGCACCGGTTGATCGCAGCGAGCTGGGCGTTACGGGCTTCCACCTGGGCGCGGAGCACCTCGTTCTGGCGACGCAACGCCACCGACTCCACGGCATCCGAGACCACGTCCCGAAGGACCCCGTCCTCCCACGGCTTGGTCAGGAACTTGTACACCGCTCCCTGGTTCACCGCGTCGAGAATCGTCTGCACGTCCATGTAACCGGACAGTACGATGCGGATACACTCGGGATGGCGGTGTTTGAGCTCGGTGAGGAGCTGGACCCCGGTCATGCCCGGCATCCGCTGGTCCGTGACCACCACGTCATAGGGGCCGTCCCGGTCGAACTTCTCCAGCGCTTCGGAACCCGAGCGGGCGAACCCGATGTGCCACGGTTCCCGCCGGAACAGGCGCCGTAGGGCCCGCAGGATGTTCTCCTCGTCGTCCACGAACAGAACCCTTACGCTCTCGGCAACGTCCATGGCCATCCCCACCGCCTTCACGCGTCTCCCTTCTGGGCTTCCTTCGGGGCCTGGGGAGGGTTCACCGGAAGGATGACCCGGAACGTGGATCCCCTGCCCTCCTGGCTTTCCACTTGGATCTCGCCGCCGTGGTTGCGCACAATGCCCGCTGCCAGGTGGAGACCGAGCCCCGTACCTTTGCCCACCGGTTTCGTAGTGAAGAACGGATCGAAGATTTTCCGGAGGGTATCCTCGGCAATCCCCACTCCGGTGTCTGCGATCTCCACGACCACCCGGCTCCCTCGCGCGCGGGTGCGTACCGTCACCGTGCCCCGGTCCGGGATGGCCTGGGCCGCGTTCACGATCAGGTTCAGAAACACCTGGTTGATCTGCTGCGGTCGACACAGAACCTGGGGGATCTCTCCATAGTCCCGCACCACCTCGCAGTGGTACTTGAGTTCGTTCCAAGCGATGTTCAACGTGCTTTCCAGGCAGGCGTTCAGATCGGCATACTGCCACTCCTGGCCACCGGGATGGCTGAACGTCTTGAGGTCCACCACGATCTTGCGGATCCTCTCGGCCCCCTCCCGGCACTCCTCCACGATGGCCCCGAGGTCGTCGATCAAGAACTCCAAGTCGGCGGCTTTCTGCGCCTGTTGGAAGGCGCACCATGCATCTGCCGGCCTCATGCGGCCATCGGACACGTTCTGGGTGATCTCACCCGCACGGCAGCACATGACCTTCAGGTCCTCTACGTACTCGGCCAGGCGGTTCAGGTTGGACAGGATGAAGCCCACGGGGTTGTTGATCTCATGGGCGATGCCGGCGGCCAACTGTCCCACGCTCGCCATTTTCTCGCTTTGGAGCAGGCGGTGCTCGAGTTCCCGCTCGGCGGTCACGTCTTGATAGCGCACCACCATTTTGTCCACCCGGCCGTGCTTGAACATGGGGAACACGCGGATCCGGTAGACCGACCCTGCGGGATCGTGGTGCTCCCGTTCGACCGCGGTCCTCCGCTCCTGCACCTCCTTCATCAACTCCGGTACCGGACCGGTCCGCGAGGGACCCAAGAGCTCGGTCAAGCCATGCCCCAGGAGGTCCTGGAACGGCCGGTCCACGAAATGGGAGAACGCCCGGTTCGCCCGCACCACCCGGCCGTCGGGCTCCACCACGGCCGTGGGGTCCGTGATGGAGTCGAACACGGCCTCGATCTCCTGCTTCGCCTGGAAGACCGTGACCTCCAGGTCCTTCTTCTCGCTCACGTCCACGAACGTGGCCGCACACCCCTGGCGCACCCCGTGCGGGGGGCGCACCTCTTCGCACGACCACAGCAGGGTACGCTTCATTCCCCACCGGTCCTTCACCTCCAGTTCCCGGTTCCGGCACCGGTGCCCACCCCGCTCGGTCGTCCCACATCGATCCGGACGACATGGGACGCCCACGTGCCCAACCGGTCGGCCCTGGAGCTCCTCGGCTTCGTGTCCCAGGATCCGGACCGCCTCGCGGTTGACCCGCTTGATTCGGCCGTCCAGGTCCACGGCCAGGACACCGGCCGGCAGGGCGTCGAGCAGGGCTTCGAGGAACCCCTTGGCCTCGGCCAGTTCCCGGGCTTGGGACTCCACCAAGCGCTCCAGTTCCTGGTGGAACCGGCGGTTTTCCTCGATGGTGCGGCGGTACGCCAGGGCTTGGCGAACCACGTTCCGGAGCACCTCGGGCGGGAAGGGTTTCACGAGGAAGCGGAACACCTCGGCCCGGCTGGTGGCCTGCTCGGCGATGCGGGTGTCCAGAACCCCTGTATAGAGGACACGAACGATGTCGGGGGACTTTGCGCGGATCCGCTCCAGTACCTCCACCCCGGACATCCCGGGCATGGCGTGGTCCGCGATGATGACGTGCAGCGATTGCTCCGAAGCGATCCGGAGGGCCTCCTCTCCGCTCGTAGCGCCCAGCACCTGGCACGCCTCCGGAGCCAGGTACCCGCGGCACATCTCCACAATGGCGGGCTCGTCGTCCACCACGAGCACGGCCGGGCGGGATCCCTCTACACGGCTTCGAACCTCGTCTTCGACCACCATGGCAATCCCCCCTGAGCTGCCGGAACGGTGGTTTTCTTCGAAGTAATTGGAACTCACAACCCGCGCATATGGTTTCGGCAGAACTCGACCCGGGCTTGAGTCGGGGCCGGATCAGGCCGCAGCAGGGGAAACCGGGGACTCGGGGGAGACCCTCTCGCTCCCTTTCCGGAGCAACCGTTCCAGCACCATGCCCAACACCGCGCGGGAGGGGGGTTTGGAGATGAACGGAACGCCCGGGGGAATCCGGTCGGGGGGGCCGTATCCGCTCAACAGCACCACGGGCAGGCCCGGTGCCTCGCCTCGCAAGTTCTCGCAGACCTCGGCCCCGTCCATGCCGGGCATGGAAAAGTCCACGATGACAGCATCCACCCCCCCGCGGCGCACCGCCTCCAGGGCCTCGCGGCCCTCCGAAGCCTGCAGCGCCCGATAGCCCAGGGACTCCACCAGATCGGCAACGATCCGCCGCACCACCGGTTCGTCGTCCACCACGAGCACGGTCTGGCCGCGTCCGCGGGGGGCCTCCTCGGAGGAGTCCTCCGACAAGGTGGCACGGGCCGGAGCCAGGGGCAGGTACACCCGGAACGTGGCACCCCGGCCCGGGCGGCTCTCCACGCTCACCTGCCCCCCGTGCTCCCTCACCAGCCCGTACACCTGGGCGAGTCCCAAACCGGTGCCCTCACCCGGGGGCTTGGAGGTGAAAAAGGGCTCAAAGATTCGTTCCAGGTGTTCCCGGGGGATGCCGCATCCGGTGTCCGAGACCGTGATCACGGCCCAGTTCTCCCCCTCTCCCGAAGGGGCCGGAGGTACCTCCGGATCGTCCGGGTCCACACGGTCCAGCACAATCCGGAGCGTGCCGCCCCGGGGCATGGCGTCCCGGGCGTTCAGTGCCAGGTTCACCAGGATCTGCTGGATCTCCGTGGGAGAGGCCACCACCGGGACCTCGGTGGCCCGGAGGTCAAGGTGCACTTCCACGTTGTCCGGGAGGGTGCGATCCAGCATGCGTACGGTCTCCTTGAGGAGTGGCACCAGGTCCACCCGGTCCTTTTCGGAGCCCGTGCCCCGGCTGAAGTCCAGCACCTGCCGGACGAGGTCCGCAGCCCGGAACCCCAGGGCCACGAGGTCGTCCAGCTTCTCCCGGGCGTCCTGGGAGATGCCCCGCTCCCCCTTCAGCAGCTCCGCGTACCCGGTGATCGCCAGGAGGAGGTTGTTGAAGTCGTGCGCGATGCCGGCGGCCAGCTGTCCTACGGCGGCAAGCCGTGCCTGAATGGAAGCCTGTTCCTGGGCGCGGCGGTCCTCTGTAACGTCCCGGAGCACCAGGGCCCACGCGGGCTCGCCAGGGCCGCCCTCCAACGGGTGCCCGCGCACCTCGTACCAGCGAGGGGGCGACTCCGTAGAGAGCTCCACCGTCCGAGCCCGTCCGGCCCCCAGTACATCGTCCAACCGGACGTCCGCCAGGCGATCCACCACCCCGGAACGCCACCGGGGACACAGCCGGTCGAGGTGGAGGGCGGCGGCCTCGTTGTGGAGAAGGACCCGGCCCCCGGAGTCCAGGAGGGCCAGCCCGTCGGGGACCGCCTGCACCAAGCGTTCCAGCCGTTTCGCCCTGGCCAGGGCGAGATCCTCCGCGCGGGCCTTGCTGTGCTGCAACAAAGCGTGGGCCACGAGCTCGGCCACGTGACCGGCAAACGCAACCTCGTCCGGCCGCCACGATCGAGGGGTACCGGTGTGTTCGAAGCGCACGACTCCCACCAGATCCCCTCCCACGCGGATCGGCGCTTCGACCACGGCTCGTATTCCCAGACGCCGGTCCCACTCGGCCCAGGGACCCTTGGGCGCCTCTGCCGCTACGACCCCGGGGCCACCCGCACCGTGCCAAACCTGGTCCAACGCCTCCTGGCCGGCCTGGCCCGGTTGGAGCTCGGATCCGGTTCCCAGGCGGGCCGGATCGTCCTCGGTAGAGGCGACGCACACCCACCGGCGTCCTCGGTCTTGAAAGCGCCACACGCCCACCCGGGCGACCTCGAGGGCCCTGGAGGCCTGAAGGGCCAACCGCTTCAGAACGTCTCGCAGCCCGGACCGGGCGTCTCCCATGTGCCGGGCCAGAACCACCAGGGTCTCCTGCTGGCGTGCCAGACGCGAAACGCGGGCCTTCTCTTCTTCCAGAGCCTTCTTCCGGTGGGTGATGTCCCGGATCACGACGATCCGCGTGGGGGTCCCGTAATACATCGCCGTACGCCCCCGGACAACCGCCCAGAACGTGCTGCCATCCCTGCGCATCCCGAGGGCTTCGTACGGCTCTTCCGCACCTTCCACGGCTTTCCGGTAGATCAATTCGCGACAGGCCGGGGCCGCCAGGTCGGTGGGTCGGAGCCTTAGCAACTCCTCGCGGCTATATCCGAACAGGTCGCACGAGGCCCGATTGCAGTCGAGGATGCGGTGGGTATCGTGCACGATCACAGCCTCGAGGGAGGCATCGGCGAGCATCCGGAACCGCTCCTCGCTGCGCCGCAACGCCTCCTGCGAGCGTTTGAGGGGGGTGATGTCCTGGACGATGCCCTCGTAGTACAGGATGCGTCCGGCGTGGTCCCTCACCGCACGCGAGGATGTGGTGATCCACACGTCCTTGCCGTCGTATCGACGCAGCCGGAGTTCCATCCCGGCCACCTTGCCGTCTTTGCGAAGGACCCCCTCAAACCGGGCCCGGTCCTGGAGGTCCACGTAGAAGTCCGCTACGTTGTGCTCGAGAAACGCGTTCCGGTCCGGATACCCCAGGATCTCCACCATCGCAGGGTTCACGTATACGAAGGTACCGTCCGGGAGCCTCCGGAAATACCCGATGGGAAGGTCCTCGCAAAACGCCTCGAAAACCGGATCGAGCCGGTACGCGGTCATCGGTTGAACGGCCTCTGCCCCGAGGGGAATCCGCCCGACCCCGCCCACGGGCGGTGGGATCAAGGGGGCTATCGTGAAGGGGACTTCCACACGGATCGTGCCCCCATCGCAAAAACTTGAGAAAGAGGCCCAGGAGAAAGGTGATGTGGAACGGCGTGCCGGACGAAAAGAGAACACGTCACGTCGGCTCTGTAACGCGGGGGGCTCGACACCGGCGAGGAGGAACACGATCGTGCGGCGCCCGAAGGGAAGTGTAATCGGTGCCGTCGGGGTGGCGCTTGTGGCCGCCAGCGCGGCTCTCGCGGGAACCCCTGTCCCCGTCCGTTCGTCCCCGCTTGTCGTCCTCTACATCGAGCGCCCCCCCTATTACCGGACCGGGCCCGATGGATCGGCCGGGGGAGCGCTCGTGGAGATCGCCCGCCTCGTGTTCGAACGCGCGGGGATCCGCCACCGGTTCGTGTCCATGCCGGCCCGGCGCATCCTTCATACCATCCGGAAGGGCGCGCCGGTTTGCTCCGTAGGTTGGCTCCGAACTCGGGAACGTGAGACGTTCGGTCGCTTCAGCGAACCCATTTACCGGAACCTCCCCCTCGGCGCCTTGGTCCGCCGGGATGCCTTGCAGCGGTGGCCGGCCCGGCCCACCCTTCGTCACGCCATGCGGAGCCGCCTGGTGCTCGGGTTGGTGAAGGGATACCGATACGGTCCCCGGGTGGAAGCGGAACGCGTGCGGCTGCACCCCCGCACCGTGGTCGTGGCTGGCGGCCAGGACAACCTGCTGCGGATGTTGGTTCGCGGCCGCGTGGATTGGATGTTCATTTGCCCGGAAGAGGCCGCGTACCGGTTCCGCACCGACCCGGAGATCGCCACCCGAACTGCGTTCGTCCGGTTCCAGGATCCCCCCCCGGGAAACCGCCGGTACATTTTCTTCAGCCGAGCCGTCTCCGTCGAGGTGATCCAGGCGGTAAACGAGGCGATCCGCCGAGTGATCCGCACGGACCGGTACCGGGAAATCGTAGGAAAACTTCGTGCGGGGGCACAGGAGGGGCCATGAGGCTCTTGGGCAAAGGGGCGAGCGCCTCAGGCCGCGGATCCCTGGCCACGGCGGTCGCGGCTCAGCTCGTGTTCCTGGTGCTCCTGTCGTGCCTCGTCCCCATCCCGGCGGTGTATCTGGCGGCCCGAACCGAGTGGGAACGCGAGCTGCACAACCAGGCCGATGCCCTGGTCGCCTACCTCGCCCGGAGCTTGGAAGTGCCCCTGTGGGAGATCGACGAAGAGGGCCGCCGGACGGTCGTGGACGCCTATGTCAGCAACCAGGCGGTGGAGCGAATCCGGGTCTGGGACGCCGATGGCACGCTCCTCGAGGAGCGGGGAGCCGCCGGGGAAGGAGAGCGGTTGATCCGGCGCATGCCTGTAATCCATGATGGAGTGCCCATCGGCGCGGTGGAGGTGACCCTGGACACCCGCTTCACCGAGGCGGCCGCCCGGAGGATCTTGTGGTCCAATGTCCTCGTGACCCTCGTGGTGGCCCTGTCCATCGCGTGGGGGGGATTCATCCTGGTGAGCCGTCACGTACGCCGCCCCCTGGAAGAGCTGGGCCGCGCCCTGGATCGGCTGGCCGAAGGGGACTACGAGTACACCCCCGGTGCACCCGTGCCCCGGGAGTTCACGGGTGTACTGGACCGGTTTCGGCGCATGGCCTGCCGGGTGCAAGAACGGGAACGCGCCCTCGAGGCCATGAACCGGCAGCTAGAGCTCGAGGTGGAGGAGCGGGTCCGGGCCGAGGAGCGGTACCGGGCGCTGTTCGAAAACGCGGTCGAGGGGATCTTCGTGAGCACCCCGGAGGGGCGGCTGGTCACCGCCAACCCGGCCCTGGCCCGGATGTTCGGTTTCGACTCCCCGCGAGACCTCCTGGACTTTGTGGACGACATCCGGACGCGGCTATACGTGCACCCGGAGCAGCGGGACGAGTTCCTCCGGATCCTCGAAGGGCAGGGCCTCGTGCACCATTTTGAGATGCAGGCGCGAACTCGTACCGGGAAGACCCTGGACCTGTTGGTGAGCGCCCGTGCCTTCAAGGGCCCCGACGGTTCCATCGACCGGATCCAGGGGTTCGTGCTGGACGTCACCCAGCAGAAGGCCATGGAGGCCCGGGTGCGGCAGGCCCAGAAGATGGAGGCCGTGGGAACGCTCGCCGGCGGTGTGGCCCACGACTTCAACAACCTCCTCCAGGCCATCCTGGGTTATGCCGAACTCCTCCTGGAGGCCCTTCCCAAGGAGGGGCCGGTGGCCAAGAGCCTCCAGGGCATCCGCAACGCCGCCCTTCGCGGGAAAAGCCTCACCGAGCAACTCCTCGCGTTCAGCCGCCAGACGCCGGCCCGGAAACGCCCTCTCGACCTCAACGCCGAGATCCGGTCCGTGTTCCAGTGGCTCCGGAGGACCCTTCCCCGGATGATCCGCGTCGAGCTGGATCTGGCCGAAGACCTCTGGCCGGTTCGGGCCGACCCGTCACAGATCGGGCAGGTGCTCATGAACCTGGCGGTCAACGCGCGCGACGCCATGCCCGAAGGCGGCGTGCTGGCGGTGCGCACCCGGAACGCCCCGGTGGAGGAGCAGGACCCCAGGGGGGTTCCGCCCGAACTCGGCCTTGGCCGGTTCGTCGAGGTCTCGGTCTCCGACACCGGGCAGGGGATCCCCCCCGACGCCCTGGAACACATCTTCGAGCCGTTTTTCACCACAAAGGGGGTTGGGGAGGGAACGGGCCTGGGGCTTGCTACCGTGTACGGGATCGTGCAGGAGCACGGCGGCGCCGTCACGTGCGAAAGCACCCCCGGACGGGGGACCACGTTTCGGATCTTCTTCCCGGCCGCTTCCGAAAACGCCCGCGAGGTATCGGCAGAGCCCGACGGCGATCCGGAACCGCCCGGGGGGACCGGGACGGTGCTCGTGGTGGACGACGAGGACATGGTGCGGGAGGTGTGCGCGGAGATACTCGACACGGCCGGCTACCGGGTTCTCACGGCCGATAGCGGGGAGCGCGCCCTCGAGATCTACGAGGCCGAGACGGCCGACCTCGTCCTCCTGGATCTCAGCATGCCGGGGATGGGAGGGAGGCGGTGCCTGAAGGAGCTGCTCGCCCGCCACCCGGACGCCCGGGTGGTGGTGGCCACCGGATACCTCGGTGAGAACCACACCGCCGATCTGCTGGACGAAGGGGCCCTTCGGGTGATTCACAAACCGTACCGGGCGGCCGAACTGCTCCGCCTGGTGGGCGAAGTGCTCGGGGCGTGATCCCCCTATCCCCGCCGCCGAAAGGCCCGCTCGATCTCACGACGGGCGTCGGCGCGCTTCATGTCTTCCCGCTTGTCGTAGAGCTTCTTCCCCCGGCCGAGCCCCAGCTCCACCTTGGCGTATGCCCGGCGAAAGTACACGCGCAGCGGCACCAACGTGTACCCCTTCTGGCGCGTCTTGCCGGTGAGCCGGCGAATCTCGTCCTTGTGGAGCAGGAGCTTCTTGTCC
>CAZBGL010000051.1:0-3025 GCA_964491375.1 uncultured Thermodesulfobacteriota bacterium | reverse complement strand
CGGTGCGGGCGGCCTTGAGCACGATGTCCGAGCAGTCGGCCCGGCCCGAGAAATCGGAGGTGAGCGATCCCCCCTCTTTCCACAGGGCCGCGTTGAGCAACCGGAGGACTTGGGCCGAATTCCCGTACACCAGCACGGTTTCCGGATCGAATCCGATCCGCTCCAGGGGCCCCACCACGATGCCCTGGAGTTCGCCCGGAAGGCAGCGCTCCAGAGCCTCCTCCATGCGCCGGCCCGCCTCCAGGTCGCAAGCGTACATGCCGGCCGCCAGGTTGCCTTCCGTATAGTACTCCACCGGCTCCTCGAACCCGAACACCGCCTTGGCCACGGGACAGGCCATGTCGTCGCGGGCCATGGCCACGGTCCAGCCGTAACGCCGGGCGACGGAGATCCCCTGGCAGATGGCGATACGGGTGCCCATGTGCCGCACGGGGCTCTTCGCCCGCTCCGGGGGCTCGTCGCCCGGCCTCAGCCGGAGGATCCCCAGGGGAAACGTCTCGGTGCGCAGATACCGGTCGAGAAGGCGTGCCAGATCCGCCGGTGTCACGGGGCCTCAGTCCCTCAGGTGACGGGCGATCACCAGGCGCTGGATTTCGCTGGTACCCTCGCCGATGGTGAGCAATTTCTGGTCCCGGTAAAAACGCTCCACGTCGTAGTCTCGCATCAGGCCGTAGCCGCCGTGGATCTGGACCGCGGCATCCACCACCCGCCCCATCACCTCGGAGCAGTAGAGCTTGGCCATGGCTGCATATTTCCCGAAGGGCCGGCCGTTGTCCCGGAGCCAGCACGCTTTGTACAGCAGGTTCCGAGCCGCCTCGATCTCCATGGCCATGTCGGCCAGCTTGAACTGGATGGCCTGGAACTCGAAGATCGGCTGACCGAACTGGCGCCGTTCCTGGGCGTAACGGAGCGCCAGTTCGAACGCGCCCTGCGCCCCCCCGAGTCCCATGGCCGCGATCGAGAGCCGGCCGCCGTCCAGGGTGGAGAGCATCTGGCGGAATCCGTCACCCCGCTTCCCCAGAAGGGCGTCTTTGGGTACGCGCACGTCGTCGAAGTAGAGTTCCGCCGTGTTGGAGGCCCGCCACATCATCTTGCCGTGCATGGGCTTGCGGACCAGGCCCGGCGCATCGGCCGGCACGAGGAAACAGGAAAGCTCGTTCCGGCCGTCGCTGCGCTTGCCCGTGACCGCCTGCACCACGATCACGCCCGTCATGTCCGTGGCGGCGTTCGTGATGAAGATCTTGCTCCCGTTGATCACCCATTCGTTGCCGTCCGGCACGGCCCGGGTGCGGGAGCTCCCCGCGTCGGACCCGGCCAGGGGCTCGGTCAGGCCGAACGCGGCCAGCATCTCGCCGGTGCAGAGCTTGGGGAGCCAACGCCTCTTCTGTTCTTCGCTCCCGTAGTAATAGATGGGGCCGATGCCCAGGGAGTTGCCCGCGGCGATCGTGGCGGCCTGGGATCCGTCCACCCGGGCGATCTCCTCCACCGCGATGATGTAGGACACGTAGTCCAGCCCGCTCCCTCCGTACTCGGGGCTGACGAAGATCCCGAACAGCCCCATCTCCCCCATCTTCCGGGTCAGTTCGGGGCTGAACTCCTCCTTGGCGTCCAGTTCCCGGGCCACGGGGCGGATTTCCTTTTCGGCGAACTCCCGCACGCTCTGGCGCAGGATGTTCTGTTCGGGGGTCAGATCGAAGCTAAGGGCCATCTCCTCCCTCTCCCTTGTGAAGTGGACTGAAGTGCTGAAACGCCCCAACCCACGGAAGCCAACACCTGGAGCATCAGCGTGCCGGAGGATCGCGGGGATCGCTGCGCTCGGCCCTCATAGTTTCGCCCGGATGTGCTCCCGGTACGCCTCGATGTCCCGCTTGAGCATCCGCAACTGCTGGATGCGTGACTCGATCTCGGTGAGATGCTGGTCCAGGAGTTCGAGCAACCGGGGGAGCACCTTCTCGTTGCTCCGGTACGTGAGGTACAGCTCCTCGAGCTCCTTCATCTCGTCCAGGGTGAGCCCCAGGAGCTTCAGGCGCTTGATGAACTTCAGCCGCCGCACGTCGTCGTCCGTGTAGATGCGGCGCCCCCCCTCCACCCGGCGAATGCTGTTCAGGAGCCCGATGTCCTCGTAGTACCGGATGGTCCTGGGGGTGAGGCCCACCCGCTTGGCCACCTCGCCGATGGTGAGCACCGAGCCGGTTCTCGACGGATCCGTTCCCGGCATGGTTCGGAACCCCGGCATCACTCCCACGTCCGGGCGTCCTCGATCACCTTGCCATCCTCCGGCAGACTCCCGGGCCGGGCCCACTCCACCTCCGCGCCGATGCGAAGCACCTGACGCAGCCGTTCTTGCATGCGTCGGCGCAGGCCGTCGGATCCCTCCCCTTCCAGCTCCACGCGCACGGTGAACCGGTCGCGGTTTTCCTGGCGCGTGACCACGGCCCGGAACCGTTTCACCTCGGAGAACTCCTTGAGGGCCTGCTGGAGCTGCCCCGGGTGGACGAACATCCCCTTCACCTTGACCAGTTGGTCCGCCCGGCCGAGCCAGCCTTTGAGCCTGGGCATCTTCCGGCCGCACGCGCACTCGCCGGGCGCGAACGCCGAAAGGTCGCCCGTGCCGAACCGGATCAGAGGATAGGCCCGGTTGAACAGGGTCACTACCACCTCGCCGGTCTCGCCTTCCGGCACGGGCTGGCCGGTGGAGGGGTCCACGATCTCCACGATGGCCCGGTTGACCACGTGCATTCCGCCCTTGTGGAAGCATTCATAGGCGATGCATCCACAGTCGGCCGTGCCGTATCCCTGCCGCAGGATCAGGCCGAACATCTCCTCCACCGCCGAGCGCAGGGAGTCGGGCAACGGCTCGGCCGTCACGAACGCCACCTCCAAGGAGAGATCCGTGCGGGGGTCGAGGCCCATCTCCCGGGCCTTCTCCCCGATCTGGAGCAGGAACGACGCCATGCCCACGAACCCCTTGACCCCGGCCCGCTGCATGATCTCGAGCTGGGTCTCCCGGTCGCCCACCCCGGTG
>CAZBGL010000050.1:0-9052 GCA_964491375.1 uncultured Thermodesulfobacteriota bacterium | reverse complement strand
CGGGCTTTGCCACGAGCACCTTGATCCGTCGCGCCATGGATTGTCCTCCCTTGGAGGGCCGACCTCCTGGCCTCCCAGCCTACTGGCCTTTTGGCCTCCTACCCGTACCGGTACTGCACCCCGAATCCGCCCCGCGGGTACCTCCAGGACAGCGCGCCGTGCCGGCAGGCCACCAGGCAGGTTCCGCACTCCAGGCAGCCGGCGTGCTCCACCACCATCCGGTCCGACTCCTCGTTCCACTCGTACAGGGCGGCCGGGCAGACCCGCACGCAGTACCGCTCGGCGCACCGGGCCCGGCACACCTCGGCGTCGATCTCGATATGGCTCCGGGCGTCGGGCTTGAACGCGTTGCGGGTGAGTTTCTCGTCCACGGTCATGGCCTGCCCACCTTCCTCGCACTCCACCAGAACCGCGCGTCCCTGCGGTTGAACACGTTGCGTCGCAGGAACGCCCACACCCGCTCCGCCAAGGGGGGCGGCGCGTCCCGGCCCAGGCGGACCAACCCGCCCACCAGGTCCAGGACCTCGCGGGGGTACCGGCCGAACAGGTCCGGGTTCTCCAGGATCCGGGGCATGTCCCGGTAGGCCTCGAGGTAGCGCCACACGAAGCTCCCGCGAAGCCGGCGCAGGTACCCGGCCAGGGCCGCGGCCGAGAAGTCGCCCCGCTGCCGGGCCTCCAGCACGGTCTCGGCCGCCATGCGGCCGCTCGCCAGCGCAAACTCCATGCCCCGCACCGTGTAGCCCATGTTCAGGGCCAGCCCGGCGGCATCCCCGGCGATCAGGATCCCGTCTTCCACCAGCCGCCCCACCCCCTCGATGCCCGCCTCCGGAATCAGGTGGGCCGAGTACTCCACCAGCTCCCCACCCTCCAGGAGACGGCGCACCCGGGGGTGGTTCCGGAAGGCCTCGAACACCTCCGGCGCCCGCTCGGGCACGCCCCCTCCCATCAGGCCGTCCACCCCCACCACCACCCCCACCGACAGCGTGTCCCGGTTCGTGTACACGAAGCCGCCGCCCATGCGGCCGCCGGTGAAGCTTCCGAGGAACAGCTCCGCCGCTCCCTCCCCGGGCTCCAGGCAGAACCGGTCCTCGATCGTGCCGGCCGGCAGGGCCACCACCTCTTTGACGCCCACCGCCACGGCCTTGGGTGACGGCCGGTCCCTCAGGCCGGCCGCCTGCCCCACGAACGACAGGACCCCGTCGCACGCGATCACCACGTCGGCCGGGATCTCCTCGCCGTCCACGCGCACCCCCCTCACCCTCCGGCCCTCGCGCAACAGCTCCGTGACGGGCTTCTGGGGGATCACGAAGCCCCCCTTGGCCGTCACCCGATCGCCGAGCCAGGCGTCCAGCCGGGAGCGCAGCACGGTGTAACTGTGGGGCTCGGCCCCCCCCAGGCCGGGGTCGTGGAACTCCACCCGCAGGCTCCGCTCGCCGTCCACCAGGGTCCACGCCTCGCGGGTCACGGGCCGCTCCCAGGGCGCCCCCTCCCATCCGGCCACCACGTCGCGCACGCTGTCCACGTACAGCCGGCCGCCGGTCACGTTCTTCGCGCCGGGCGCGTCGCCCCGTTCCAGCACCACCACCTGCAGGCCGGCCCCTGCCAGCCGCTCGGCGGCGGCCAGGCCCGCGAGGCCCGCGCCCACGATCACCGCGTCCATGTTCATGGCCTGGCCTCCGGCCGCACCCGCACCCTCGTCCCCTTCACCCCATCCTCACGAGCGCAACTTCCGGATCTCCTCGGTGAGCGCCGGCAGCACCTGGAGCGCGTCGCCCACGATGCCGTAGTCGGCATACCGGAAGATGGGCGCATTGGGATCGGTGTTGATCGCCACCACCACCTTGGCGGTGTCCATGCCCATGGTGTGGTGCACCGCGCCCGAGATACCGGCCGCGACGTACAGGGCGGGGGACACGGTCTTGCCGGACTTGCCCACCTGGATCGCGTGATCCGCCCATCCCGCGTCCACCACCGCACGGCTCACGCCCACGGCCCCGCCCAGCGCGTCGGCCAGTTCCTCCAGGAGCCTCAGGTTCTGCGCGCTCCGCAGCCCCCGTCCCCCGGCCACCACCACCTCGGCCTCGGTCAGGTCCACCCGGGCCCCGGTGCGTTCCCCCCGCTCCAGGACCTCCACCCGGGGGGCCGGCACCGTGCAGCACCGGGTCTCCACGGACGTATCCAGGTCGGCCGGAACATCCGGATCGAAGCTGTTGGGCCGGAACGCCGCCAACACGGGCCTCCCCCCCACCACGAGCCACTGGTACGCCTTCCCGCCCACCACCGGCCTCAGGACCCGGAGCCCACCGTCCGCGGGCTCCAGGGCCAGGGCGTTCATCACCGCATGCCAGCCCAGCCGGGCGGCCAACCGGGGCAGCACCTCCCGGGCCCGCACCCCTTCGCTCCACAGCACCAAGCCGGGCGAAGCCCCGGTGAGCACCTCGGACAGGGCCTCGGTCCAGGGCTCGGCCGCGTATCCGTCGAGCCCCTCGCCCTCCACCCGGACGATCCGATGCACCACGCCGCCCAGGGCCTCCTCGGCCACCGCGGCCTCGGCGCCCAGGGCCACGGCCACCACCTCGGCGTCCCCGGCCACGCGCCGCGCCTGGGCCGCCAGTTCGCGGGTGGGCCGCCGGATCGCCCCTTCCTGAGCCTCGCAGATCACCCAGATGCTCATGGTCCCCTCGATCCCCTAGATCACCCTCGCCTCGTCCCGCAGGAGCCGCGCCAGTTCCGCGGCCGCATCGGCGGGCTCGCCCTCGATCATGCGCACCTCGGGCCGGCTCCTGGGCCCCTGGAACCCGCCCGATGCCAGGGGCCGCAGGGGCTCCACCCCCAGGTCGGCCAGGCTCCTGCGCGGGATCTGCGCCTTCATCGCCCGCATCAGCCCCATCACCTGGGGCACCCGGGGCTCGTGCCAGCCCTTTTCCGCCGTGAGCACCGCCGGCAGCGGCACCCGCAGCCGCTCCGGCCCCCCCCCGGCCTCGCGGCCCACCCGCACCGCTCCGTCGGCCAGCTCCGCCGAAGTCACCCCCACGACGCACGGCACCCCCAGGATCTCGGCCACCATGGGGCCCACGAGGCCGGCCTCGTCGTCCGTGGCCTGCTTGCCCGCGATCACCAGGTCGAACCCCTCTTCCCGCACCACCGCGGCGAGCGCCCGGGCCACGGTGAGCGGGTCCGGATCGGCCAGGGCCGGGTCGTCCACCAGCACCGCCGCGTCCGCGCCCATGGCCAGGGCACGCCGCACCGCCTCGAGGCCCGTGCCGGCGCCCGCGCCCACGGCCAACACCCGGCCGCCACCCGCCGCCTGCCTGAGCTGGAGGGCCGCCTCCACCGCGATCTCGTCGAAAAAGTTCAGTACCCGCTTGGGCTCCACCTCGATCTCCGAGCCCTTCACCTCGACCCGGGCCTCCAGGTCGGGCACCTCCTTCACCAGCACGGCGATGTTCATGGCAACGCTCCCTTCGGCTCCGTAACGGGCGGCGCCCCGGCCGGCGTCACCGCCCCTTCACGATCTCGCGGCCGATGAAGTTCTTGAGCACCTCGTGGGTGCCGCCTCCGTAGAGCAGGAACCGGGCGTCGCGGAAGTACCGCTGGGGCCCGTACTCCATGGCGAACCCGTTCCCTCCGTAGATCCGGGTGACCTCGTCCACCACCTTCAGGCACGTCTCGGTGGCGAACATCTTGGCCATGGCCGCCTCCTTGCGGGGGTTCAGGCCCTCGCCGATCATCCAGGCGGCGTAGTACACCATGAGGCGGGCGGCCTCCATCTCGGTGGCCATCTCGGCGAACTTGGCCCGGATCAGCTGGAACTCCCCGATGGGCCGGCCGAACGCCTCGCGCTTGCGGGCGTACTCCAGGCCGTCCTCGAACGCCGTTCGCGCGATCCCCAGGGCCATCGCCCCGGTCATGCAGCGCACCTCGTTGAGGATCTCGCCCAGGTACTCCACGCCCTTGCCCTCCTCGGCGCCGAGCAGGTTCTCGTCGGGCACGAACACGTCCTCGAACACGAGCTCGCCGGTCACCGGGCCACGGGCCCCGAGCTTGTGGAGCACCTGGCCCGCCCGGAAGCCGGGCGTGCCCTTTTCCACCAGGAAGAAATTGAGGCCTTTCAAACCCTTGGAGGGATCGGTGGTGGCCAGCACCGTGGCGAAGTCCGCCACCGGGCCGTTCGTGATCCAGTTCTTGGTGCCGTTGATCACCCAGCCGCCGTCCACCTTCCGGGCCGTGGTGCGGGTGGCGGCCAGGTCCGATCCGGACTGATCCTCGGTGAAGCAGATCGTGGCGATCTTCTCGCCCCGCAGGGCCGGCACAAGGCACCGCTCCCGGATGGCGTCGCTTCCGAACCGGTACAGGAAGTGGGTGCCCATCAGCATGTTCATGATCACGGCCTGGGCGAAGCCCACGGACGCGCGCGAGATCTCCTCGTAGAAGATCATGCAGGTCACCGGGTCGGCGTTCATGCCCCCCAGTTCCTCCGGGTACCGGAGCCCCAGGTAGCCCAGGCCCGCGAACTCCTTCCACAGCTCCCACGGGAACTCGTCGGACTCGTCGATCTCCTGGACCTTGGGCATGATCAGCCGGTCCACGGTGTCGGCCACGGCCTGGCGAAAGAACTGCTGTTCCTCGGTCAGTCGGAAGTCCATGGCATCCCTCGCGCGTGAACGGTCCCGCCCCCCTCTCGTGAGCCTAGATCACCCCTTCCTCGGCAAGGCGTGCGAGCTCGGCCTCGGACATCCCCAGGGCCCCGCCGTACACCGTGGCGTTGTGCTCGCCCAGGCGGGGGGGAAAGGACAGGGTCTGCCCGTTTTCGCGCAGGTACTCGGTCATCACCGGGGGAGGCGCCAGGGTCACCTCGAACCCGGTGCGCGGATCCCGGGTCCGCAACAGCTTCGGCTTCACGGCCGGATCCTCGCACACCTCGGGGATCGTCTGGACCCGGGCGGCCGGGATCCGGCTCTCGCGGAACCGCTGGAGCAGTTCGTCCGTACCGAAGTTCCGCGTCACCGCCGCGATGCGCTCGTTGAGACGCTTCACGTCCCCGATGCGGCCGGCGTTCGTCTCGTAGGCCGGGTCGTCCAGGTCGCCGAAGCCCGGAAGCCCGACCAGGCGCTTCCACTGGATGTCGTTCCCCACGGCCAGGTACACGTACCCGTCCCGGGTGGGATACACGCTCACCGGTGCGAAGAACTCGTGGGTGTTGCCGCGGCGCGTCATCACCTTGCCGAACGTGCTGGCCATGGTGATGGGCTGGGTGAGCCAGCTCACGGTGGAGTCGATCATGGCGACGTCGATCCGGCTCCCCTCTCCGGTGACCGCCCGCTTGTACAGGGCCTTCATCACCTGCCCGTAGGCGTGCTCGCTGGTCCCCATGTCCGGAAGCGGGATGCCCACCACCTGGGGCGGCCCGTCCGGCTCACCCGTGAGGTCCATGAGGCCGCCCCGGGCCTGGAGGATGGGGTCGTAGGCCGCCTCGTTGGAATCCGGTCCGAACCCGGTGAGCCCCACCCAGATGATGTCCGGCTTGATCCGGCGCAGGGTCTCGTAGTCGATCCC
Source organism: uncultured Thermodesulfobacteriota bacterium (assembly GCA_964491375.1). Taxonomy (GTDB): domain Bacteria; phylum Desulfobacterota; class Deferrisomatia; order Deferrisomatales; family Deferrisomataceae; genus CAZBGL01. The sequence continues at coordinate 3,496 of CAZBGL010000050.1, read as the reverse complement.
CAGGGGCTCGTAGTTCTTGGGAAGCTGGTTCGTGGCGAAGATGTCCACCGGGAGGTGTTTCACCAGGTCGTGGAGCATCCGGCGGCCCCGGGGGTCCTTCAGGTTCAGGGTGACGGCCTCCTTGCCCGCGTTGATCGCAAAGAAGTAGCTGCACATCAGGGGTTCGTCCGGACGAAACGGATCGCCCACCCGGCGGTTGGGGTCGCCGTGGCCCGGGGGCTCCACCCGGATCACCCGCATGCCGTCCATGGCGAGGCGGTACGTCAGATAAGGAAGGACCGTGGCCTGCTCGAGACTCAGAACGGTAAGGTTCCGGAACACCGCGCCTCCTCCGCGTGCGGGGCCGCGCCCGCGTTTTATTTTTGTGAGTTGCGTTTTATTTTGATGCAACCAGCGTTTGATTGATTTCGCGGCGGCAAAATATCCGATACCCATCCGCGTGTCAACCCCCAAAATATTCCCGAAAAACCCGCGCAGCGGCGCGCTTGACACGGACCAAAACGCTCTGATATGGTCTCCGCCCGTCAGCGATACCGTTGTTTTACTCGACCTTCTGTCTGCGGATTTTCCCGGAGGCGGCGATGCTCCGTCTTCCCCCTGTCGAACTGGCGACCCCGCGGGACCTGACCGAAGCCCTGGACCTGCTGGCCTCACGGCCCGGCCGCTACCGCGTGCTCGCGGGCGGCACGGACCTGCTGGTGGCGCTGAAGCACGGCCACCACACCGGCACGGCCCTCCTCAGCCTGAGGGAACTGGGCCTGGGGGGCATCCGCAGGGAAAACGGAACCTGGGTGCTGGGCGCCTCGGTCACCTTGTGGGAACTCGCCCGGTGGCAGGCACCGTCGGGGCCCCTTTCCGCCGTGGCGCGGGCCGCCCGCCTCGTGGCCGCCCCCCCGATCCAGGGCCGGGCCACGCTGGGCGGGAACGTGTGCCTGGACACCCGGTGCTGGTTCTACAACCAGTCCGCGTTCTGGCGCAGCGGCCGCCCGCCGTGCCGCAAGGCCGGGGGCGAGGTGTGCCACGTGGTGCCCAAGGGCCAGGGGTGCCACGCCGTGCACCAGGCGGACCTCCCTCCCCTCCTCGTGGCCCTGGGAGCCCGGGCCGACATCCGCTCCGCCGGCGGCGAGCGACGGGTGGACCTCGAGGACCTCTACCGGGCCGACGGTCTTTCCCCCCTCGCCCTGGAACCGGGTGAACTGCTCACCGCGCTGCGCGTGCCCACCCCGCCCCGGGGCAGCGGGGCCTCGTACCACAAGCTGAGAATGCGCCGCTCCCTGGACTTCGCCGCGGCCGCGGCCGCGGTGTACCTGGAACGCGACCGGGACACCTGCACCCGGGCCCGGGTGGTGCTGGGGGCCCTGGGCTCGGCCCCCATCCGGGTGGGCGAGGCCGAGCGGGCGCTCGAGGGCTCCCGCCTGGACGACGACGCGCTGGAGTCTGCGGCCGATGCCGCCCGCCGCGCGGCCCGGCCGGTGAAGAACACGGATCTCACCCCGGCCTACCGCCGCCACGTGGCCGGCGTGCTGGTCAAACGGGCGGCCCGCGAGGCGTGGGAGCAGGCCGGGTCCAACGGGAGGAGGCCATGAGCCCGGCATCCGGAGCCCGACCGAAGAAGATCGTGGTGGAACTGAGGGTCAACGGCGCCGACCACGAACTCCTGGTCGAGCCCCGGCGCACCCTGCTCGAGGTCCTTCGCGAGGACCTGGGCCTCACTGGCGCCAAGGAGGGGTGCGGCGTCGGCAGTTGCGGCGCGTGCACCGTGCTGGTGGACGGCCGACCCGTGCGTTCGTGCCTGACCCTGGCCGCCGAGGTGCAGGGAGCGGAGATCCTGACCATCGAGGGCCTGGCCGACACCTGGCCGGACCGGGCGCCGGGGGAACTCCACCCCATCCAGGAGGCGTTCGTGGAGGGCCACGGCATCCAGTGCGGGTTCTGCACGCCGGGCATGATCCTCTCGGCCAAGGCCCTCCTGGACGAGGTGCCCCGCCCCACCGAGGCCCAGATCCGCGAGGCCCTGGGCGGCCAGGCGTGCCGGTGCACCGGGTACGCCAAGATCGTCGAATCCGTGAAGCGGGCCGCCGTGAAGCTCTCGGGCCAGGAGGTGGAACCGTGAGCCGGTACATCGGCAAGAGCCTTCCGCGCCGGGACGCCCGGCTCAAGGCCACGGGCGAGGCCCGGTACACGGCCGACCTGTCCCTTCCGTTCATGCTCCACGCCGCGGTGCTCCGCAGCCCCTACCCCCACGCCCGGATCCTGGGCATCGACACGAGCCGGGCCGAGAGCCTGCCGGGGGTGAAGGCCGTGATCACCGCCCGGGACACCTCCGGGGTGAAGTGGGGCGTGTTCCGGTACACCCGGGACCAGGAGTTCCTGGCCCGGGACAAGGTGCGGTACGTGGGCGAAGAGGTGGCGGCCGTGGCCGCGGAGACCGAGGAGATCGCCCGGGAGGCCGTGTCGCTCATCCGGGTGGAGTACGAGATCCTGCCCGCGGTGTTCGATCCCCTGTCCGCCGTCGCGGAGGGCGCCCCCCGGATCCACGAGCACGCCGAGCGCAACATCAACATCCACGTGCCCATCCACGTGGGCGACGTGGACCGGGCCCTCGAGGAGTGCGACTACGTCCACACCGAGCGCACCGTGTCCGAGGAGGAGAGCTACTTCATGCTCGAGCCCTACGCGGTGCTGGCCCGGTGCGACAAGCAGGGCACCGTGGAGGTGTGGATGCCCAACGCGAGCCCCCACACCAAGGCCAAGGGGCTGGCCAACGCCCTGGAGCTGCCCGTGTCCAAGGTGCACGTGCGGCACGTGTTCATCGGGGGCGCGTTCGGCGGCCGGAGCGACATGTTCCCGGGCGAGTACATCGCGGCCCGGCTGGCCCAGATCACGGGCCGTCCGGTCAAGCTCGTGTACACGCGCGAGGAGAACTCCATCGCCGTGCGCCAGGGGCACTCCATGGTGGTGGAGACCACGTTCGGTTTCAAGAAGGACGGCACGCTCCACGCCGTGGACGTCACCGCGTACATGGACGGCGGGGCGTACTCCTCCACCGGGCCCATCGCCACGAGCGTGCCGTTCCTGTGCTTCGAGCAGACCTACCGGGTGCCCAACGTGCGGTACAACGGGTACCGCGTGTACACGAACAAGCCGGTGCGGGGCATGATCCGGACCCACGGCCGCGCATGGGCCTGCAACGTGGACATGCAGTTCGACCTGGCGGCCCAGGCCCTGGGGCTGGACCCCGTGGAGATCCGGCGCAAGAACGCGGTGCGCACCGGCGACACGATCCCCACCGAGAGCGTGATCCCCAAGATGGACAGCCTGGCCACCATCGACGCCGTGGCCGAGGCGAGCCGGTTCCGGGAAAAGTGGGGCAAGCTGCCCAAGTGGCACGGCATTGGCATCGGGTGCGTGAGCGTGATGAGCGGCTTCCCCATGGGGATCCGGGGCGGCTCGGCCGCCATGGTGAAGTTCGACGAGGACGGCGGGGTCACGGTGA
>CAZBGL010000049.1:0-2832 GCA_964491375.1 uncultured Thermodesulfobacteriota bacterium | reverse complement strand
CGCGTGGATGGGCCCGGGAGGCGACCGCCGCCTGGCCTTCCGGCCCCTTCGCAGCCCCGGGCCCCGGGCGGCGCCGACCTGAGTCCCCGCTGCGACCGTTGCGATCGCGGCGCGAGACGAAAGGACGCCCGTTGCGCGGTGTAGGCGTTCGGCCCGTTGGGGTTCCAGCCCTGCTCGTGTGTCTCGGGGCAGGCTGTGGCAGCCCTGCCGGGGTGGACACCCGGAAGGGGGCCGTGGCACGAAACCCGTTGTATTGGCGTCGTGGATGAAGAACCCGGTCCCCGTGGTTCCGACCGGGCCGACAGGAGGAACATCCCATGCACCCCGCCCATACCCTGCTTTGCACCGTGGGCACCAGCCTGCTCCGGCACCTGGCGGTCGAGCCAGAAGCGTCCGAGCTTCCGGCCGCGGCCCGGGCCTTTGCCCGGGGCGACCTCAAGGCCGTGGTCCAGATGCTCGCAGGCCTCGACCCGGCAGACCGCCGGCTGGGTGCCGAGATCAACTCGGTGGCCGAGCTCTGGGACCGGGGCCGGATCACGTCGGACGCACGGATCGAGTTGTTTCACTCGGCCACGGACGAAGGCCGGTCCGTGGCCGAGGTGCTGGGGCACTACTTCCAGGCGCGCGGCCACGAGACCCGGCGGGTAGAGGTGGAGCACCTTCAGGACGCCCAGCCCAGGCTGTTCAAGTCCAAGGGGCTGCGCAACCTGGCCAAGGTGCTGTGCCAGTCGGTGCGCCGGTGGGGCACGGCCGCCACGGCCATCGACGCCACGGGCGGGTACAAGGCCCAGATCGCCGTGGCCGTGCTGATCGGCCAGGCCTTGGGCCTTCCGGTGTACTACAAGCACGAGCGCTTCTCCGAGATCATCGACTTTCCGCCCATGCCGGTGAGCCTCGACCTGGGCCTGTGGATGCGCTGGAGCGGGCTGCTCCTGGCCCTGGACCGGAACGAGCTCGTCCCGTGGTCCCAGGTGGAACGCGACTGGGAACCTGCGCTCGAGACGCTGATCGACCGGGTGCCGGTGGAGGGGGAAGCGTACCTGGACCTCTCGTACATGGGCCAGATCTTCCTGGAGAGCCTGCGCGATCGGTTCGCCCGGGGCCGCGAGGCCATGCTCCCGCCGCCGGCCGAACCGTCGCGCAAGCAGCCCGTGCACCTCACCGGGCACAACTGGGGCGGGGCGCGGGCGGCGGTCCAGCGTTTCCTGGAGCGGGTGGTGGAGGAGGTGCCGTATGTCGTTCGGTGCCGCGACCACTACTGGAACCCGGACCTTCCTTCGGCGCCCATGTTCCGGCTGCGGGGCGACCGGATCGAGGGCGTGTATTCCGACGGAACCTGGACGGTGAAGTTCTGGGTGGACACCACGGCCACGCACCCGGGCCAGATCGAGGCCTGCGTGGCCGACCTGAACGGGCGGCTGGAAGGGTGGATTCGCTGAGGACGGGAGGCGACCGCCATGAAAACGAAAACCATCCACTGTTCTGTACAGTTCGTGACGCCCGCGTTCGTGGGTGGGGCAAACCAGGCCGCCCAGTGGCGCACCCCCCCGTTCAAGGCGTTGCTCCGACGGTGGTGGCGGGTCGTGTGGGTGGTGAGGGCCGGCACGTCCCAGCGTCCGGATGTAAACAAATTGCGGCAAGCCGAGGCCGAGCTGTTTGGTACCGCGGCGGACAAAAGCGACCCGGCCGGATCGAGGGCGAGCCGGGTCAAGCTGCGGCTGGATTGGAGAGGCGTTGAGGAACTACGCCCGGAGCAGTGGAGGGTGAGAACCGGAAAGGTGAAACACCTGGAAGTGGAACGGGCCGGGTATCAGGTGGACGCGGCACTGTACCTGGGATATGGCCCCTTGGACTTCGACAAACAAAAGGGCCACCGACTCAACCGGCCGTCGGCTCTTCCGGCAGGAAACAAGCGGGAACTCACCGTGAGGGTCCCCCCGGAGGAAGCCGATTCGATCAAAACGGCCCTATGTCTCGCCCACTCCTTCGGCGGCCTGGGGAGCCGGAACCGAAACGGCTGGGGATCGCTCCATTTCGAGCAGGGCGGGCTGAACCCCGAGGAACTCAAGGGATTCCTGGAGCCGGACAACCGGGAGGCCCGCGAATGGCTGCGCGCCTTCTCGCGGGCATGGCAAGAGGCCCTCGACTCGGACTGGTGCCACGCCGTGGGCCGGGACGATCGGGGTCTTCTGATCTGGCGGACCGACGCCATGGATCGTTGGGAGGACGTGATGAGGCGCTTGGCTGAGGTGAAGATCGCGTTTCGCACAGAGCTGTCGGCGGTTGCACCCTCCCCGTTCTCCGAGCGCCACGTCCTGGCTTACCCGGTGACAGACCATGTTCTTCCAGGGGGTAAAGACAAGCGTTTGGCCAACCAGGTTCTGTTCAAGGTGCTGCCCGACGGATCTCAATACGTGGGCGTGATCGTCCACCTTCCTCACGGGACCCCGGCCGCCTTGTGGTCGGCCCGGAACGACGGGAAGGAAAGTCTTCGCCAACTCGAGGAAGAGACCTGGTTCAAGGTCCACCGGGTGCTGGACTCCCGGAGCATGGCTCTCCAGAGACTTGCATAAAGGGGACACCATGAGGAGCCGTGTGAACGATCGGTTCTGGATGGTCAAGGTCCTTTCATGGATACACGACCCGGCAGAGAAGGCCCTGATCCTGCTGCGGGGAAAACCGCACGACAAAGGCACGGCCGAGAGGCTCCGGAAGCTCCTTTTTGGAAGCTGTGTCGCCGCGGTTCCCGATTCCGTGAACGACCTGATCCGCAAAGCGGACCGGTGGGCCTCAGCGGCGGACCGCCCTCCGCTTCCCAGGAACTTCCGGGAA
>CAZBGL010000048.1:0-3176 GCA_964491375.1 uncultured Thermodesulfobacteriota bacterium | reverse complement strand
AGCGGGCGGCTCACGGCGTGCGGCCGACGGATGCGGGCGCGGGCGGCCGGTGGTGCGTCGAAGGGAGGCTCCGTTTGCCTTGCCAGGGAGGCGCCCCGACCGCACCCCTTCCGTCCCCCCACGGGCCACGCCTCGTGCGCCCGGAAACGTGCGGAAGCGGCCTCCGGGCCCCGAGGATCCGCCGGCGGCTTCCCGGCCGTGCCCACGTAGCCGTCGGCTCTGTCGTTTCTCTGTCGTTTCGGGAGGAGTGGAGCATGGGACCGAGCGAACCGTGACGACCGACTCGCGATGAACGCACCGTCTGCACCGACGCGGAATCCGCCCACCGGCATGGCCGCCCACGTGCTGGCCTTCGTGCGGGCGTGCAAGGACGCGGGCCTGCCGGCCCATCCGGCCGCCGTGGTGGACGCGTGCCGCTCGCTGGAACTGGTGGGTGTGGACGACCCCTCCGCCGTGTACTGGGCCCTGCGGCCCCACATCATCACCTCACCCGAGCACATACCGCTCTTCGACCGGCTCTTCCACCGCTTCTGGGAGGAGGGCCTGGGCGCGGAGCAGCCCGAACCCCCGTGCTGCCCGCCCTCCGAGGCGCCCCTGTACCGCGCCGTACCGGGCGGAACCGTAGCCGACGGCGAAACGCCCCCGGGCCTGCCCGAGGCCAAGGGCGGCGCCTCGTACCGCGAGATCCTGCTCCGGAAGGACCTGCGCCACGTGACCCCCGAGGAGGAACCCCACCTGCGCGAGATCTTCCTCGCCCTGCTGCACAAGCTGGCCAGCCGGCCCGGCCGGCGACACCGGCCGAGCTTCCGGGGGCGGCAGCTCGAGTTCCGGCGGATCTTTCGACAGAACGTGCGCTACGGCGGCGAGATCATCCAGCTCGTTCATCGCCAGCCCAAGCGCACCCGCCGCAACCTGGCGCTCCTGGGGGACGTGTCCGGGTCCATGGACGCGTACAACCGGTTCTTCCTGCTCCTGGCCCACGGGCTGGCGCGCCGGGACCCCGGGGTGCGCGTGTTCGGGTTCTCCACGAGGCTGTTCGAACTGACCGAACCCCTGCGCGACCGGGATGCGAGCCGGGCCGTGGTGCGGATCATGGAGATGACCCGCGGCTGGTCGGGCGGGACCCGTATCGGCGAGTGCCTGGCCGCGTTCAACCGCCTCATGGCCGCCCGGGGGCGGCGGCGGGACCTGGTGGTGGTCGTGTTCAGCGACGGGTGGGACCGTGGCGACCCCGAACGGCTCCGGAGGGAGATGGCGCGCCTCCGGGCCAACGCCTGGCGCATCTTCTGGCTGAACCCCCTGAAGGGCGATCCGGACTACCGACCCCTGTGCCGGGGCATGGCCACCGCCCTTCCGTTTCTCGACGGCTTCTACCCGGCCCACACGGCCGAGACCCTGGTCGAGTTCGCCCGGCGGCTCGAACGGGTTCGGTGACGAACGGCTTTCTCGGGGACCCTTCCACCAGGAAAGGAGGAGAGCATGTCCCAGATCAAGTACACCCTTCCCGAGAGCGAGATCCCCCGGCAGTGGTACAACATCGCGGCGGACATGCCCAACCCGGTCCCGCCGCCCCTGCACCCGGGGACCGGCCAGCCCGTGGGGCCGGACGACCTGGCCCCCCTGTTCCCCATGGCGCTGATCGAGCAGGAGGTGAGCACCCAGCGCTGGATCGACATCCCCGAGGAGGTGCTGGACGTGCTCCGCCTGTGGCGTCCCACGCCCCTGTACCGCGCCCGCCGGCTCGAGCAGGTGCTCGGGACCCCCGCCCGCATCTACTACAAGTACGAGGGGGTGAGCCCAGCCGGCAGCCACAAGCCCAACACCAGCGTGGCCCAGGCCTACTACAACAAGAAAGAGGGCGTGAAGCGCATCGCCACCGAGACCGGCGCGGGCCAGTGGGGCAGCGCCCTGGCGCTCGCATGCAACTTCTTCGGGATCGAGGCCAAGGTGTACATGGTGAAGATCTCGTACCACCAGAAGCCCTACCGCCGGGTCCTCATGGAGACCTGGGGCGCCAGCGTCACGCCCAGCCCCTCGAACGAAACCGAGGCGGGCCGAAAGATCCTGGCCGAAGACCCGGACAGCACCGGTTCGCTGGGCATCGCCATCTCCGAGGCGGTGGAGGATGCGGCGAGCCGCGAGGACACGAAGTACTCCCTGGGCTCGGTGCTCAACCACGTGCTCCTGCACCAGACCGTGATCGGCCTCGAGGCGAAACGCCAGATGGAGCTCGCCGGCGACTACCCGGACGTGGTGCTGGGATGCTGCGGCGGGGGCTCCAACTTCGCGGGCCTGGCGTTCCCGTTCATGTACGACAAGATCCACGGCAAGCAGGTGGACATCGTGGGGTGCGAGCCCACGGCCTGCCCGACCATGACCCGGGGGCACTTCCACTACGACTTCGGCGACACCGTGGGCATGACGCCGCTGCTGACCATGCACACCCTGGGGCACACCTTCGTGCCTCCGGGGATCCACGCCGGGGGCCTGCGGTACCACGGCATGGCGCCCCAGGTGAGCCAGTTGCTGCGCGACGGGCTGATGCGCGCCGAGGCGTTCCACCAGGTGGAGTGCTTTGACGCGGCGGTGACCTTCGCCCGGGCCGAGGGCATCGTGCCCGCGCCCGAGTCGAGCCATGCCATCCGGGGCGCGATCAACGAGGCCCTCAAGGCCAAGGAAGAGGGCAGGGAAAAGGTGATCCTGTTCAACCTGTCCGGTCACGGCCACTTCGACATGTCGGCCTACGACGCGTACTTCGCCAAGACCCTGGAGGAGTACGAACTGCCCCAGGAGGAACTGGACAAGGCCTGGGAGGCGATCCGAAACCTGCCGTCTCCCAACGCGGCCTGAGCCGCCCCACGAGGGGCCGGGGTTCTTCCCGGCCCCTCGTGGACAGGGGCTTCGGTGAGGCGAGGGACGAGTGCGGGCACGCCGCGGGCGGGAGACGGCGTGGCCGGCCCGGGGGCTCGTCTCCGCTCGCGGCCACGGCCCCGATGGCGCGGCTCGCAGGCCGGTGTGCCGCTCGCGTGCGCGGTTGGGTGGGCTCGGGAGGCCGTGGCGTTCGGCCTTCCGGCCGCCTTCGCGGATCCGAACCCCCGGCCGGGTCGACGAACCCCTGGGAGCGTCCGTGGCCGGGAGGGGCCCCTGCGAGGCGCGGGCGCGGCTCCTACGGTCGC
>CAZBGL010000047.1:0-6077 GCA_964491375.1 uncultured Thermodesulfobacteriota bacterium | reverse complement strand
GGCGCGAACACGCAATATGCGACCTCGCCGCGGCAACTTGCCGCTCGGAAGCGCCCGGCGAGCACCCCCGGGTCGGGCCCCTGCCGCTCGGAAACCCCAGGGCCGCGGCGACTGTAGGAGCCGCGCCCGCACCTCGCAAGGGGGCCCTCCCGGCCCCGCACGGATCGAACGGGCCCCTCCCAACCGGCCCCGGGGGCTCGGGTCCGCGAAGGCGGCCGGAAGGCCAAACGCCTTCGCCTCCCGAACCCACCCGTCGCCCACGCGAGCGGCACGATGGCCTCCGAGCACCCCCACCGAGGCCGGGGCCCCAAGCGGACACGGGCCCCGGGCGGTGTCACCGAGGTCCGGGAGGGCCCCCTGCCTCGGGCGGGCGCGAACACGCAATATGCGACCTCGCCGCGGCAACTTGCAGCCCGGAAGCGCCCGGCGAGCACCCTCGGGCCGGGCCCTCGCCGCTCGGAAACCCCAGGGCCGCGGCCTACCGGAGCTGGCGGCCGACAGCCGGCCGCCGACGCTGACAGCCGAGTTCCATGACGGGTGACCCCGGAAAGCGCGATTCTGTACACCGGTGCCCACCGCGATGTTGACGCCAGCCCCGCTGCGGCCGTACAACGGGGGCGCCATGAGATCCCCCTCTTTCGAGCCCGAGGTGCCGATAGGTCACTTGATCGCCGTGGCCCGCCGGATCCCGGAACTCCACCGGTGGTACCGGACCCATGCCCGCCCGTTCCCCTGGCGGTGCACGGAGGATCCTTACGCCATCTGGGTCTCCGAGGTCATGCTCCAGCAGACCCGGGCCGACACGGTGGTGCCCTATTATGAACGCTGGATGGCCGCCCTGCCGGACGTCTCCGGTCTGGCCTCGGCGTCCGAGGAGCGGGTCCTGGCCCTGTGGGAAGGGCTCGGGTACTACCACAGGGCACGGAACCTGAGGCGTGCGGCCCGTGAGGTGGTGGAGCGACACGGGGGACGGATCCCAGACGACCCAGCCGCCTTCCGGGCTCTGCCGGGCGTGGGCGAGTACACCTCGGCCGCGGTGCTCAGCATCGCGTTCGGCCGGGATCTGGCCGTGGTGGACGGGAACGTCCGCAGGGTGCTGTGCCGGGCTTTCGCCCTGGGGGAGCCCTGCGCCTCGGGAGCCGGACGCCGCCTCCTCCACCGGTTGGCCACCGGGCTCCTGCCCCGGGGAAAAGCGGCCCTCCACAACCAGGCCATGATGGAACTGGGAGCCACGGTGTGCACGCCCCGCTCCCCGTCGTGTGGGGCATGCCCGCTGGTGCCGGAGTGCCGCGCGCGGGCCGCGGGGCGCCCCGAGGCGTTTCCCAGGCCCTCTCCCCGGAGACCACGGCCCCACTACCAGGTGGCCGTGGGCATCGTGAAACGCGACGGGCGCCTGCTGATCGCCCGGCGTCCCTCCTACGGGCTCCTGGGCGGTCTGTGGGAGTTCCCCGGCGGGAAGCTGGAACCCGGGGAATCCCCCGAGGCGGCCCTTCACAGGGAACTCTTGGAAGAGCTGGGACTTCGGGTGCGCGTGGAGGGAGCACTCGGGCCGGTGGATCATGCCTACAGCCACTTCCGAGTCACCCTCCATCCCTTCCTGTGCCGGTTCGTGGCCATGGACCCTACGGCGGGTGAGGGAAGGGACTGGAAATGGGTGCCGCCCATGGAACTCCGGAACCATCCCATGCCGCGGGCCAACCGGAAGATCCTGGAACAATGGCGCGCCCTCACGGACAGGCCGTCTTGACGGGGCACTGGCTTACCGACTAGGGTTCGGCCACTCCGAGCCGAGGCCCCCGGGGCCAGGAGGAGGAGCAGAATGGAGTTCCCGGCGATCATCACCGAACTTCCCCAAGCCGACCTGCCCCTTGCGGGTGCTACGGGCTGGGTGATTCAAGGGCCCACCCGTCAGGCCGTGTTCTTCCGGCTGGAACCGGGCACGGAGGTACCCCCCCATTCCCACGGTGCCCAATGGGGGATCGTGCTCGACGGCGAGGTCGAGCTCACCATCGGCGGCGAAACGCGGGTGTACCGCAGGGGCGACACCTACGAGATCGGTGCCGGCCAGGTGCACTCGGCCCGGTGTCCCGGCGGCGCCCTGCTGCTCGACGTGTTCGCCGACCCGGACCGTTACCGTGTCCGCCAGGAAGAAGGAGGAGGTGAGATCCCATGAAGCGCTGGATATGGGCGATGGCGTGCGCCTTCCTGCTGGTCGGAAGCTCGGCCGCAAGGGCGCAACTCCGCGGCGAGATCATTTTCCGCGATACGTTCTACGGGGCGCTCACCGGTGCGATCATCGGAGGCGCGCTCGTGGTGTTCACGGACGAACCCGCGGAACACCTGGACTACATCGCGTACGGGGCGGCCGCGGGCAGCATCGTAGGCGCCCTGTTCGGTGCGTACGAATCCACCGCCCTGGCGGAGTTCCGGGACGGTGACCTCTACCTGGCCATGCCCACGGTACGCACCCGGCGGGTGCCGGGCGGGGTGGAGGCCAGCGCCGATCTCCTGCGCCTCCCGTTCTGACCGGATCGTCCCGGGTTGCCGGCTGGGCCCGATCCCGACGAGGAGTAGCGCTCCATGGCGTTTCGAAGCGCCCTGGGGGTGGTGCTTCTGGCGGCGATGGCGTGGGCGGTCAGCGAGAACCGGGCGGGTGTCCGCTGGCGGACGGTCGTCCTCGGACTGGCCCTCCAACTCGCCATCGCCTTCGTCCTTCTGAAGCTCCCGTTTTCCCAAGGGGTGTTTCTGGCCCTGAACCAGGGGATGATGGCCCTCGAAAGGGCCACGCGTGCCGGCACGTCGTTCGTGTTCGGCTACCTGGGGGGCGGTCCCCTGCCGTTTGCCGAAACCTCGCCGGGCGCGAGCTTCGTGCTCGCGTTCCAGGCCCTGCCCATCGTGCTGGTGATGGCCGCGCTGTCGGCCGTGCTGTTCCACTGGCGGGTGATCCCCGTGGTGGTGCGCGGGTTCTCGTGGCTGTTGGAGCGCACCCTGGGCATCGGCGGCGCCTTGGGTGTGTCGGCCGCGGCCAACGTGTTCGTGGGCATGGTGGAGGCGCCCCTTCTGGTGCGGCCGTACCTGGCGCGCATGGACCGGGGGGAACTGTTCGCCGTGATGACCTGTGGCATGGCCACCATCGCCGGCACGGTGCTCGCCCTGTATGCCTCGATCCTGAAGAACGTCGTGCCCGGCGCGGTGGGCCACATCCTCACCGCATCGCTCATCAGCGCGCCGGCCGCCATCGTCACGGCCCACCTCATGGTCCCCGACCGGGGAGAGCCCACCGGCGGCCGGATCACGCCGCCGGACGAGTACACGAGCACCATGGATGCCGTGGCCAAGGGCACCGTGTCCGGAATCCACCTCCTGTTGAACATCGTGGGCATGCTCGTGGTGCTCGTGGCCCTGGTGAGCCTCGTGAACCAGGTGCTGGCACTCCTGCCGGACGTGGCCGGAAGACCGGTCACCCTGGAGCGGATCCTGGGCTACTTCATGGCTCCGGTGGTGTGGATCATGGGCGTGCCGTGGTCCGAGGCCGTGACCGCGGGCTCCCTCATGGGCACCAAGACGATCCTGAACGAGTTCCTGGCGTACCTCCGGCTGGCCGGGCTCCCGGAGGGCGCCCTGAGTCCCCGGAGCCGATTGATCCTGACGTACGCGCTGTGCGGGTTTGCCAACTTCGGGAGCCTGGGCATCATGATCGGCGGCATGGGCGCCATGGTGCCGGAACGGCGCGACGAGATCGTCTCGCTCGGCCTGAAGTCCATTGTGTCCGGAACCCTGGCCACCTGCATGACCGGCGCGGTGGTCGGCCTGTTCTATTGAGTCCCGCACACCGTGGCGGCCCCCACTTTTGCGCTGGACACTCATTTCCCCCTCGGGCACAATGCGCACCCTTTCCGGGGGGACGACCACCGAGGCCCCGGAGAATGCCGATGTCTGATCCCCAGACCGACGATCTCTCGATCAACACCCTGCGCTTCCTGGCCGTGGACGCCGTGGAAAAGGCCCGGTCCGGACATCCGGGCATGCCCATGGGCGCGGCTGCGATGGCCTACACCCTGTGGACCCGTTTCCTCCGGTTCGATCCGCGTGCCCCGGGCTGGCCCGACCGGGACCGGTTCGTGCTTTCCGCGGGCCACGGCTCCATGCTCCTGTACGGGCTGTTGCACCTTTCCGGCTACCCCCTGGGACTGGAGGACATCAAGGCCTTCCGGCAGTGGCGTTCCCGCACGCCGGGCCACCCGGAGTCGTTCCAGACGCCCGGCGTGGAGACCACCACCGGCCCCCTGGGCCAGGGGCTGGCCGCGGCCGTGGGCATGGCCATTGCCGAGCGCCACCTTGCCGCCCGGTTCAACCGGCCCGGCTTCCCCCTGGTGGACCACTGGACCTACGTGATCGCAGGCGACGGGGACCTGATGGAGGGGATCAGCTCCGAGGCGGCCAGCTTGGCGGGCCATCTGGGACTCGGCCGGCTCATCGTGCTCTACGATGACAACCGTATCACCATCGAGGGAAGCACTTCTCTGGCCTTCAGCGAAAATGTGGAGACGCGGTTCGAGGCTTTCGGGTGGCAGGTGCTCTCCGTGGAGGATGGGAACGATGTTCCGGCCGTGGAGGCGGCCCTGCGGAAGGCCCGGGAGGACCAGGCCCGGCCCACCCTGATCCGCGTGCGCACCCACATCGGGTTCGGGAGCCCGGGCAAGCAGAACTCGGCCGATGCCCACGGCGCCCCCCTGGGCCCGGACGAGGCTCGCCGCACCAAAGAAAACCTGGGCTGGCCACTGGAGCCGGACTTCAGGGTGCCCGAAGGAGCCCGCGCCCCGTTCCGGCGTGCGGCCCAGCGGGGCGCGGAGGCGCGCCGGGCCTGGGAAGACCTTTTCACCCGCTACCGGCAAGCCCATCCCGACCTGGCCTCTGAATGGGAGCGTCGAATCAAGGGGGACCTGCCCTCGGGATGGGACGCCGACCTTCCCTCGTTCCCGGCCGGCTCCAAGCGCGTGGCCACCCGGTCGGCCGCTGGCAAGGCGCTCAACGCCTTGGCCCGGCGGCTCCCCGAGATCGTGGGCGGATCGGCCGACCTGGGCCCCAGCACCAAGACCCTGCTGGAAGGGGAGCCCGATTTTTCCCGGGAGCATCCCGAGGGCCGGAACCTTCGGTTCGGGGTACGGGAACACGCCATGGCGGCCATCCTGAACGGCATGGCCAATCACGGGGGCTTCCGTCCGTACGGCTCCACGTTCTTTGTGTTCTCGGACTACCTGCGGCCCAGCCTGCGGCTGGCCGCCCTCATGGGGCTCCCGGTGGTGCACGTGTTCACCCACGACAGCATCTTCGTGGGCGAGGACGGCCCCACCCACCAGCCCGTGGAGCACCTGGCGAGCCTGCGGGCCATGCCCAACCTGGTGGTGATCCGGCCGGCCGATGCCAACGAGGCCGTGGAAGCTTGGAAGGTGGCCGTGGAGCGGACCTCGGGCCCCACGGCCCTGGTGCTCACCCGCCAGGCCGTGCCCGTGCTGGACCGGTCCGCCCTGGCCCCAGCCTCGGGGCTCCGCCGGGGCGCATACGTGCTGAAGGAGGCATCCGGGGGGCCGGACGCGGCTCGGCTCATCCTGATCGGTACCGGCTCCGAGGTGCACGTGGCGCTCGAGGCCGCCCGGCTGCTGGAGGCCGAGGGCATCCCCGCTCGGGTGGTGAGCATGCCGAGCTGGGAGCTGTTCGAGGCCCAAGAGCCGGCGTACCGGGAATGGGTGCTCCCCCCCAGACTGACCGCCCGGGTGGCCGTGGAGGCCGCGAGCACGTTCGGGTGGGAGCGGTACGTGGGCACCCGAGGCCGGGTGGTGGGCATCGATCGCTTCGGGGCCAGCGCGCCGGCCGAGGTGCTCGCCGAGAAGTTCGGGTTCACCGCGGAAAACGTCGCACGCGCAGCCCGAGAGGTGCTCGCCCCCTGAGGATCCGATCTTTCCCGCTGCTTGTTTGTGGCATCCGACCCCCTTGTCACCCACGTGAAGATGTGCTTACTAGCTCCCTTGACATTCTGAGTCCTTCTGCTACGAGGATTGCCGTAACCAGCGTGGGAG
>CAZBGL010000046.1:0-5578 GCA_964491375.1 uncultured Thermodesulfobacteriota bacterium | reverse complement strand
CGTGGCCGCAAGCGAAAACAAGCCCCTGGCGGTACTCCTGCGAACGTCACCCCCGAGACCACTATCAGGGCCGTTCCTTTGCGAAGCCGAGGGGCGTGGGCCCGGGCGGGCCACACCGTCTCCCGCCCGGGAGGGCCCCCTTCACTCAGACCCTCCGTCGATTCAACCTTCCTTCCAGAACTCGGCCCGCTCGGCCCGGGGTGCCTCGGCCGGCGGGTGCCCGCCCCGGCGCATTTTGACAACCAGGGCGAGGATCCGGTCCGCCACCCGGTCCTTGGCCATCTTGGGCACCCCGATGCGCTGCCCGTCCGCGGTGAAGATCACCACCTCGTTGGTGTCCGCGTGGAACCCGGCGTCGGTGCGGGTCACATCGTTGGCCACCACGGCGTCCAGGTTCTTTTCGGCCAGCTTGGTCCGGGCGTTGACCTCCATGTCGTGGGTCTCGGCCGCGAACCCGATCAGGATCTGGCCGGGCCGTTTGCGCCGTCCCAGTTCCATCAGGATGTCCGGGTTGGACTCCAGTTCCAGGGCGGCCACCTCGCCCCTGCGCTTCTTGATCTTTTCGGCGGCCTCCCGGGCGGGGCGCCAGTCGCACACCGCGGCCGCCTTGACGACCACGGTGGCGGCCTCGGCCTCGGCGAGCACCGCGTCGCGCATCTCCCGGGCCGTGGTCACGCGCACCACCCGCACGTCCAGGGGGTCCGGGAGTTCGGTGGGCCCGGTCACCAGCACCACCCGCGCCCCCCGCCGCACGGCTGCGCGGGCGAGCGCATAGCCCATCTTGCCGGACGAATGGTTCGTGACGTACCGCACCGGGTCGATGGGCTCGATCGTCGGCCCGGCCGTGACGAGCACGGTCTCGCCCTCCAGGTCCTTGGGCGACAGCAGGATCTCCAGGGCCTCGATGATCTGCAGGGGATCGGCCATCTTGCCCCGGCCGGTCACACCGCAGGCGAGTTCCCCGGCCACCGGGCCCACGAACCGGTAGCCCCAGTTCCTGAGCTTCTGCACGTTGGCCTGGACCGCGGGGCTCTCCCACATGACCACGTTCATGGCCGGCGCGAACAGCACCGGCACCCGGGTCGCCATGATCATGGTGGAGAGGAAGTCGTCGGCGAGCCCCCCGGCCACCTTGCCCAGGAGGTTGGCCGTGGCCGGCGCCACCACCAGGGCGTGGGCCCGGTCGGCGAGCGAGACGTGGCCGATCTCGGGGCCCCGGAACAGTTCGAACATCTCGTGGGTCACCGGGTTGCCCGAGATGGTCTGGAACGTGAGCGGCGTGACGAAGTTCATGGCGTTCTTGGTCATCACCACGTGCACGTTGGCGCCGCGCAGGGTGAGTTCCCGGCACAGGTACACGCTCTTGTACGCGGCGATGCCGCCGGTCACGCCCAGGAGGATCTCTTTACCGCGGAGCATGCGGCCCCTAGAGGAAGAACGGGTTCGTGCGCTTCTCGGTGCCCACCGTGGTGGCCGGCCCGTGACCCGGGTATACCACGGTGTCCTCGGGCAGGGTGAAGATTTTTTCGCGCACCGACCGGATCAGGGTCTCGTAGTCCCCGCCCTGCAGGTCGGTCCGGCCGATGGAGCCGGCGAACAGGAGATCGCCGGTGAAGACCTTTTTGTCGATCAGGAAGCTGACCGACCCGGGCGAATGGCCGGGCGTGTGGAGCACGGTGAGCCGGTAGGGGCCGAACGCCACCTCGTCTCCCTCTTCCAGGAAGCCGTCCGGCTCGGGCGGGGCCTCCACGCTCACCCCGAACAGGAGTCCCTGTCCGGTGAGCCCCCGCAGAAGCGGCAGTTCCGCCCGGTGGATGTAGACGGGCGCGCCCGTGGCCCGCTTCATGCCGGCCAAGCCCTCCACGTGGTCGAAGTGGGCGTGGGTGGCCAGCACGGCCACGGGCTCGAGCCCCCGGGTCTGGAGCGCCCGCAGGATGACCGGGGTGTCCCCCCCCGGGTCGATCACCACGGCCTGGCGGGTCTCCTCGTCGCCCAGGATGTAGCAGTTGGCCTGAATCATTCCCACGACGAGATGTTCGAGAATCACGGGAAGTCCTCCGAGTTGGGGCTGGAAAGCTGGAATGCCAGGAGGCCGGGAGGCCCTCGGTCCCTCGGCCCTCGTCCCCCCCCGCGCCGTCGGCCCGGCCCCGAAGGGGCCCGAAGGAGCCCCCGGCTAGGTCCCCTCCCCCAGGATCCACGCCTTGCCCTCGGCGGCCAGGCGGTCGAGCGTGCCGGCATCCCGCGCCTCCACGTACAGGCGCACCACGGGCTCGGTGCCCGACTTGCGCACCAGGATCCAGCAGCCGCCCTCCAGGAGGAACTTGTGGCCGTCCACGGTCACGGTGTCCTCCACCCGCAGGCCCGCAAAGGATGCCGGCGGCGAGGCCAGCTTGGCCTCCAGGGTTCCCTCCTGATCCGGGCCGAGCCTCAAGTTCAGCCGGCGCGTCCAGAACCGGCCCACCCGGGCGTACAGCTCCTCCAGTTGCTCGGCCAGGGTGCGGCCCCGGCGGGCCACCATCTCGGCCGCCAGGCAGCAGGCCAGGATGCCGTCCTTTTCCGGCACGTGGCCCCGGATCGACAGCCCGGCCGACTCCTCGCCGCCCAGGGCCACCTGGCCCTTCCGGATGAGATCGCCGATGAACTTGAACCCCACCGGCGTTT
Organism: uncultured Thermodesulfobacteriota bacterium; assembly: GCA_964491375.1. GTDB lineage: Bacteria > Desulfobacterota > Deferrisomatia > Deferrisomatales > Deferrisomataceae > CAZBGL01. Next base: position 2,917 of record CAZBGL010000046.1, on the reverse strand, counting down.
CGAACACCGGCCGGTCCAGGTCGCGCGCCACCGCGTCCAGGAAGTGGGTGGTGGCCACGCTGCGGGCCACGCCGCCCTCGAAGCCCCGTTCCCGCACCAGGTAGTCGAACAGGAGGCCGAGGAACGCGTTGGGCTCGATGAACCTCCCGCCCCGGTCCACGATGCCGAACCGGTCCGCGTCGCCGTCGGTGGCCAGGCCCAGGTGCAGGGAGGGGCTGGCGCCCACCCGTTCGATGAGTTCCGGAACGTTGGCCCGGCTGGGCTCCGGCGGCCGCCCGCCGAACAGGGGATCGGGATGGTGGTGGAGGCGCTCCACCCGGCACCCGGCCTCCTCCAGCAGGGCGTCCAGGTAGTCCCGGGCCGTCCCGTACAGGGGGTCCACCGCCACCGACAACCCCGCGCCCCGGACCGCGTCGAAGTCCACCAGGTCCCGGATGCGTTCCAGATAGCCCGGCCGGGGGTCGTGGGTTCCTACCAGCCCCTGCTCGCGGGCCCGGTCGAACGGCACGGCGCGGTACGCCCGGTCCGCCATGAGGCGGTTGGCCCTGCGCTCGATGTCCCGCGTGGTCTCGGGCAGCGCCGGGCCGCCCCACGCCGGGCTGAACTTCACCCCGTTGTATTCGGGCGGGTTGTGGGAGGCCGTGAAGTTCACGGCCCCGGCCCGGCCGTGGCGGAGGATGTCGAACGACACCACGGGCGTGGGCACGTCCCGGGGAGGGAGCACGGAACGGATCCCGTTTCCCGCCAGGACCTCGCAGGCCACCCGGGCGAACCGGGGCCCCATGAACCGGGTGTCGTGGGCCACCAGCACCCCGCCGGAGGGCGCGTCCGAGCCGTTCAGGTGGTCGGCGATGGCCTGGACCACGATCCGGACGTTCTCGAACGTGAAGTCCTCGCACAGGACCGCGCGCCATCCGGAGGTGCCGAACTTGACCGAGACCGGAGCCATGGTCTCTCCCCTGTAGCAGAAGGGTCACACGATGCGGACCACGAGGTCCTCCAGCGGGCGCCGCTGGGGGTTGCCCTGGCCCTCTCCATCCGGGTGCCCGACCGCGACCACGGCCATCAGCTCCAGCCCCTCGGGCACCTCCAGGATGCGCTCCACATCGTGGCGGCGGTTCAGGATCTCCCCGATCCAGCACGCCCCCAGGCCCGAGGCGTGCGCCTGGAGCAGGAGATTCTGGAGGGCCGCGCCCACTCCCTGGATGTCCTTCTCCCGGTGGTACGACGACCGGGTGTCCAGGAACACGGCCACCGCAAGGGGGGCGCCGCGGAGGATGTGGCCGTACTTCGTGCACGCGGCGAGCCGTTCCCGGATCTGGGGGGACTCCACCAGTACGAACCGCCACGGCTGGTTGTTGAGCCCCGAGGGAGCCCACCGGGCGGCCTCGAGCAGCTCCAGGGCCTGCTGGCGGGAGACCGGCCGGTCCTGGAAGCGCCGCACGCTTCGGCGGGTCCGGATGGCGTCGCGCACGTCCATCTCCGCTCCACCTCCTGCACGAAGGGTCAGGACTATATCAGCCGGATTTTCGAGGGGTCAAGGAACCGGCCCGGGGGGTTTTTTGAACGGGCCCGGGAGGATGCTATTATGACACGGTTTGCTGGGAGAGCGTGTGGTCCGGAGGAGGCGCGCCGATGTACACGATCTTGGTCGTGGACGACGAAGAGAGCATCCGGGCGCTGTACCGGGAGGAGCTCGAGGAGGAGGGGTACCGGGTGCTTTGTGCGGCCGACGGCCAGGAGGCCCGCGCCCTGCTCGAACGGGAGACGGTGCACCTCGTGGTGCTGGACATCAAGCTGCGGGGGGAGAGCGGTCTGCAGATCCTCCAGGAACTCTCCAAGACCCGGCGGGAGCTGCCGGTGGTCCTCTCCACCGCGTACAGTTCGTTCAAGAACGAGTACTCGTCGTGGCTGGCCGATGCCTACGTGGTCAAGTCCGGCAGCCTGGACGAACTGAAGGCCGAGGTGGCCCGGGTGCTCGAACGGCGCTACGGCGGCGACCGACCCCAGTAGTCCCGGGCCTCATCCCCTCACCCTTTCCGATTTTCAGGAGGATCCCGCATGAAGGCCGTCCTCATGGCCGGCGGATTCGGCACCCGCATCCAGCCCTTGACCCACAGCGTGCCCAAGCCCATGGTGCCGCTCCTGAACCGGCCCATGATGGAGCACATCCTCGTGCGCCTGCGCGATGCCGGGATCCGCGAGGTGGTGGTGCTCCTGTACTACATGCCCGACGTGATCCGGGACTACTTCGGGGACGGCTCCGGGCTGGGCATGCACCTGGAGTACGTGCTCCCGGACGACGACTACGGCACGGCCGGTGCGGTGAAGCTGGCCGAGGCGTTCCTCGACTCCACCTTCCTGGTCGTGTCGGGCGACGTGATCACGGACTTCGACCTCGGCGAGATCGTGGCCTTCCACCGGGCGCGCCAGGCCTCGGTGACGATCACCTTGACCCGCGTGCCCAACCCGCTCCAGTTCGGAGTGGTCATCGTGGGCCAGGACGGCCGGATCCTGCGCTTCCTCGAAAAGCCCGGATGGGGCGAGGTGTTCAGCGACACCGTGAACACGGGCATCTACGTGCTGGAACCCGAGGTGTTCGCCCACATCCCCAAGGGCCGGCCGTACGACTTCTCCAAGGACCTGTTCCCCCTGCTCCTGGGACACGAGATCCCCATCTACGGGTGCACGGCCGAGGGCTACTGGAGGGACGTGGGGGATCCCGACTCCTACCGCTCGGCCGTCCAGGACGTGCTGGAGGGCCGGCTGCCCCAGGGGGATCTCCGTCAGCTCCTGGAGATCGCCCACCGGGCCACGGGCCGGATGGCCTCGATGATCTCCACCCTTCTGGACATCCACCGCCTGGAGTCGGGCGCCGCCTTCCTGGCCAAGCAGCCCACCGATATGAGGACCTTCA
>CAZBGL010000045.1:0-4994 GCA_964491375.1 uncultured Thermodesulfobacteriota bacterium | reverse complement strand
GGGCGATCTCGTTCTCGTGGTGGGGGAAGACCAGGTCCTTGCCCCCGCCGTGGATGTCCAGGGTCTCTCCCAGGTACTTCTGGCCCATCACGCTGCACTCGATGTGCCAGCCGGGCCGGCCCGGCCCCCAGGGGCTGGGCCAGGCGGGCTCCCCGGGCTTGGAGGCCTTCCACAGGGCGAAGTCCAGCGGGTTCTTCTTCCGGGGGTCCACCTCCACCCGCGCGCCGGCCACCATCTCGTCGAGGGAGCGCTTGGAGAGCTTGCCGTACCCCGGAAAGCTCTCCACCGCGAAGTACACGTCGCCGTCCACCACGTAGGCGTGGCCCTTCGCCACGAGTCTCTCCACGTGGGCGATCATGTCCTCCACGTGTTCGGTGGCCCGGGGCTCGTGGGTGGGCCGCTCCACCCCCAGGGCGTCCATGTCCCGGTAGAACGCCTCGATGTAGCGCTCGGCGATCTCCCGCGCCTCCACGCCCTCCTCGTTGGCCCGCCGGATGATCTTGTCGTCGATGTCCGTGAAGTTCCGGACGTACACCACCTCGTACGAGCTGTACCGGAGGTACCGGTACACCACGTCGAACACCACGGCCGCCCGGGCGTGGCCCACGTGGCACAGGTCGTACACCGTGACCCCGCACACGTACATGCCCACCCGACCCGGTTCCGCGGGCTCGAACGGTTCCTTCTTCTGGCTGAGGGTGTTGTACACCTTGAGCGCCATGGTTTCCCATCTCCACGCCGGACTTCCACGGTCAGGCGGGGACTGCCCGCCGCAGCCCCCGCCTCAACGGGGAAATCCCGGCCGAGGACGCGCGGACCGTACCAAACGCGGTCCGGAAAGTAAAGACGCCCCCTCGGGACCCACGGCTGGCGGCATCTGGAACGGTTGGAAGGCCGAGGAGGCGGGTCCCTTCGCTTCGTCTAGAAGGCCGTTGGGCCTCCCGCCCAGGGCGCGGGCCGCCCTCGTATCGCCCCCTCCCCTGTCCCCCCCACGCGGGAGCGGGAACCGGCCCCGCCACCTGCGACGGGATCCGGGGCGCGCGGCCGGCCCGCTTCCCGCCGGCACCACCCCACCTGCGGTTCGGTTCTCGGTTTCGCCAGCAGCACGGTGCCGCGGCGAACCAGGGTACCGGGCCCCGCGGCCTCCGGAGCCGCGGTCCCCAGGGCCTTCGGTTCTCGCGCCACAACCCCACGGGACTCATCGCGGCTCGGAGGCCGCCCGTTTCAGGGGCCAGAAACCCAGACCACGGTGAACGCCGTCCTCTGGATCCTGAAACGGCGGCCGTGGCCCCAAGGCCCCTGGCGGACCACCTGCCTCAAACTGGACCCGGGAGGGCCCCACGCTGCCGGGCCTCGTCTGCCCGACCCCTCAGCGTCCCGGAGAGGCTCCCAGGGCCCGGAGCTTCCTGCGGACGGCCTCCCGGCGCTCGCCTTCGGGGAGGGCCTTCACGGCCAGACGGTAGTGGCGGGCCGCGAGATCGAGGCGGCCGGCGCTGCGGTAGTAGTCGCCCAGGAGCTCGTGCCCCTCACCCGTCCGGCCCGCTCTGCCCAGGGCGAGCCCCCGGTAGTAGGCGAGCTTCCCCCAGTCCGGCGCCGCCCTGGCGATCTCGTCGTACACCGCAAGGGCTTTCTCCGGCTGGTCGGCCTCCAGGTACGCCCAGGCCAGGTCCTGCAGGGCCGGCAGCGGGGCCCTTCCCGAGCGCCGGAGGCGCTCGAGCAGGGCCAGCGCATCCTCCCTGCGGCCCTGGCGAAGCCACGTGGCCGCCTTTTCGTGCAGGATCTCCGGGTCGTCGGGAGCCAACTTCTCGGCCCTGGCCAGGACTTCCAGGGCCTCGTCGTACCGGCCCGCCTCCCGCACCAGCAGGGCCAACCCGAGCCATGCCGAGGGGCTCTCCGGGTGCTCCCGCGTGCGCTGCCGGAACAGGGCCTCGCCCGCGTCCCGGGACTCGGCCACCAGCACCCGGGCCTGGGCCCGCCACAGCCCCTCGGGGGGGCCGGAAGGCCGATCCGGAGGCCGGCCGTCGATCATGGCGGCCAGGTACGCCTCTCGGTTCGCCGGCAAGGGATGGGTGAACAGATAGGCGGGAACCCCGTCCGGGACCGGGGACTGCCGCCGGATCGTCTCCATGAACCGCACGATCCCCCAAGGGTCGTACCCCGCCTTCACCAGGGCCCGCACGGCCCGCCGGTCGGCGTCCTCCTCGTCCTCCCGGCTGTACTGGAGCATCTTGGCCTGGGCCCCGGCCAGGGCGAACGTGCCCAGGGCCGCGCCCGCCTTGGGGCTGCCCAGGAACACGCTGGCCAGCACCGCGGCCAGGGCTCCCAGGTTCACCTTGGCCGCCTTCTCCACCCGGTGTGCGATGTGCCGGGCGGCCACGTGGGCCACCTCGTGGGCCAGCACCCCGGCCAGTTCGCTCTCGTCCTGGCATGCCAGAACGGTCTGGGACGTCACGAACACGTGTCCCCCCGGCACGGCGAACGCGTTCACCCGGGAATCCAGCACCAGGTGGAACCGGGGCTCGAAGGCCAGGTCGGGCATCCCGCGGGCCACCCGTCCGCCGACCTCCCGCAGGTACCGGGTCAGGTACGGGTCGTCGAGCACCCGGAACTCCCGGCGCACCTGGGCCAGGACCCGCTCGCCGAGCTTGCGTTCCTCGGCCCGGGAGAGCGCCCGGGCCCCGGCCGGACCGGCGGCCAGGGCGACGGCGAGGTACACCACCAGGCAGGCGTGGACAACCCGTCTCATGCTCCCTACCTTACCCCAACGCCGCCCCTGGAAACAGGGCCGGGGTGCCCTTCCACGGCCCGCCGTGCTAGCATATCTGGCCTTTGCCGCAAGGAGCAGGGAGATGCCCCACAGCCACGTGTTTCCGTTCTCGGCCCTCGTGGGCCAGGACCGCATGAAACTGGCCCTGGTGCTGAACGTGATCGACCCCACCATCGACGGGGTGTTGATCCGGGGCGAGAAGGGCACCGCCAAGTCCACCGCGGTGCGCGCCCTGGCCCAACTGCTGCCCGAGATCGACGTGGTGGCGGACTGCCCGTTCGGGTGCCACCCGGAGCGGGAGGAGCTCATGTGCGCCGATTGCCGCGGGCGCAGGCGGGCGGGGGAACGCCTGCCCGTGGGGCGGCGCAAGATGCGCGTGCTGGACCTCCCCGTGGGCGCCACCGAGGACCGGGTGGTGGGCTCCCTGGACATCGAGCACGCCCTGCGCACGGGCGAGAAGAAGTTCGAACCCGGCGTGCTGGGCCACGTCCACCGGGGCATCCTGTACGTGGACGAGGTGAACCTCCTCGACGACCACATCGTGGACGTGCTCCTGGACGCGGCCGCCATGGGGGTGAACCACGTGGAGCGGGAAGGGGTGTCGTACAGCCATCCCTCTCACTTCGTGCTCGTGGGCACCATGAACCCGGAGGAGGGCGAGCTGCGGCCCCAGTTGCTCGACCGGTTCGGCCTGTGCGTGGACGTCGAGGGGATCCGGGACCCGGCCCTCCGGGTGGAGGTCATCAAGCGGCGGCAGGCGTACGAGGCCGACCCCGAGGGGTTCCGCCGGCGGTGGGCCCGCAAGGACGCCGAGGTGCGCGACGCCATCGTGCGCGCCGAAGGGCTCCTGCCCGACGTGCGCGTGGGAGACGACGACCTGGAGGTGATCGCCACCCTGAGCGTGGACCTGAACGTGGACGGCCACCGCTCGGACCTGGCCATGGTGAAAACCGTGCGGGCCCTGGCCGCCTTCCGGGGCCGCACCCGGGTCACCGACGAGGACATCGCCGAGGCCGCCTTCCTGGTGTACCCCCACAGGGTGCGGAAGAACCCCTTCGACGACAGGGTCCTGTCGGAAGAGGAAGTGGTCACCTCGGTCCGCCGGACCCGCGAGGCCCAGAAGGCGCGCAGGGCGCCCCACCCCCGAAAAAAAAAAGACTCCCCCTGAACCCGGGCAAGAAGCCCGGTGACCGGATCGTGGTGGACCAGACCGTGTTCGCCCCGGCGGGGCGCTTCGGGATCCGGGGCACGCTGGTCAACCGCGTGGTGCAGAAGCACCTGGCCCGGGGGCGCCGGGTGAGGAACCGGGCCGCGCCCGACACCGGCCGCTACGTGCGCGCGCGCCTCCCCCGGGCCCGCGTCCGGTCGCTCGCCCTGGACGCCACGCTCCGGGCGGCCGCACCCCACCAGGTGCGGCGCCGGAAACTGGGCCTCGCCCCTCCCGGGAGGGTTCGCGTCCTCCCGCCCGACTTCCGCGAAAAGGTGCTGGCGCGCCGCTCCGGCGTGAGCCTCCTGTTCGCCGTGGACGCCTCGGGTTCCATGGGCGTGGAGGAGGTCATGGCCAAGGCCAAGGGGATCGTGCTCTCCTTGCTGGCCGACGCCTACCAGAAGCGCGACCGGGTGGGTCTGCTGGCGTTCCGGGGCACCGAGGCGCGGCTGGTCCTTCCGTTTACCACGAGCGTGGAGCAGGCCCAGCGGCGCCTGCGGAACCTGCCCACCGGCGGGAAGTCCCCGCTGGCCCTTGCCCTGGCCAAGTGCCTCCAGGCGTTCCACGCGGAACGGCGCAAGCACCCCGGCCGGATCCCCCTGCTCGTGCTCCTGACGGACGGGAAAGCCAACATCAGCATGGCGGGAAGGGAACCGTTCGAGGAGGCCCTGGAGCAGGCCCGGCGCATTCGCCGGGCCGGCATCCGCACCCTGGTGGTGGACACCGATCTGACGTGGATCCACTCCTACGCCTACGCCCGGGTGCTGGCCGAGGCCATGGGCGCCCGGTGCCTGGGCGTGCGGGAGCTGGAACTGGGAAAGGTGATCGACTTCATGGCCCTGGGCGCGCCGGGGAGCGAGTGATCCGGCCCCGCGGCCAGGCCCGGCCTCGGGGGGACTCGCCCGGGCCCATCCCCGAGGCGAAGCAAAGGCACGAAACCCGACAACCCTCCCACGGGGGCAGCACCCGACCCCCACGCTACCGGGCCAGGCCCCCACGCCGGCACCGCCCCGCTCCAGC
>CAZBGL010000044.1:0-6183 GCA_964491375.1 uncultured Thermodesulfobacteriota bacterium | reverse complement strand
GGGCGGTTCACCGCGAGCACGGCCACGGGCAACGCAACCGACTGGGCGTTCCCGCATTCCATCAGCCTCGCGGGGGACACCGGGGTGGGCAACTTCGCGGTGAACTTCCCGAGCGCAGGCGGTGCCGGGGGTCCCGGAGGGGCGCTGGCCCTCACGCTCGGGCACGTGAACGACATCCTCACCCTGGACCTGCGGCTGTCGGCCATCGAAACCTCCGGGCACGGCCGGGTGATCTCCTCGCCCCGGGTCACGACCTTGGACAACAAGACCGCCGAGATCAGCCAGGGAATCGAGATCCCGTTCACCACGGCCACCGAAGAGAAGATCGAGACCCAGTCCATCGAGTACAAGCTCCGGCTCAACGTCACCCCCCACGTGACCTCGGACGGCTCGATCATCATGAAGATCCAGGTCACCAAGGACGCCCCCTCGGCGGCGTTCGTGGCCGTGGACTCCCGTACTCCGGCCAAGGAGACCCGTTCGGCCACCACCGAGGTGCTGGTGAAGGACGGTGAAACCGCCGTGATCGGCGGCATCATCACGGACACCCAGTCCAATACCGAAAGCGGCATCCCGTTGCTGTCCCGGATTCCCGTGCTGGGCTGGCTGTTCAAGAAAAAAGACAAACGGGTGGACAAGACCGAGCTCATCATCTTCATCACCCCCAAGATCGTGAACCGCCAGGCCGCCCCGTCGGCCATGGCCCAGAACCTGTGATGGAGTTGCGGTTCCGAACGGCCGGCGAGTCGCACGGGCCCCTGGTGTTGGCGGTGGTGGAGGGGGTGCCCGCGGGATTGGACCTGGACCCTGGGGCGATCGACCGGGACCTGGCGCGCCGACAGGGCGGCTACGGCCGGGGAGGCCGGATGACGATCGAGGCGGACCGCGTGGAGATCTTAGGCGGGGTGCGGTGGGGGCGGACCACCGGTGCTCCCGTGGTCCTGGCGGTGCGCAACCGGGACTGGGAGAACTGGCGCCGGGGGATGAGCCCGTTGGCCGCCGATCGCGGGGCCGTGCCGAGGCTCACACGGGTGCGGCCGGGGCACGCGGACCTGCCGGGGATGCTCAAGCACGGGCTGGACGACGCGCGGGACGTTCTGGAGCGCGCGAGCGCCCGTGAGACGGCCGCCCGGGTGGCGGCCGGGGCGGTGGCCAAGGCCGTTCTGGGCGTGGTGGGCATCCGGGTGGGGTCGTTCGTCACCTCGGTGGGCGAGGTGGAGGCCCCTTGGGACGGTTCGTTCCCGGAACTCCACGAGCGGGCGGAGCGGGGTAGGCTCCGCATGCCCGACCCGGACGCGGACGCCCGGGCCGTCAGCGCGGTGGACGAGGCGCGGGCCCGCGGGGACACCCTGGGCGGGACCTTTGTCTGCTTTGCCACCGAGGTGCCCGCCGGGCTCGGGACGCACGCCGTGGCCGAAGAGCGGCTGGACGCCCGCCTGGGCGCGGCGTTCCTGTCCATCCCCGCGGTCAAGGGCGTGGAAGTGGGCATCGGGTTCGAGGCGGCCCGGCGGCCCGGATCCCAGGTGCACGACGAGATCCTTCCCGGCGGTCCCGGGGACCGCCGCCGGGGGGGCGTGCGCCGTCCCACCAACCGGGCCGGCGGTCTCGAGGGGGGGATCACCAACGGCGAGGCCGTGTGGGTGCGGGCCGCCATGAAACCGATCCCCACGCTGATGCGCCCTCTTCGAACCGTGGACGTGGCCACCGGCCGGCCGGCGGACGCGTCCCGGGAGCGGAGCGACGTGTGCGCGGTGCCCGCGGCCAGCGTGGTGGGGGAGGCCGCGCTGGCGTTCGAACTGGCCCGGGCCCTGGTGGCCAAGTTCGGCGCCGACTCCGTGGCGGACCTGAGGAAGGCCCTGGAGGCCTACCTGGACCGGATCAACCGGTGGTGGCAGGGGTCCTGATTCTCACCGGGTTCATGGGGGCGGGCAAGAGCGCGGTGGGCCGGGAACTCGCACGGCGCCTCGGCTGGCGGTTCGTGGACCTGGACCGGGAGATCGAGGCTCTGGCCGGGAAACCGGTGCCCCGGATCTTTGCGGAGGAGGGCGAGGGGCGGTTCCGGGCCCTGGAGACCGAAGCCCTCCGCCGGGTACTGGGTGGGCAGAGGACGGTGGTGGCCACGGGCGGCGGGGTGTTGACCCGGGAGGAGAACCGGGACCTGCTGGCCCGTCACCTCACCGTGAACCTCCTGGCGCCCGTAGATGTGTGCGTGGCCCGGGTCATGGAGAGCGGGGAGGCGCGTCCCCTGCTGGAAGGGACCGATCCACTCGGCGCGGCCCGGAGGCTTTGGCGGGAGCGGGAGCACCTGTACCGGTCGGTGCCCCGCCAGGTGGACACGGCCGGTCGCGACCCCGGAGCGGTGGCCGAAGAGATCCTACGGCGCTACGGCGCGGAGTTCGCGCGTGAGATGGATCCGGGTGAACCTGGGTGAACGGTCCTATTCCGTGGGGGTCGGCTTTGGATACCTTCCCCTCCTGGGCCGGGAGCCACGGGCGCGCGAGGTACTGGAGGGCCGGCGGGTGGTCGTGGCGTCGGACCGAACGGTGTGGAGGCTGTGGGGGGAGGCGCTCGTGGCCGGCCTGGAGCACGCCGGGGCCCGGGTGCTGGGACAGTCGTTGATGGAGCCCGGGGAGGCGCACAAGACGCTGGAGAGCGCCCGGAGGTTCTGGGACGCCTGGGTGGACGCCGGTGTCGAGCGGGGCGACTGCGTGGCGGCCCTGGGCGGAGGGGTGGTGGGGGACGTGGCCGGGTTTGCCGCGGCCACCTTCATGCGGGGGATCGACTTCGTGCAGGTGCCCACCACGCTCCTTGCGGCCGTGGATTCGAGCGTGGGGGGGAAGACCGGGATCGACCATCCCCGGGGCAAGAACCTGATCGGCGCGTTCCACCAGCCCCGGCTCGTGGCGGCCGATCTGGAGACCCTCTCCACCTTGCCGGAGCGGGAGGTGCTCTCCGGGCTGGCCGAGGTCGTCAAGGCGGGCCTCTTGGGCGACCCGGACCTTTTCCGGCTGGTGGAGGAGAGGGGCGCGCGCCTCGTGGAGGATCCCGAGGCCCTGGAGGAGGCGGTGGCCCGGGCGGTGGGCGTGAAGGCCCGGGTGGTGGAGGCGGACGAGCGGGAGTCGGGCCGGCGGGCCGTGCTCAACCTGGGCCACACCCTGGGCCACGCCCTGGAGGCGGCGGCCGGGTTCGGCCGGCTCACCCACGGCGAGGCCGTGGCCGTGGGGTTGGCGTTCGCGGCGCGGTTGTCCGAACGGCTGGGGCTCCTGGGGGCACGGGACGCCGGCCGGATCGAGGCCGTGCTCCGGGCCCTCGGGTATCCCCTAAGGATACCGGACGTGGACGCCGAAAAGATCCTCGTGGCCCTCCGGCACGACAAGAAAAACCGGGCGGGCGAACCGGCCTGGGTGGTCCTTCGGGGAATCGGCCGGGCCGAGTGGGGCCACCGGGCGCCCCGGGAGACCGTTGCCGCACTGCTGGAGGAACTGTGGGTGGATACATGAACGTTCGTGGTTTGGTGCGCCGGATCCTGTTCGCGCTTTCCCTCGCGGCGCTGCTGACCGGGGCGTGGGGATGCGGATCCGACGAATACGCTCCGGATCCCGCCCGGTATGCACCCGGGGACACGGCCGCCTCGTCGCCCGCTTTCCAGGATCTGTCCGACGCCACTGTCACGGCCCTCGGTCTCACGTTCAGCGTGGAGTACGACCGGGATCTGGACCGGGTGAACGTGTACGCCCGGGTGGAAGACCAGAACGGGACGTTCATCGGCACATTGAACAAGTACAACTTCGTCGTGGTCCTGGACCCCCGCACCGCTCCCAAGACGGTGGACCCCGAAGACCAGGACCTGGACACGGTGACCTCCCAGAACCGGGTGGTGGCCCTGGTCATCGACTCGAGCGGTTCGATGACGGCCACCACCGAGACCGGTGAGAGCCGGATCCAGGTGGCCCGGGAGGCGGCCAAGCTGTTCGTGTCCCTCATGAATCCCGGTGACCAGGTGGCCATCGTGGACTTCGACGACGACGCCCGGGTGGTCCAGCAGCTCACCGATGACCAGAGCGCGCTCAACGAGGCCATCGAGAAGTTCACGGCCGACGGGGCGACCAACCTGGGCGCAGCCCTCACCGAGGCGGTCAAGGCGGTGGGCACCCGTCCGGGCAAGCGCGCCGTGGTGCTGTTGACCGACGGCGACGACACCGTGGACTCGGTCCTGGGAGGTCCGGATGTGTGGCTCAACGACCCTACGAGTACCCGGTACCAAGGACTCAATCTGGCCAAGGAGAACGACCTGGTGGTGTTCACCGTGGGGCTGGGATCCGAGCTGTCGGACATAGGCCTCGCCGACCTCCAGACCTTTGCCGAGCAGACCGGCGGGCAGTTCTTCCAGGCGCCCACGGCGAGCGACCTCCTGACCGCCTTCGGCCAGACGATCCCCGACCAGGTGGCGGCGCTGCCCCCCCTGGAGACCTATCTGCTCACCTTCCCCAACCCGATTCCACCCGTTGCGGGAAAGGACGTGGACGTCCGGGTGCGGGTGGGGGTCACGTACCGGAACGCCAACGGTCTTCTGACGGACAAGTTCGAGGCGGCATACACCGTGAAATAGCCTCTGCCGCGGGATGGAACGTCATGCGCCAGATCATCGGATACGTGTTTGCGCTGGGAATGGCCCTTGTTTTGTGGAGTTGTGGCACGGCAGACGATTTCGAAGCGGGCAACCGGCTCGTGGTGGCAAAGATCGCCGACACGAGCGGATCCACGGCCCCGGTGTTCCTGGCGGTGGAGAAAACGGACGATTCGGGCCTGGACGGGGATCCGGACACCAACGACGAGGGTGAGGGTGACGGGTTTCCCGACCCCACCGAGACGGTGGAAGAGGGATACGAACTGGGGCCGGACCTCGGGGTCGTCACGGTGCGGAACGAGCCCCGGCCGGGCGTAGAGGAAGGAGTTCCCCTGGTCGTGTACCGGGTGGACATCACGTACCTTGACGCCACCGGAGCGTCCCGGGCCTTTGCGCCCAGCCGGACACAGTGGGTCAACGTGGAGGTGGACTCCGGTGGATCCGCCGACATCCAGGTCGTGCTGGTGCCCGTGGAGATGAAGACCCGCGAAGGCGGCCTCCGCCACCTCTTCCTGTTCGGCACCGAGGAGCAAAAGGCGGCCGTGCGGACCATGACGGCCGTGGTGGACGTGTATGCCCGCGACGTACTCAACGACGATTCGGTCCACGATCAGGGCCGGATCGTGCTGACCTTTATCAACCCGATGGAATCGGCCAAACCCGAGTAGCGATGTCTCGGGGCCGGGCGGGCGGCAAGGGAGACGTTCCATGTCCGTTGCGCGGATGAGGTGGTTCTCGGTGGCAAGGATCCTCGTGGCGTTCGGCTTGGCCGTGGGGACGGCCGCCTGCGGCACGGAGGACTCGGGCAACCCCCCTCCCCCGAACGCGCCGGTTGTCTCGGGGGAAACCCAACAGGACGACGGGGGGGCGGCGGGAACGGGGGATGGAACCGGCACCGCCTCGCTCACGGTGGAGGTGCCCTCGCCGGCCAGAGTGACCGCCGGCGGCAGCGGGATCCAGGTGACCGCCACGCTGACCGGCGCCGACGGCCAGCCGGCCCAGGGCGAGACCGTTTCGTTTCGGCTGAGCCCGTCGTCCGTCGGGTCGCTCTCGGCGAGCACGGCCACGTCCGACGCCTCGGGCAAGGCCTCGGTGACGTTCCAGGGCACCCAGGCGGGCACCGCCACGATCACCGCCGTATGGGGGAGCCTGACGCAGTCGGTGTCCGTGGCCGTGGAGGCGCCGACCATCGAGGTGAGCAGCTCCGCGGACACGATCACGGCCAGCGACACCAGCGGCACCGGCGCCACGGTGACGTTCACGGTCAAGGACCACGCCGGGAACCCGCTGGAGGGCCTCACGGTGACCTTCGACACCACTTTGGGCGACCTGGACGCCAAGACCCGCAAGACGGACTCGAACGGGCAGGTCCAGGTCAAGCTCACCAGCGAAAAGGTGGGCACGGCCCTGGTCACGGCCACGGTCCAGGGGGCCACGAGCGACGCGGCCCAGATCCAGGTGGAGGCCGGCGACCTGGCCACGCTGACCCTGACGTCGGACACCGACCGGATACCGACGACCGGTAACGTGACCCTGGCCGTGCAGGCCACGGACGC
>CAZBGL010000043.1:0-11335 GCA_964491375.1 uncultured Thermodesulfobacteriota bacterium | reverse complement strand
CCGCGGCCGCCTCCACGTCTCGAATGCGCACGACCTTGCGGCGGGCCGTGTGCCCCCGCACGATCTCCACCGCCCGTTTCGGGAGCCCCAGGACCTCGGCCAGGAACCGCACCAGCTCCCGGTTGGCCTCGCCCCCGGCCGGGGGGGCGGCCACGCGGATCCGCACCGCGTCGCCCTGGACTCCGGCCGCCTCCGTGCGCGAGGCCCGGGGCTGGACCCACACCTGGAGGACCGCCCCTGAAGGACCGTCACGCACCGGCATCCGGGTCGTCTCCAGCGGTCTCCGGCGCAGGAGGGGGCTGGCCGCCGTCCTCGGCGATCAACTCGGGTCCCCCGGGGCCGCCCTCCCGTCGCTCCCGGGCCCATGCCGCAAGCGTCTGGGCCAGCCCCTCCACCTCTCCGAGCCAGAGGGCGCGCCGCTCCCGGATCGCCTCCACTTGGCGGCGGAGGGCCACCAGTTGCTCGTTCGCCTCGGCCAGGATCCGGTCGGCGCGGATGCGGGCCTGCTCCACCACCAGCTCGGCCTCCTGCCGGGCCTTCTCCAGGATCCCCTCCTGCAGGGTGCGGGCGGCCGCCAGGGCCTCCTCCAGGGTCTTCCGCGCCCGCTTTTCCTCCTCCAGCTCCCGGGCCAGGCGGTCCCGCTCCTCCTGGAGCCGGTCCAGCTCGTCCGCGACCCGCTGGAGAAAGGCGTCCACCTCCACGGGATCGAACCCCCGAAACGCGATCCGGAACGTCTGCTCCATCACATCGGCCGCGGTGAGGCGCATGGCTGGGTCCCTCCGGGTCCTCGCGCGGGCAGGGGTGCCCGCGCCGGGCTGCTGTCAGCGCAGTCGCATGGCCACGTCCACCAGCGAGCGCACGAGGAAGATCCGCAAGAAGTAGATCCCCAGGATGACGAGCATGGGCGAAAAGTCCAGCCCGCCGAACACCACCGGCACCTTCCGGCGGACCCAAAGGAGGACCGGATCGGTGGCCCGGTGCAGGAAGCGCACGATGGGGTTGAAAGGATCCGGGTTCACCCACGACAGGAGCGCCCGAACCAGCACGAGCCAGAAGTAGATGTTCAGCAACAGGTCCAGGACCTGGGCCAGGCCGAACAGGAAGTTGGCGAGAACGAACATCGATCAGCCTCCCAGTTGGCGGGAACGCTCGGTGGCCGCCCGTACGGCCTCGATCACGGCCGCCCGGAACCCGTTGCGCTCCAGTTCCCGGAGCCCCCAGATCGTCGTGCCCCCGGGGGACGCCACCCGGTCCTTGAGCTCGGCGGTGTGCTCCCCGGAGGCGGCGGCCAGCCGCACGGCTCCCAGGACGGTCTGGAGCGCCAGGGCCCGGGCGAGGGGCCGGGGCAGGCCCACGAGCACGCCTCCGTCCGCCAGGGCCTCCAGGAAGGCGAACACGTAGGCCGGGCCGCTCCCGCTCAGGCCCGTGACCGCGTCCATCAGGTCCTCCCGGTCCACGCGGTGGACCGGGCCCAGCGCGCCCAGCAGCCGGCGCACCTGGTCCTCGTGCTCGGGGGCGACGCGGGCGTTGGCACAGTACACGCTCACGCCCTCCCCCACCAGGGCCGGCGTATTGGGCATCACCCGGACGACCGCCGTGCCCTCCGGAAGACCCCGCTCCAGTTGGGCCAGGGTGACGCCGGCACACACGCTCACCACCAGAGCCGGGCGGGTGGCCCGGATGCCCGCCAGGGCCGGGTCCACGTCCTGGGGCTTCACGGCCAGCACCACCAGGGAAGCGCCCCGGCACGCCTCCTCGGCGGAAGGGACCACCTGGATCCCGTACCGCTCGGCCACCTGCCGGGCCCGTTCCGGCACCTTCTCGGCGGCCGAGAGGCCTTCGGGCCGTGCCAGGCCCCGGTCCAGCAGGCCCTTCACCAGGGCCTCGCCCATGTTGCCCACGCCCACCACCGCGATTCGGGGGAGTCCGCTCATGATTTCCCGTCCCGTTGCCGACTGCCGGTCTCAGATCCTGGGGCCGAAAACGGCCGTGCCCACCCGAACCATCGTGGCCCCCTCCTGCACGGCCACGGCAAAGTCGTGGCTCATTCCCATGCTGAGCTCCTCCATCCCCACCCCTGGAAGCGCCAGGGAGGCGATCCGGTCCCTCAGCTCCCGCAGGGCCCGGAAGTACGGGCGCACCTCCTCGGGATCCTCTCTCCAGGGAGGGATGGCCATGAGGCCCCGGATCCGCAGATGGGGCCACTCCCCGGCCCTGCGGGCCAGGGCCACGGCCCCCTCGGGATCGGCGCCCGACTTGGTGGACTCGCCTCCCACGTTGACCTGGATGAGCACGTTCACGCGCCGATCCCTCCGGGCCGCCGCCTTCTCCAGGGCCTCGCCCAGGGAAGGCCGGTCCAGGGAGTGGATCCACGCGAACGCCTCCACGGCCCGCTTGGCCTTGTTCGTCTGGAGGTGGCCGATCATGTGCCACCGCGCATCGTCCGGGAGCTCCGGGATCTTGCCCAGGGCCTCCTGCACGTAGTTTTCGCCGAAGTCCCGCGCCCCTGCACGGTACGCCGCCCGGATCCGAGCGGAGTCCACTTTCTTGCTCACCGCCACGAGCCGGACCCCGGCCGGATCCCTGCCCGCCTCGCGTGCGGCCTGCCGGACCCGTTCCAGCACCCGTGCGTAGCGCGCGCCCACCTCCACGTCCGACCCGCTCACGCCTCGTCCTCCTCGAGCCTCCACGGCAAGAGCCCTGTGGACCGGAGCAGGTCCACGGTCTCGCTCAACGGAAGCCCCACCACGTTGGTGTAGGATCCCTCGATGGATTCGACGAGGAACGCCCCCCGGCCCTGGATCCCGTAGGCCCCGGCCTTGTCGTAGGGCTCGTCCAGACCCGTGTACCACGCGATCTCGGCCTCGGAAAGCCTCCGGAATCGCACCCGGGTCTCCACGGCCACCGTTCGGTCCGTGCCGGGCCCCAGGAGGGCCACGGCCGTGACCACCCGGTGCACGCGGCCCGAAAGCGCCCGGAGCATCTCGCGGGCCTCCTTCCGGCCCCGGGGTTTTCCCATCACGCGCCCTCCGAGCACCACCGCGGTGTCGGCGGCCAGCACCCAGGCGCCCCCCACCTCCCGGGCCACGGCCGCAGCCTTCCGGCGGGCCACCTCCTCAAGGGCCTCTGCCAGCGGCCGGCCCGGAGGGAGGCTCTCGTCCACCCGGCTGGGCCGGACCTCCACCGGGATCCCCAGCCGGGCCAGCAGGTCCAGCCGCCTGGGCGATGCCGAGGCGAGCACCAGCACCGATCGCCCGCGCAGCTCCATGGCATTCACCGGGACGGCCGAGAGAACGCGAACAGGACCTCGGTGGTGTGTTCCTCCTCCCGGAGCACCACGGGAAGCCCCCGGGTGCCCGGGGGAAGCACCTCGGCGATCTCCACCCGGCGGGTCTTGCCGTGGAGATGGATCGTGTACACGGCCCCGCCCTGGGGCGGGAACTCCACGTCCACCCGGGCCCGGTGGGGCCCCACCCGGAGGAACAGCGGCCTGCGGGTGCCCTCCCAGGGGCCCATCCCCTCGAGGATCACGCCGTGGGTCTCGCCGCCGCGCGTGATCCAGATCTGGCGTGGCACCGCCGAGGGTACCGGGACGGACGGACCGTCCACCGGGTACGGTGCCGGGCGGCCCCGGCCCGCGGTGCCGGCTGCCCGGCGTTCGAAGAACGACGCCGCAGCCCTGGGGAACAGCGCGTAGAGCAACCGGTCGTCCTCGTCGGCGAACGCCTCAGGGGGCAGTTCGTCCAACTCGGGCAGACGCCGGATCTCGCCCCCGATGCCACCCGCCCGGTCGATCAGGTCGGCCCGGCATCCGGGCATGGGGGGGCCGTGCTCCCCCAGGAGGTACCGCACCGTGGCGGGGGCGAGCGTCCGGAACGGCCGGCCGGTGCGGGCGTCCTCCACCGCCTGGGCGCAGGCGGCCTGCAGGAACGGGCGGAGCAAGGGGGGACGTCCCAGGGCCTCCCACACGGACCGGAACCGGGCCAGGGCCGGCTCCAGGAGGGCGCGCAGGTGGCGGCGGCGGACTTCCTCGAGCATGGCCTGGCGCACCACGGCCGGAAGCCCCCCCGAAAGCCCGGCGTGGTCCACGCCGTACACGGCCCGGTACCGGAAGCCCTTCTGGGCCTTGAGACCCTCCAGAACGGCCGCCGCCTCCTCCAGCGCCTCCAGATCCACGCCGGGGTCCAAGGGGGTGCCCCGCAGGGCCATCACGAGGGACTCGGCCTGGGGGGGGCTGTATGCCCAGGCCGCCGCCGAGACGGTCACGTCGGCGCCGGTGGCCCCGGCCCGCAGGGCCGCCTCTGCCGCGGCCACCCCCAGGAGGCTCACGTCATGGGTGTGCACCCGCAGGGGGGCCCCGAAATGGGTCCGGTAGGCGGCCACGAGGCGCTCGGCCAGCGGCGGGGTGAGCACCCCGAACGGATCGTGGAGGGTCACCGCATCCGCCCCGGCGAACAGGTAGGCCTGCGCATCCGACACGAGCCGATCCGCCGCGCCACCCAGGTCGGACCAGTCCAGCAGGTGGGCCACGGTCACGTGGAAGCCGGATTCCTTGGCCATCTCCACCGCGCGCACCGTGTCGCTGCGCCGGGTGGACAGATCCAGCACCCGCAGCCGGTCCACCCCCAGATCGCGCATCCGTTCGAACACCGCCTTCACGGTGCCCCATGGGGCGGGCCGGGTGCCGAACAGGAACCGGGAGCGCACCGATGCCTGCAACGGGGTCCTGCGAATCCTCCTCCGGATCGCCCGCAGCCGCTCCCAGGGGTGCTCCCCCAGGATCTCCATGGTGGGGTAGAACGAGGCCCCGCCCCACGCGTCGATGCCGGCGAACCCGGCCCGGTCCAGGGCGTCCAGCAGATCCCCCAGCTCGGCCGAAGGCACGTGCAGGGTGAGGAAGTGCCCCACCGCGTCCCGGAGTGTCGCGTCGAAAAGCTCGGCGGGGCGCATCACACGTCCCCTCCGGGATGGCACACCGCGCCGGGCAGTCCGCCTCTCAGGTAGTGGGCGAACAGGGCGGCCGCGGTGACGAAGAACGGATCCCACGGCTCCTCGGGGTCCGGATACCCGAAGGCGTCGATCTTCTGCTCCATGTAGTAGGTGGTGAACCGGCCGCCCAGGAAATCCGGGTCCTGGAGGATCCTCTGGTAGAGCGGGATCGTGGTCTCGATCCCCCGGATCACGTACTCGTCCAGGGCGCGTCGGGTGCGCCGCACCGCCTCGTCCCATGTGCGACCCCACACCGAGAGCTTGGCGATCAGGGGATCGAAGTGGGGCAGGATCTCGCAGCCCCCGTGGATGCAGCTGTCCAGGCGCACTCCCGGGCCGCCGGGCGACAGGTACCGGGTGATCGTGCCCGGCGAGGGCATGAAGTTCCGGCGCGGGTCCTCGGCGTTGATCCGGCACTCGATCGCATAGCCCCGCAGATCGATCTCGTCCTGGCGCACCGACAGGGGCTCGCCCGCCGCGACCCGGATCATCTCCTGGACCAGGTCGATCCCGGTGACCATCTCGGTGACCGTGTGCTCGACCTGGATGCGGGTGTTCATCTCGAGGAAGTAGAAGCGCCCTTCCGGATCGAGCAGGAACTCCACCGTGCCCACCGAGTCGTATCCCACCTGCTCGCACAGGGCCAGGGCGGTGCGGCCCATGCGCTCCCGGGCCACCGGATCCAGCACCAGCGACGGGGCGATCTCGATGAGTTTCTGATGGCGGCGCTGGATGGAACAGTCCCGCTCCCCCAGGTGGACCCGGTTCCCGTGCCGGTCGCACAGCACCTGGATCTCGATGTGCTTGGACTCCTCGATGAACTTCTCCAGGTACATGCGGCCGTCGCCGAACGCCTTGCGGGCCTCCGAGGCGGCCAGCGGGAAGGCGGCTGCCAGCTCGCTCGGTGCGCGCACGATCCGCATGCCCTTTCCGCCCCCTCCGGCGGCCGCCTTGAGGAGCACGGGGTAGCCGACGTCCGAGGCCCAGTCCAGGGCCGCGTTCACGTCGGTGAGCACGGGCGAGGACGGGACCAGCGGCACGCCCGCGGCCTCGGCCGTCCGGCGGGCCTCCACCTTGTCGCCCATCGTGCGGATGGCATCGGCCCGGGGACCGATGAAGGCGATGCCGCGCCGGGCGAGCGCCTCGGCCAGTTCGGGCCGCTCCGAGAGGAACCCGTAGCCCGGATGGACCGCGTCGGCCCCGGACCTCTCCGCCGCCTCGGCGATCCTCTCGGCGTCCAGGTATCCGGCCACCGGGCCGGGCTCCAACAGGATCGCGTCGTCCGCCTTGGCCACGTGCACCGCGTGGGCATCGGGTTCCGTGTACACGGCCACGGTCTCGATGCCCAGCTCCCGACAGGCCCGAATGATCCGGACCGCGATCTCACCCCGGTTCGCCACCAGAACCCGGCGGAACACGGCCTAACCCTCCTGCAGCTCCTTCCGGAAGGCTTCGGTGGCTTCCCGCAGCCGGGTCCGGTCCCCCTTCCGGGCCTCCTCCAGCCGGGCGGCCAGATCCCGATCCTCCACCGCCAGGATCTGGCACGCGAGCAGCGCCGCGTTCACCGCCCCGTCCACGGCCACCGTGGCCACGGGGATCCCCCGGGGCATCTGCACGGTGCTCAGCAGGGCGTCTCGGCCCCCCAGCGCCCCGGAGGCCAGCGGGACCCCGATCACCGGCAGGGTGGTGTGGGCCGCCACCACGCCGGCCAGATGGGCCGCCATGCCGGCCCCGCAGATCAGGGCCGCGGCACCCTCGTCCCGGGCGCGGCTCGCGATCTCAGCCACCCTGTGCGGGTCCCGGTGCGCCGAGGCCACGTGCACCTCGAACGGGACCCCGAAATCCCGCAGGGTGAGCACGGCTTTCTTCATCACCGGCCAGTCGTTGGGGCTCCCCATCAGCACGATCACCTTCCTCACGATCCGTCTCCCTCCGACCTGTTCCGCAGGGTGGGCCTGTGCAGAGGCGCCCGCCCGCCGCGCCCGCACCGGCGAACGGGCGTGCCCGGCGGCACCCGCTCCCCGCAGGCCAGCGGGGGCTGCGGGGAGCGGGTGCGCGCGGGCGAGCGATTATGCCACGGTTTTCCGGCCGGAACGACCGCCCAAAAGGATCCGGTCCCTCACAGATACCGCTCGATGGTCCGGAGCACCTCGATCCGGTCCACCAGATCGTGGATGAAGTCCAGACGATCCGCGTCCAAGACCACCACGGGTGAGAGTGTATACCGCCGGATCCAGGACCGGTACAGCCGGTTCAGGTCCCGGAGGTATCCCGGCTCCACCCCTTGCTCGAACGCCCGGCCCCTGCGACGGATCCTCCGGCGGATCGTGCGCAGGCTGGACCGCAGGTAAATGAGGAGGTCCGGTGGTGGGAGGGAACGCCGAATCGTCTCGTAGAGGAGACGGTAGGCCCGGTAGTCTCGGCCCGCGAGGATCCCCCGGCGGTGGAGGTTCTCGGCGAAGATCTCGGCGTCCTCGTAGATCGTTCGGTCCTGGATGACCACCTGGTCGCACGCAGCCAGTTCCTGGTGGATCCGGAACTTGAGCGTCAGGAAGTACACCTGGGACTGGAACGCCCACCGGCGCATGTCCCGGTAGAAGTCCTCCAGGTAGGGGTTCTCCTCGAACCGCTCGTAAAACGGCCGGATGTGGGGATAGCGCCGGCACAGGAACTCCACCAGGCTGCTCTTGCCCGTACCCATGTTGCCGGCCACGGCGATGTAACGGACCATCCGTCCTCCCGGTCTCGGGGACCGGGGAGGATATCAAGGGGCCCGGCCGGGGTAAAGCGGAAGGGTCGTTCACTTCCGGGGGATGCGCGCCTCCAGGGCGTTGCGGATCTTGGTCTTGAGCTCGGTGAGGTCCGAGGACTTCACCACGTAGTAGTCCGCGGCGATGCTCTTCACGTCCCCCTTGTACGAACCGTACGCCGAGCACAGGATGACCGGCAGGTCGTAGAACCGGTTCCGGATCTGCTGAAGCACGTCCAAGCCGCTGACGTCCACCATCTTGATGTCCAGGATCACCACGTCGGGCCGGAACGACTCGATGTGGTCCTCGATGCCCTGGGCTCCCTCCAGGGCCAGCACCTCGTGGCCGTCGTCCTGGAGTTCCAGGGTGTACAGGGTGCGGATGTGTTCTTCGTCGTCCACGATCAGGATCCGGGCCACGTCCTCCTCCTTTCCGGAGCCACCGGATCAGGCCCCCCAACGCTCGATCAGGTAGGGCTTGGCCTCCTCGAACGCGAGGCACTGCTCCTCGATGTACTCCTCGGCCTGCTGGAGCGCCATGCCCTCGGTGGCGCGCACGAAGGAGAGCGTGCGGCCGAAGTACAGGGGCGCAAGGGCGTCCAGCAGTTCGTTCCGGGGCACCACGCGGTTCTTGTGGGCCACGGCCGTGTCGAACAGCACGTGGGCCCACAGGGGGATGGGAAACTCGAAGTGGGCCGCCTCCATCCCCCGCACCTCCTGGAGCTTGGCATAGGTCTCCGGGGTGAACGCCTCTTTCCACACGGCGTCGTAGCGCTCGGCCCCTTCGTGGAACTTCCGGTACAGGGCGTCCACGTCCACGTGGACGGGCGGGGGCATCTCGGTCTCGCCCAGGCCGAAACCGTAGATGGCCGTGGGGCGGCTGCGCCTCACCTCTTTCCAGAACGGGGCGAACGCCTCCATCAGGTGGAACATGGTGCCGACCACTTGCCGGAACATGGGGCCGAGGCTCGCGGCCGGGTCCTTGGGCCGGTGGATCTTGGGCCGGCCGAGGAACGCCTGGGTGATGGGCCGTCGGTGGTACATGGCGAGCGTGGTCATCCAGATGTCGATGCCGAACTGGGCCACGTCCTCGTTCCAGGTCTCGTGGTTCAGATAGAACGTGGCCAGTTCGCCGGAGAACCCGAAGTCACCCCCAATGGGTTGGCGCACGCGCCGGCCGTACAGGCACCGGGTCAGAGGGTAGGCGATGTTGTTGGTGATGGTTCCGTCGTACTTGTGGCGCAGGTAAAGGGGTGCCACGAACCCGAAGTCGTCGAACAGGGGCTCCCCCAGGGCCTTGATCCACTTCGGGGTGATGCTCTTGAGGTCCGCGTCCACCACCACTACGGCCTGCGCGCCCAGCTCCTGGACCAGCCGGAACAGGTTCCGGAAGTTGTTCCCCTTGCCCTTCACCCCGACGGGGGTGGACACGTACATCCGGGGCACGTCGCACCGCGCTCCGAAGAACGCCTCCCTGGTTCCGTCGGTGCTCGCGTTGTCGCAGTTGACGATGACGCATTTCCGGTCGCCGAAGAACTCCCGGATGCCCAGCGCGGCCTGCTCCACCGGAAAGGCGATGGAGTCGGCCTCGTTGTAGCTCGGGATGCCCACCACGAGCTCGGCACCGGAGACGTTCTCGGGGTTTTCCAGGATCCAATCGGTCATGATGCTCTCGTCCGGATGTCAGGATCGGGAATACAAATGGTACACCAGGTTATCGAATTCGGTCGTAAGGTCCACTTTCTTTACCCTGACGTCCTCCGGAACCTGGATCTGGACGGGCGCGAAGTTGAGGATGCCCCGGATTCCGGCCCGCACGGCCGCGTCGGCCGCCTCTTGGGCGGCCTCGGCCGGGGTGGTGATGATGGCGATCTCGATCCCCTTTTCGGCCACGATCCGGGGCATGTCCTCCACCGAGTGGATGGGAACCCCGGTGGGGAGATAGGTTCCCACTTTGTTCGGATCCACGTCAAATGCCGCCACGAACACGTACCCGTGCTCGGCGAAGTTCTTGTAGCTCGCCAGGGCCCGGCCCAGGTTGCCCACCCCGATCAGGGCCACGTTGCGCTTGCGGTTGAGCCCCAGGACCTTGCGGATGTCGAAGTGGAGCTCCTTCACGTAGTAGCCCACCCCCCTCACGCCGAACTCACCGAAGTAGGTGAGATCCTTGCGGATCTGCGCGGCGTTCACCCCGCAGATGTCCGCCAGTTCCGCGCTGGAGATCACCTCGACGCCTTTCTTCTCGAGATCCCGCAGGACCCGCATGTAGATGGACAACCGCTTGATGGTGGCCTCGGGGACCTTGGGCGTGTTCTGCATGGTCTCGCGCTCCCGGTTGCCGGATCCGTTCCGTGGCCGCAGGGCTTGTGAAGGATAATAACAAGCAAAGGCGTGTGTCAAACAGGATTTAGCGGGAGTCAACGGGCAAAGCCCGGTGGCGCGGGGACGTGGAGGGCCGACGTGGACGCCCGCCTCTGCCCCCCGCCGGGAATCCTTGCGCGAATACGATATCCGGTGCTAGAGTTTGGGTTTTCGCTGGGAAAACTCCGTCCAAGGAGCGGTCATGAAAAAGGGCATCCACCCCAAGTACGACAAGGCGATCGTCACCTGCTCGTGCGGGTACACCTTCGAGACCCGCTCGACCAAGCCCAAGATCCACACCGAGATCTGCTCCCAGTGCCATCCCTTCTTCACCGGCAAGGAGAAGGTGGTGGACACGGCCGGCCGGGTCGAACGGTTCCTGCGCAAGTACGGCCTGGACAAGAAGGACGCCTCCTCGTAGCGGAACCGTGCCCCCGGCCGTCCGCCTGCTGAGCCACACCCCCGAACCCGAGCGCACCGTGGCGCTGGCGGCCCGGCTGTGCTATTCGGCCCGGGGTGTGGCGGAACTGGGGGATCGCCTGGGACCGGACGACGCCCGGGACCTGGTGGTCCGCCTGGAGCGCATGGGCCACCTCTCCGCGTTCGAGCACGCGGCGTTCACCTTCGGCATCGAGGGCATCAGCCGGGCCTGCTCCCACCAGTTGGTGCGCCACCGGATCGCGTCCTACTCCCAGCAGAGCCAGCGATACGTGCGCATGGACCGGGTGCAGGCCGTGGTGCCGCCCAGCGTGGAGACCCGGCCGGCGCTCCGGCAACGGTTCGTGAAAGCCATGGAGGATCTGTGGGCCCTGTACCGGGAGCTCGCCGAGGCCGGCGTGCCCGCCGAGGACGCCCGGTACGTGCTCCCCAACGCCTGCGAGACCAAGATCGTGGTGTCCATGAACGCCCGGGAGCTCCGGCACTTCTTCCGGCTGCGGCTGTGCCGGAGGGCCCAGTGGGAGATCCGAGCCCTGGCCCGGGCCATGCTCGAGGCGGTGGTGCCGGTGGCGCCGGCCCTGTTCCGGAGGGCCGGGCCGGGGTGCCTGAAGGGGCCGTGCCCCGAGGGGGAGTACTCGTGCGGGCAGGCCGACGCGGTGCGCGCGGAACTGCTCCCCCTGGTGGACCCGGAGGCGCCGTGAGCGAGGAAGCAGCCCGCTGGCTCGAACAGCTCGGAAAGGTGGAGGCCCGTTACGAGGCCCTCACGCGGGAACTGGCCGATCCCGAGGTGCTGGCCGA
>CAZBGL010000042.1:0-3188 GCA_964491375.1 uncultured Thermodesulfobacteriota bacterium | reverse complement strand
AGCGCGTCGAGGATCTCCTGGCGGTGCGCGGCGTGGGGCGGAAGACCCTTGAACGGATCCGGCCGTACGTCACACTCGGGCCCTAATGTCGGTGGGGGCAGGTATTCGGAAGGGAACCCGGCAGGGGAAGCGCCGCGGAGGAAAGGGCCGGGAGACCCGGCGCCGGCGGCTCAAACCGGGAGGAACCCGGGCGAAGGGGACGGAGAGGCCAGAAACGGCAGCACGAGCTGCTTGGGGTGGTTCTTTCTGGGACTCCAGCCGCTGATCTGTTTCAACAGGTCCGGGGCTTTCTCCTCCAGGAGCGCGAGGAACTCCGGCCGGACCGAAAGGAGCCGTCGGCACGCCGCCTTGGTCATGGCTCCGGCACCGATCGGAACTCCCGGCCGGTCGAACACCCGGTCCACGAAGAAGAACCGGTACAGGGACGCATCCCCGTAGGCACACAGGTACCGGTCCTGCACGTGCGAAAGGTCCAGCCGGAGCGCCACGGCCGGTGCATCGTTCACCGCCCGGTATGTGCGCAGGGGGCCGAAGGGTTCGAACAGGAACAGCCGTTCGTACAACCTGGCGTGCCGTGGATGGCAGGCCACCACCAGATCGGTCACCTTCGTGGCCCGGGCGTAGGCATAGAGCATGCGGACCAGGTTCAGGATCAGAAGGAGGCTGATCGGCCGGAAGGCCGGATCCACGGCAAGGCCCGAGACCTCGGCGGGACGCCGTCCCTGGGAGCGCAGCCGGGCGAGTTCGGAGGCGTACAGGGCCTCCATGGGGAGCCCCAGCGGCGCCGTGTCCGGGATGACCGAGAAGGTGGCCACCACCCGGCCGGGGATCTTGGCGGCGAACGTGGCGCTTTCGGGCAGCAGATTGTGAACGGTGAACCGGAGACCGACGGGGTCCGGGCCGATCAAGCCGCGCCGGAGGTAGTTCCGATAGAGGAGGGCGAAGGCCCCCTGCACATCCGGCCACCGGGTCGCCTGGAGGAACTGGATACGGGGGACCCGGGCGTTGGCAGGGCTTCCGGCTCGGGCGGGGAAAGGAAGGATGCGGTTAGCCCGGAGCAGGGCTGTCGAGATCATGGACGGCCTCACGAGAAGTCACCGGGGAGCCGGGAGGCTCCTCCACTAGGGGCTGGAGTTGGACCGGGAAGACGTGCACCGTACAGCCCGGCCGGCCGGGAAGACGGGCCGGGTCTCCGCCGCCACGAAAGACGGCAGGGAGGCCCCCGTGCGCTCGGATCGAGAGGATAGCCGAGCGGGAACGCGATGTCCACACCCAAACGGGCGTGAGTCTTTGTTGCCCCAGGAGGGCCCGATGGGGGGATCCAGCCCCGTGGAGGCTGAACAACTGGAGCGCCTGCGGAGGGACCGCCGACACAGTCTCCGCCTGGCCCCCTATCGGGGAATCCGCAAGCCGAACGTCAAGGTGGCGGAGACACCCGAGGAGTTCGAGGCGGCCTTCCGCCTGGTTCACGACGTATATGTGGAGATGGGATACGTCGAACCCCATCCTTCAGGCCTGAGGGTGCTCCTCCACCAGGCCGTGCCCGGAAATCTCGTTTTCCTGGCCCGGGACGAACGCCGGGTCCTGGGCACGGTGTCGTTGATCATGGACGGGTCCATGGGGCTTCCCATGGACGACATCTACCGGAAGGAACTGGAGCCCTTCCGTCGGCAGCAGCGGAAACTCGCAGAGGTCTCATCCCTTGCCGTGGACTCGCGTTTCCGGTGGATGCTCATCGATGAACAGGGACGTCGCCGGGGCGTGTTCTGGCTTCTCCACCAGGCCGTGCTGTACTGGGCCCTCCGAAAGGGGCTCCACCACCTGGTGATCACCGTGAACCCACGGCATGCCGTGTTCTACGAACGCCTCTACCTTTTCCAGCGGTTCGGACCGGTGAAATCCTACGACACGGTAAGGGGGGCTCCCGCGGTTCCGTTGCAGTTGGATCTCACGAGCCTGCCGGAGCGGCTGGACCGCGCGGTCCGCGAGAGCGAGCGCATGTTCGACATGGCCACGTTCTTCTTCCGCCTGGAGCACGGGTTCTTCACAGGCCAGGAGGGCCCTCCCCGGATGGATGCGGCCACGGCACGGTGGTTCGTGGAGCGGAGCGGGGCCCTGGCCAAGGCCCCCAAGGAGACGGCCGACGCGTTTGCGGAAGCTCACGGATTTCGGGACATCCGGGAGTTCCTCTCCGAGGTTCCCGCGCAGGGGGTGGCCGCATGTTCCAGCCCCGCAAGGCCCTGAGCCTGGCAGCCATCCGTTTGCTGCGGTTTCCCCACCGGTTGGTCTCGGCGGCGCTTCGGCGCCACGGACGCCGGTGGGCAGCCCCGGGCGTCCGTTACGCCGACCTGATGGAGCAGGCGGTCCGGCTGGCGGGCCTCTGGGCCTCCCAGGGGCTCCGGCCCGGGGACCGGGTCATCATCGACCTCCCCAACAGCCTGGAGTTCCTGGCGCTCCGTCTGGCCGCGATCCTGGGCGGATTCGTCGGGGTGCCCATCCCCCCGGGCACGGACGAGCCGGGGCTGGGGTGGATCGCCGAGTTTTCCGAGGCGCGCGCGTATGCCGGCTTCAGGCCCGGGGCGGTCCCCGGGCTCCCTTCGGTCCAGGTCCACCCTGAAGAAGGGGACACCGCCCACTGGGTTCACGCGCTCCGGAGCGCCCCCCCCCTTGTGCGGCTGCCCAGGGTTCGGCCGGACCAGCCCCTTCTCATCAACTTCACGTCGGGTACCACCGGCGAGCCCAAGGGCGTGGTGAGCACGGTCTCGGGATGGGCGGCCAGCCTGTATCACGCCCTGCGGGAGAATCGCGTGCCGGTGGGGCGGGACGAGGTCTTCCTGCACGCCGTGCCCATGGCGACCGCGGGGTCCACCCTGATCCTTCCCGCGGTCCTGGCCGGGGTGCGAAACCTCTTCCTCCCGTCCTGGGACCCTGAGCGCGCCGCGGAGTTGGTGGAACGGGAACGGGTGACCCGGGTCTTCCTCACCCCCACCATGCTGGGGGAGTTCGTGGACGTGTGCCGCGCCCGAAGGGCCGACGTCTCGAGCCTGCGGGCGGTGATCTACGGTACCGAGCGGATCCCGGTGAGCCGGATCGTAAAGGCCCTGGACACGTTGGGGCCCGTCCTCCAGCAGGGGTACGGCATGGCAGAGGCCCTTCCCCCGGTGTGCCTGCTCCATCCGGACGAGCAC
>CAZBGL010000041.1:0-7256 GCA_964491375.1 uncultured Thermodesulfobacteriota bacterium | reverse complement strand
AGTCGCCCCCGTGGCCCCAGGTGATGCCCAGGGCCTCGGCCGCCTCCGAGGCGGTCACGAAGGTCACACCCAGCTCGAAGTCCTCCCCGCGCCTGGCATAGCCCGCGGCCCACACGTCCTCCACGATCTCCCCGGCCTCGGCCTTTGCCAGGAGCTCCTGGGAGTAGAACTCCCAGTGCACCAAAGGCATGCCGTGCTCGCCCCGCTCGGGCACCTCCACCGGCTGGTTGAGCACGCTCTTTTCCGGGTCGTGGCAGTCGGCGCACATCAGGGCCTCTTCCTTCCGCACCCCGTGACCGCCCAGGGTGACGCCGTTGGAGTAGGCCGGATAGTTGGCCCAGTTGGCGTAGCCCATCTGGCGGAGCATGTCCTGCATGCCCGTGCCGAAGGGAGCGGCCATGACCACGATCTGGTCGGCGGTGAGCCCCATGGGGTTCGTCTGGGCGTCGTACTCGGCGTACATGGCCTTCATCTGGGCAGCGGTCATGCCGTACGCGGACGGGTCGAACCCCATCTGCATCATCATGTCCAGGAGCCGGCCCATGCCCACCTCCACGGCCTTGGCCAGGTCGCGCACGGCCAGGGGGCGGGAGGCCTCGTCCCAGGTCAGGATCTTGCCCTCGTCGGCCAGCTTGCCCAGATCCTGGTACCAGTTGTACCCGAACGTGTACTTGTCGAAGAGAAGCATGTTGGGAAACGCGGCCATCTGGGCCATGGCCGCGTAGCTCGGGTAGTCGGGGTCGTCGGGCGGCACCGTGGTGACCAGCATGCCGGTTGCCTCGTCCTTCTCGAACCTGGAAAAGTCGAAGTCCGGGTCCATGAACCCCAGCGCCTTGTACGGGTCCGCGAACATCCGCATGGCCGCGAACATGGAGTAGTCGTTCACGCCGTCGCCGTCCCGGTCCACGTCGGGCCGGCCGTCCCCGTCCTCGTCCGGGACCCCGATCCCGAAGAACCGGCCGTCAAACGGCATGGGATTGATGATCGTCTTGAAGGGGTAGATCCGGGGCTGGACCGTCTGCCCGCCGGAGGCCGCGGGGTTCGCGTTGGGAAGCGGCAGGGGTTGGGCCAGGAAGCTCGTGAGCCCCGAGAACCACATGTATACGGGCCGCTGGCGGTAGGCCTCCCAGAGCTCCTCCGGGGTCATCAACTGCCTGCCCTCCCGCTTGGTGTAGAGCTTGGCGGGCCGACCCTCCGGCCCCTTGGCCAGGGCCAGGAACCCGCCGTCCCCCCAGATGGTGGTCTCGGCGCCCGCGGTCCACACGATGTGGCAGGTCTCGCAGGCCACGTGGTCCACGTGGTCGTTCAGCCTGCGGCTTTCGTGGGGCCGGCCGGTGTGGCACCCGGCGCAGGAGGCGTCGTTGTCCTCGGAGTTCACGGGGTAGTCCGCGGCGAACAGGTCGCCGTTGACCATGCGGCCCCGGTTGAACTTGTGCCCCTCGGCCGCGTGGCAGAAGGTGCAGGGGTTCTCCCCGGAGACCCCGAGCTCGTAGTGGATGTCGTATTCCGGCTCGGGCAGCTCGCCCCGTTTGTAGTCGGTGCGGCCGTGCTCGTGGCACCGCAGACACGCTTCGTCCGAGGGATGGGCGATGGAGTCCACGGCCTCGTAGGAGCGGTCCTGCCGGATCCGCTGGGCCTTGCCGTCCATCGTGCCGAAGCCCGTGTTGAGCCCCAGGGGGTCCTCCTCGTAGGTCATCCGGACCCGGAAGTCGTAGTTCTCGGCGTGGCACACCAGGCAGTCCACGCCCGCGAACAGGACCCGCTCGGCCCGTGCGGCCGCTGCGTCGGCCTCCATGCCCTGTCCCTGGAACGTCTGGGCCAGGAACCCCTCGAACAGGGTGTTGTAGTAGTTCGTGTGGCACGACCCGCACTGCTGGCCCGGCGTGCCGCCCTGCTCGTCGGCCACCTCCACCGAGGCGTAGGCGGTGTTGAGCATGTTCAGGAGCATGCTCGAGCCCACCAGGGCGCACGCCCGGTCCAGCATGCCGTGCCGGCCGCCGCCCGGGAAGAAGAAGTTCTCGTTCCCCACGACGGAACGGCTCGCGTAGTGCACGGAGTCCTTGAAGCTCTCCACGGCGTCGGGATGGCACCGGGCGCACGTGTTGGCGCCGTCCTCGGCGTAGGTCACCACCGAGGCGTGCACATCCTCCGGGTCCTCCGGGTCCCCGATCGCCCGCAGCAGCCGGGCGCTCTGGTCCTCGTCAAACCCGGCAAAGTGGGTCATGGTCTCGGCGTAGGAGGGATCGGCCAGGAGTTCATCGTCCACCAGTTCGTTGCGGTGCGCGAGGTATCCGGTCACGTCGCGGATCTGGGGGTTGTAAAGGGGCCCTCCTGAACCGGTGTGGCAGTCCGTGCAACCGCCAGCGCCCAGAGCCTCCTCGGCGGGACGGACATCGTGGTTGATGGAAAAGTCGTGGCAGCTCTCGGCCTCGGCAAACTCCTCGAGTTCCGTGAGCTCCCCGGTGTCCTTGTCGATACCTTTGACCACGTTGGTCACGAATACCACGCGGCTCTCCGGGAACATCTCCTCGAGTTTCCCGATCATGGCCTTAATGTCATTGGGGGTGGAGATGCTTGGCCTTGTGTCGTCCGTGGTCGAGAGATCGGTCTGCCCCTCCAGATGGTTCGGCACGGTGATCACCGGGACCGTGGGGTTTTCCAAGAGCCCCGCGTCCTTGAGCGCGGTGTACGCGTCGTACACGTGCCGGAGGACGATAGGCTGGATCTCCCCGGACGCGCTCACCCGGCCGAACCAGGCCGAGCTCTTGGCACCGAAGGGATAGTATTTTTCGGATTTGGGGCCTTCAGGGCCATCCGGGTCGTACTTCTTGAGAAAGGGCACGAACGTCCCGGCCTTTTGGAAGTCCCCGGCCCATGTGGGGGTAGTGCCGTCCGAAAGCGTCCAGACCTGCTTCCCGCTGGACATGTCGATCAGGTAGCCCTCGTTCCAGTCGAGCCTCGGGATGTGACACCCCTCACAGGCGATGCGCTCCACGTGGAACACCGCCTTGCCGAACGCCTCTTCGTGGGCGTCCGTGGGATCTTGGGCCCCACCGCCCAGGTGACATCCCTCGCAGTCCCACTTCATGGTGCCATCGAGGTCGTCCCGCACGCTCCCCAGGTGGGCGTATCCCTTGCCGATCTGGTGCTCCATCACGTCACCGTCGCCGTCGGCATCGGTGAGCCCGTGGCAGTCCAGGCAGTGCATCCCGGCGGCCGCGTGCACGTCGTGCTCGCCGCTCCACTCGAACCCCCGTTTCTTGGTGTCCGAACCCTCGTGGCAGAACAGGCACGGGATGTAGGTCTCGGGCCGTTTCGCGATGATCTCGCCCTTGAGGTAGAGGTTTCCATTCTGCACCGTGAGCACGGTGTCATCGCTCTCGGTGTCGTATGAGACCGTCGGCGTCTGACCGGTCCAAGTTCCGTTCATGAATCCGGTCTTAACCGACTCGTCAAACTCGTACACCTTGCCCGTCACCGTGCCCATGCGCGCCCCCACCGTGGCTGCCCAGCGGTAGTTGCGGTATGTGAGCTGCTTGTTGCGGCCGCCGAAGTTGTACTTGTCGCTTCTGCCAAAGTGGCACAGCAGACAGTCGGCTTCCACCACGCCGGACTCGGTCCAGTGGCTCGGCCCTTTGCCCGCTACCATGGTGTAGAAATCGCCATCGATGTACCCACCTTCTTCAGCCGCGGCCAAGGCTTCCGTCTCAGCCTCGTCGTAGCGCCTGTCCGAAGCGAGGCCAGTTCCCGGATCCCGGGCGTACTCGGCCGGCCCCCCACCCGGATGACACCACCCGCACGCCGGCACCTTGATCTTGGCCGAGGGGTTCAGCACCCCTTTGCCCACCCAGTCGTAGAGGGTCAGGTCGATCTCGTCCACGCTGGTGTTCTTTTTTGCAGCCAACTGGCTGCTGTTGGTCGAGGGGGGTCACCACTTCCCGGCCATGCCCGGGCCCTGGACCCACGGTGTATGCTCCTTTTCCGCCTCGGTGTACAGCTCGTCCCACCCCTGCTGGAAGTGGTAGCCCTGAGTAATCTCCTCATAGGAATGGCAGGCCCCGCAGGTCTGCCGCGGGCTGTAGGGGGTCACGCTATCCGGGGCGATGGCGTTCCCGTTGGCGTCCTTCAGGGGAACATCCACGTGGGCTCCGGCAGCGCCCGGGGCCACAGCGAGTCCCGCGGCGAGGATCCATGCCATGTGTTTCAGAACGGTCCGTGCGCTCATTTCGGCTCTCCTCCCTTGCGTCTACAGACGATCGGTTCAAAACCCGCCGGGGTGGCAGGACAGGCAGAAGCTGGCCTCGTGGCACGCCCGGCAGCTTCGCGCGCCGCCCCGGCGCGACACCAGGGCGGCGTGCCCCTCGGCCGACGACAGGGGGATCCGGAACCGGGCGCCAAAGTGGCTCGGCGGCCTCATCCGGTGGCACCGGGAGCACTCGTCCGCCCGGTGACACACGGCGCACGCCTCCCGGTCCAGGTCCGCCGCGATCCCGTGCCCCGAGTCCTTCCAGGCCGGGGTGTGACTGGCCGGCCGGTTTCGGCTGTGGCAGTCGGAGCACGCGCTCCGGCCGTGGCACCAGGTGCACGATTCGTCCCCGGCACGGGCCGCGTTGCCGTGGGTCTTCGCCCAGAGGGAGGTGTGGGTGTCGGGCCGCACGTTCCTGCGCAGCCGCTCGTGGCAGGTCTCGCAGCCGGCGGGCGCCTCGCCGCCGTCGTGGCAGGCCAGGCACGTGGCCATGGCCGGCAGGTTCGAGTCGGCCGCCCGCGTGCTCCGGAGCGCCCCGGCGTGGCACACCGTGCAGTCCACGTCCTCGTGCGCATCGTGCTCGAACCGGACGTCCGCGTATGAGGCCGGCCGGGCGCTCTCGACCCCGTAGTCCCCCTGGGCATGGCACGCGAGGCAGGCCTTGGAAGGGGCGTCCTCGTCGATCTCGTGGCACGCGGAACACGCCTCATGGCCCGCCCGAGCCGCCGCGTCGTGGCAATCGGCACACCCGGCCTCGTCCGCGTGCAGCTTGTGGCTGAACCGCAGTCCCTTGAGCCCGCTCACGCAACCCAGGAACAGGGAGAGCACGAGGCCCGCAGACAGTACGGCAGGTCGGATCTGGATCCGTCGCATGAGGTCTCTCCCTCGCGATCAGAAACTCAGGTTCAGGCGAGCCGCAAAGGTGTTGAGCGCGTCCACCCCCTCGGACCGGTAAAGGTCGTCGGCCTGGCGTGCGTACCGCACGTGCAGGTCGGCCCGGCTCCACAGGCGGATGCGTGCCCACACCTCCATCGCCTGGCTGTCCCGGGGCCTTCCGTCCGAGTCGTAGGCCACGCGCTCGAACCCGGCGCCGAGCGCGTGCCCGCGCCACGCCTGCTCCAGGCTCACCGAGAAGCCCCACAGGTTGTCCTCTGTGATGTCGCTCCGGTCGCGGCTTTCGACCCACCGGAAGACCCGGGTGTCCACGCGGAGCCCTGTCCACGGAACGTCGGACAGGTCGAGCAGCACGGCTCCCTCGTCGAAGTCCACGTTGTAGGTGTCTTCGTCTCCCTCGTGCACGACGTTGTGGTGGCGAAGGCGAAGGCCCAGCCCTGCCTTCCCGAAAAAACCTTGGCGGAACGCGATGCGGTAGTCGGCGTAGGGTTCCAGGGGTTCAAAGGCGAGGTAGGGCACCTCGTGCTCCTCGGCCGAGGTGTAGTCGTAGGCAAAGGCGTCGTCTCCCTTTCCGGAGAAGGTGCGCTCGTACCGGGCGTGGAACTCGGCTTCCGCCCAGGGGTACACGTGGAACGACCCGGTCACGCCCTGGGGGTCGTGTTCGATCATCCGGTAGGCCAGCCGTCCCGTACCCCACCCGGCAAGGTCCTGGATCCATTCCAGTTCCAAGGAGTTCTTGATGTAACGGACGTCCTCCACGGCGACCGCGCCCCCGGGCCACGGCCGCAGTTCGACGTTGGCCCCGTACACCGCGTTGGGCTCGGGGTCTTTGAAAAAGCTCACGCGGCGGCCCCCGAACACTTCGATCCGGGCCCAACGGCTTGGAACGACCCGCACCAACGCGCCGTCGAACAGGACCGTTTCCGCGCTCCACACCTCCTGCCTCCCCCCCTCGATCCGGCCCCACCCGGCCGGCAGGTCGTAGGACAGCACGGCCCGGTACAGCCGCCAGTCGTCCCGGCGGGAGTAGGTGTCGAGCGCGTCCTTGTACAGGCTGGATTCCGCTGTGCCGTCCAGGTCGGCCGCGTAATAGAGCCGACCCGAGAACCCCAGGCCCTTCCGGGCCAGATCGTTCGCCTCAAGCCCCAGGGTCACTCCCAGATCCTGGTCCGTCTCGTCGGATCCCGTGTGCAACTGGGCCCAGCGGACGCGGAGCTCCGCGTCCGCGTCCGCCCTGACCCCAGCGAGGGCCCCCCCTGACGACATCACGGCCGCCCACAGGGCGGTCGACACTGCCAGGACCGCGCGCATTCCCGATTCCCTCCGCATGTGAACGACGGCACACTTTCCGGGATGAAAGCCATGCAACCGGTGGGCCGCATCCGCCGTTCCGAAAAAACCTCGGCAGCCCCACGGGTTGGAGGCGTCTTGGGGACCGTTTCCCCCTCGGTGTTGCGCGGGATTGTTTCAACGCTTTTCGTGCAGGGGAAACATCGAAACGCCTGCCGGGACTTCAGGAGGAGCCCCCCGCAGACTCTCTCCGGGCGGACTCAGCGAGGCGCCGGCCGGCGGCGGGGGTCCCGGATCCCCAGGCTGCGCATCCGGCGCCACAGGGTGGTCCGGCTCAGGCCCAGCCGCTTGGCCGCTTCCCCCTTGTTCCAGCCCGTGGCCTCGAGGGCCGCGTAGATCCGATCGCGCTCCTCGGCGTACGGGTCGGGGCCTCCAAACGGGTCCTCGCCCCTGAGGACGTGCTCCGGCAGGGCTTCGGGCTGGATCACGTCGCCGGCCGAGCACACATAGGCGTGGGCCACGGCGTTTTCCAGTTCGCGCACGTTGCCGGGCCAGGAGTACCGCTGGAGGATGGGGTACACGGCCGAGGCCATGACCTTCCGGCGGCCTTCCCGCAGCGCCAGGCGTTTCAAGAAGTGATCCACCAGCAGGGGAATGTCCTCCCGGCGCTCGCGGAGGGGGGGCAGTTCGATGGGCACCACGCACAGGCGGAAATACAGGTCGTCGCGGAACCGCCCCTCGGCCACCTCGCGCCGAAGGTCCTTGTTGGTGGCGGCCACGATCCGTACGTCCACCCGGCGGGGGGTGCTCTCGCCGAGGCGTTCGA
>CAZBGL010000040.1:0-10655 GCA_964491375.1 uncultured Thermodesulfobacteriota bacterium | reverse complement strand
GGCCTCGATGCCGCCGCTCGGTCGTCGGTGTGCCGCTCGCGTGGGCGGTTGGCGGGCTCGGGAGGCGACCGTGTCCGGCCTTCCGGCCGCGTGCGCGGACCCGAGCCCCCGGGCCGGGTGGGAGCGGCCCGTTCGATCCGTGCGGGGCCGGGAGGGCTCCCTGCGAGGCGCGGGCGCGGCTTCTAGGGTTTCCGGGCGAGAAACCAGGTGGGGACCGAAGGGCCTCCGCCGCGGGAATCCGAGGGGTGCGAACCCTCCAGGGCTCCTGGCTCCCCAGCCTTTCAGCGGAGATTGCCGGGAGGGAGGGATGGCCGGTCCGGGTCGGCCCGGCCTTGTGGGGCCGTCCGGTCGGCCAGCGTGCGGTTGAGCCGCTGCAGGGCCTCTTGCACCCCGTCCAGGGAATGTTGGATCTCCCGAAGGTGCCGGCGAATCCCGAAGAGGGCAAAAGGTAAGGCGACCCAAAGGGCCAGCAGGGCGAACAGGACGCCGAACAGCACCGACAGCGCGGTCAGGGCCAAGGGGGTGAGGGGGCCGGCCCATTCCCAGCTCTCCGCCATGGACGCCTCCCGGAGCGGGTTGACAGGGGGTGAGGGTCATTTATAATGATTGCGCTCTTCTGGGAAAAGCGGGCGTAACTCAGCTGGTAGAGTATCAGCTTCCCAAGCTGAGAGTCGCGGGTTCGAGTCCCGTCGCCCGCTCCACGGGCAAGAGAAGCGCCCCTCGGGGAGGGGCGCTTTTTTTGTCCCAGGTCGTGCCCCCTCGCCGGGTGCCTCTACCGTGCGTTTCCGCCCGCAGCGCGCCGGCTCGTGGAGCGGGGTTCGTACAGGGACGAGAGGAACCGGTCCCGTACCCAGCTGGCGTGGTCCAGGCACTCCGGGGGGATGCGATCCAAGGGGATCACGGCCTTGGCCATGGCCTTGTGCCCCCCGGCGCTCCCGTAGGCCTCGAAGGCCGACTTCATGACCTCGCCCGCGCTCCGGCCCGATCCGTAGTTGCGCACCGAGATGATCAGCCTCCCCTCGTACAGTCCCGATACCACCGACCACTCCACCCCCTCCACCCCCAGGCAGAAGTCCGCGATGAACGGTACCACGTCCTCGCGGGTGAGCGGTCCCAAGTACGCAAAAAGGATGTCGTCCACCACGTCCGCGTGTTCCAGGGCGTGGCTCAGGGCGGGCAGGTCTTTGCGGGGGAACTCGGGCCGGTCGATCCGGCGCAGCAGTGCATGGTTGGCAAGGGGGTACAGGGCCGCGAACGCGGACACGTCCATCGGGGTGGTGTCCCGGCCCAGGAGCTGGGTGTCGGTCTTGATGCCGTAAAGGAGCGCCGTGGCCAGGCGCTGGGAGATGGGTGTATCCGATGCCAGGAGGTACTCCGTCATGATGGTCGAGGTGGCCCCGTACTTGGGCCGGACGTCCGCGATCTTTGCCCGGCACTGGGGCCGTTTGGGGTGGTGGTCGATGACCAGGTCCACCTCGAACGGGATGTCCGGAGAGTGCAGGGGTTGGACGTCCAGGAGGGCGATCCGCTCGAACTCGCTCAGATCCTGTGGGGTCAGAATCTTCACCTGGATGTCCAGGAGCCGGACCATGGCCACGTTTTCCGGGCGCTTCACCTGCCCGAAGGATCCGATCACCGCGGTGAGCCGGTTTCGGCCCAGCAGAGCCCGCAGCGCCAGGGCCGAGGCCAGACCGTCGGGATCGGGGTCGTCCTGGACGAGGAGCAAGACTTTCTCAGCCCCCTGGAACAGGGTGCGGATCGCTGAAAGCATCCGGCGGGTGGCCGCCTTCTCGATCTCGGCCCGCAGGCACACCGAGCCGATCTGCTCCGTGGGAAGGAACAGGATCCGGTCCTTCCATCGCCGCGGAGGCTTCTTCCCGGGCTCCACCAGGGCGGCCACGGGCAGTTCCGCACACGCCCTGAACAGCGTGCGCAGCACCCGCTCCAGGTCGCCCAGCCTGGGTACGTGTACGAGCACCCGGTCCTGGGCGTTCAGCCGGATCCTGGCGTACAGCCGCGGGTCGTGAAGGGCTCCGGTGGCCGTGGCGTACCCCCGGCGTTTGGCCCGGCGGGCCAGCGCCGACACGTCGGTCACGAACAGAAACGGATCCGAGCCGGCGCGGGGATCCAGAAGAAGGAGAGGTAGTTCGGTTTGGCTGATGACGACGACGCGCATTTCGCGCCCGGTGTGCAAAAAAGGTTTTGCCTTCGGTGGACCCGAAGGCGCACTGAGTCTAGTGCGAAGGAGCTCGGGTGTCAAATGGGGCGAAGCGCCCCGCTTGACACCCTTTTCCGGCGCCGACTAAGCTCGTTTTCCTTTTGTCGTTCCGCGGGGAGCGAAGTCCGGTGAGACGCCTCCTGGTCCTCCTTGCCGCTCTCGTCCTGCCGTTTGCAGCCTTTTCCGCTCTGGACCTCCCCTGGGTGGAGAGGGCCCTTGTGCGCCGGGTCGTGATGTGGGCCGAGGCAGGGGGCGCCTCGGTCCAGGTGGCAGGGGTGGACCTGGACCCGTGGCGGTTCCGGGTGCGGGTGGACGGGCTGGAGGCCCGGGGAACGAAAGGTGCGTGGTCGGTCTCCCTTCCCTACGGTGAGGTGCGTCTCCACGTGTGGAAGACGCTCTTCGGCAGGCTGCGTCTCTCGGCGGTGCTCCACTCCCCCCGAGTGTCGCTGAGCCTGCCTTCCGGCGCCCCCTCCGGGGGGGGCGGCCCGGCCCTTCCGCCGGTACCCCTGTTCGAAACCCTCCGGGTCACCGACGGCCGGCTCTCCGTCCGCACCCGGGACGGGTCGCTCCGGCTCCTCGTGGAGGGGATCCGCTCGGACTGGGAGCGGGGGGCCGGCGTGGTGGAGGCGCGCTCGGGCGGCCTGACGTGGAAGGGCGAGGAGGAGCGGATCGAGCGTTTCGTCCTGCGCGGGCGGGCCCGGTGGGCCTCCCTGGAGGTGGAGCGGTTCGAACTGCGCACCTCCCGGGTGGGGCTGGAGGCCTCGGGAACAGTGGGAGCATGGAGGGGGCTCGGTCTGGACGTCCGGCTGGCCGCGGACGTGCCGGAGCTTCCTCGTCCCTGGGCGAGGGCCTGGCGCCTCCGACGATTCCTCCCCATCGGGGGCCGGATCGGCGTGGAGGGCCGCATCGAGGGCCCGGCCGAGGCCCCCCGTGCAACCGGGACGTTCACGGCCAGGGACGTGCGGTTCGGGCCGATCCGGTCCGGCGAGGTGCACGGGCGTTTCAGGGCGGCTCGGTCCGGGATCCGGGTGGAAGACGTGACGGCCCGGACGAACGTGGGCGGGGTGGAGGGGCTCGCGGGCTGGTTCCGGCGCCAGGGAGGGGCATGGGGTCTCGAGGCGCGGGGTCGGGTGCACGGGTTCAAGCTCCGGCCGTTCATGGCCCTGTTCGTGGAAGGATGGTTCCCGGTGGGGCTCCGGGCGGAAGGGGCCTTCTCGGTGGCGGGGTCGGTGTACCCCCGGCTGTCGCTTCGGGCCGAGATCGACGCCCGGGCCGAGGACCTGGACGTCTCGCCGGGGGGGGCTGGCCGGGTGGTCTATGCGCTGACAGAGGGGCGGGTGCGGGGCCGGTGCACGGTGGGCCGGCAGGCGTTGCTGGTGGAGGACATGCGGGTGGAGGGGCCGGGGGCGACGGTCCGGATTCCCAAAGGTGCGATCCGGTACCGGGAAGGCCTCTGGTTCGAAACCGAGGTGGCGTTCGGGCGCCTCGATGCGGCCCGGCGGTGGATCCCGCGGCAGCTCGAGGCGGCCGGTACGGCCCAGGGGCGGTTCGGCGGCCCGTATCGGGATCTGGAGTTCGAGTACCAAGTGGACGCTCAGGTCTCGTGGAACGGCCACGCCCTGGGCCGCCTGACGGGACGCGCCCGCTGGGATACCCGCTCCATGGCGGTGAGAGAGGCGCTGTTGGAGGGTCACCTGGGGCGCATACGGGTTTCCGGAGACCTTTCGTGGAAGCGCCGGCCGTGGGCCGTACGGGTGGAGGGGGACGGGCTCGACCTGGGGCGGGCGCTCGGCCTGTTGGGAAAGGGGTTGCCGGGCGGGTGGGCGGTGCAGGGCCGGGCGGAGCTTTCGGGCGCGGTGGAGGGGGTGTGGCCGGATCCGGTGTTCCGAGGGGAGGTCCGGGTTGCGGAGCTCTCCGGGCAGGGCTTCCGGGCCCGGGGGGTGCGCGTGCGGGGTGAGGTTTCCCCGCGCCGGTGGCGGGTGGACCGGTTCGAGTGCGCCGCCTACGGCGGCCGGGTGGCCGGCTGGGCCGAGGGGACCGGCCCCACGGGCCGGGTCGTGGCCCGGGTGGACGACCTCGGCCTCGGGCCGGTGGTGCGGGCGGCCGGAGGCCCGCCCCTTGACGGGCGGTTCAAGGGGGACGTTCGGTTGGTCCTCGGTGCGGGGGGACCGGAGCTCAGGGCCCGTGGCCGGATCCGGGATGCGGGGTTCCGGGGCTTTGCGCTGGGCACGGTGGTGGGTTCGGCAGGGTGGGAACGGGGTCGGGTGTCCTGGGACGTGCACCTGTGGGGAGAACGGCTGAGGGTTTCCGGTGAGGCAGACACCGTGCCTCGAGGGCGGTGGGTCGCGCGTGTCGAGGCATCCGGGCTGGAAGTGAGCCAGATGCCAATCGTGCCGCCTCCGGGGGTCTCCTTGGGGAGCCTCTTCGGCAGCGGGACGTTGCGGGGCGTGGTCGGGCAGTCGGCAGAGGGATGGGAGGCGGCCTGGAAGGGCCGGGTCTCCGGGGTCCGGGTGCACGGGGTGGACCTGGGCGAGGTGGCCGTGTCCGCGGACTGGAAGGGACGGGGGATCGAGTTCGACGTGGAGACCGCGGCCGGGACCCTGAGGGCCCAGGGGCTGTTCTCCCTGGAAGGGGGCCGGCCGGCCGAGGTGCGGATCCGCATCGACGGGTTTGATCTGGCCCGCTTTTCCCCCTGGAGAGGGCGCGTGGAGCGAGGCGAGGTCCGGGTTCTCCTTTCGGTGCGCGACCTGCAGGCTGCCGCGGGAGCGGCGGACGTGCTGCAGGCTGTGGGCTCGGTTCGGGGCCGGGTGCGGTGGCAGGCGATGACGGGCCCGGGAGGACTTGCGCTTCCGGCCGGGGAACTGTCCCTGGAGGGAGAGGACGGCCGGCTCTCGGCGGAGGTGGTGGGGCAGGGGCTGAGGGGCGTGTTGGAGGTCACGGATCCCAGACGGGCGGCATGGAAGGCTTCGGTGGATCTTGGCGGGGTTCCGGTAACGTTGTTCCTGCCGGAGCGCCTCCCCGGCGGGCCGTACCGGGGACGGATCACGGCTGCGCTCCGGGCGAGCGGGAGGGGGGCGAGCGCGGACACCGCCTCGCTCCGGGCCGAGCTGGCCGGGGTGGGGGCGGGCATGTTCCGCCTGGGCGACTGGACGGTTTCAGGGACCCTATCGGGCGGGCTAGTGAACGTGCAAGTCCGGTCGGACCGGGGGGTGGCGGCACGGGTTTCCGGCGCCCTGGAAGGGCCGTGGGAGGCGGTGGTCGCGTTGGAGAATGCGCCGCTGGAGGGGTGGGTGGAGCCGCCCCGGTGGCCGAAGGATCTCACGGGAGCGGTGAAGGGGACGGTGCGGGTTCGCGGGGGCCCCGGGGCACCCCCGAGGGCCGAGGCGGTGTTGGCCGAGGTCCGGGCCGAGCTTCCCCCGTTGCGACTGAGGAACCGAGGTGTGGTGCGGCTGGTGTGGGAAGGGGGGCGGATCCGGATGGACCGGATGGATCTGGCCGGGGAGGGCCTCCGGCTCTCCGCCCGGGGGACAGCCGGCCCGGAGATCGGGTGGGACTTGGAGGGGCTGGCCGAGGGGGATCTGTCCGCACTTCCCCGGTGGACCAGGATGCTCCGTGCGGCTTCCGGCCGGGCGCGGGCGCGGATGCGGGTCACGGGGCCGTGGGGCGCCCCCCGGTGGGAGGCCGCCGCCCAGGTGCTCCCGGGAGCCACGGCGGAGATCCGCGGCGTCGCGGTCCCCCTGACGGACGTGGATGCGTCGGTACGGCTGGAGCCGGGTGAGGGGTTCCTTTTGGAGTGGTTCGATGCCCAGTTCGGCACGGGACGGGTGCACCTGGAGGGCCGGATCGCCCTGGAGGACGGCCGGCCCGGACCGTTGCAGCTCTGGGCTGAACTGCGAGACGTCGGATACGAGGCCCCGCCGGGGGTGACCTATGGAGGCGACGCGGATCTCATGGTGACCGGCCCCCTGGAGGCCCCCCGGATTTCGGGTGAGGTGCGCCTGGAACGGTTTCGGTACGGCCTCCGGGTGTCCTGGCAGGACTTGGTGGCGAATCTGATCCGGCGCAAACCGAAGACGGTGAAGCGGGCGGGCCGCGAGCAGGAGGGCCCCCGCTTGGACCTGATGGTCCAGGGGGACCGGAACATCCGGGTCCGGAACAACTTGGCGGACCTGGAACTGGCGGTCCGGCTGCGGGTGCAAGGGGCCGTGACCGATCCCGTGCTGTGGGGGGAGGTGGAGGTTCTCCGGGGCGAGGTGCGCCTGCGGGGGGTCACGTACGACGTGGCCCGCAGTGCGGTGGAGTTCGCCGGCGAGGTGAGGCGCCTGCCCCTCCTGGACATCCACGCCCGGGCGGCCGTGTCGGGCTACCGGGTGAACGTGGACGTGACCGGTCCCCTGGAGTCGTACGAGGTGCTGCTGTCCAGTTCCCCGCCCCTGCCGCGGACCGACATCGTGGCCCTGCTCACGTTGGGGACGACCAGTGAGGACGTGGGGGGTGAGGGCATCGCAGCCGCTGCCGCAGCGGATCTCCTCACCGGACAGGTCCAGGAGGTGCTGGAGACGGGCATGGGGGGGGTGTTCCGGCTGGACGAGTTCCAGATCGACCCCGCCTACTCCCCCTCCGCACAGACTACCGTGCCGCGCATCACCGTGGGCAAGGCGATCACCCGGAACCTCTACGCCCGGTACGCGGCCACGGTGGGAGGAGAGACCCTCCAGGACATGGAGCTGCGCTATTCCCTGACCCCGAACGTGTCGCTGCTGGGAACGTGGAGCGACCGGGGTTCGGAGGCCCGGGGGTCGGTGGGGGGCGAGGTGCGGTTTCGTTTTTCGTTTCGGTGAGACCGGTTCCGGTCCGCGGCGGCGGAACCGGTCCCCCGGTCGGCCGGCTGGGGTGAAGGGGCGCCGCCCGCGCCGCCCCGGCGGGGGTGGTGCCTGAGCACAGAAGGCGTTTTCCGACGTGATCAGCGCACGGACGCACATCCCGGCTTGGTGCCTGGTGCTCGTTCTCCTGGCGGCGTCCCGGCCGTCCGGGGCGGACGGGTGGATGCCTTGGGCCGGCGCCCGGATCGTGCGGATCGAGATCGAGAACGCAACGCGGGTGAGGGACAAGGAGATCCTGAACCTGCTCGGCATGAAGGAGGGCCGTGCCCTGGAGCCACGGCGGCTGGAACGGGGGATCGAGCTTGTGGCCCAGAAGACGGAGGTGGGCCGGCTGGTCGTCCGCGGCGACCCCGTGCCGGAGGGAGTGGTGGTGCGGATCGAGGTGCGGCCGCGGCTCCTGGGCCGGAAAGTGAAGGTGGCGGGAGTGCCCCGCTGGCTCCGGAAACGCCTGAGAGGGCTCCTCCGGACGCGCGTGGACCGGCCCGTGCGGGATGCGCTGCTCCGGAAGGACCGGGAGAACCTGGTGGAGGCCTTGCGGGAGGAGGGATATCCCCGGGCCAGGGTGTGGGCTGAGGTGCTTCCGGACCGGTCCGGGCAGTGGGCCCGGGTGACCTTCCGCGTGCAACCCGGCGAGCC
The DNA here is from genome assembly GCA_964491375.1 of uncultured Thermodesulfobacteriota bacterium. GTDB lineage: Bacteria > Desulfobacterota > Deferrisomatia > Deferrisomatales > Deferrisomataceae > CAZBGL01. The sequence goes on along the minus strand of CAZBGL010000040.1, from coordinate 2,918 downwards.
GGAGCGGATCGTAAGGGTGGAGGTGCCGGACGAAGTCCCCCTGGAGCCCTGGAGGCTCCGGTCGTTGCTGGGCCTCGGCCCGGGGGCCCCGGCCAGCCGCACCCGTCTCCGGGAAGGGGTGGACCGGTTGCTGCGCGTGCTCTGGGACGAGGGGTATCCCGAGGCCCGGCTGGAGGGACAGGCCGCCTTCGTACCCGCCGGGGACGGTGTGATCCTCCGACTGCCCCTGGCCGTGGGCCGACCCACCCGTATCCGGCTGGCCGGCTTCGAGGGCTGGCTGATGCGGGACCTGAGGCGGGCGCTACGCGCCCGTTTCGGCCGGGTCACGGATCGCCGGTGGTGCGAGGAGGCGGCCCGGCTCCTTGAAGACGTGCTCCGCGCCCGGGGTTACCGCGAGGCCCGGGTGGAGTGGACCGCGGACTCCGGGGAGCGGGGCCGGAGCGTGGTGTTTCGGATCTCGCCCGGGCCCCGGTTCCGGGTGCGGCGGGTGCGGTTCGTGGGGAACCGATCGATCCCGGCTCGCAGGCTTCGGCGATACATGGCCCTGGTCCAGGGCGGCATCGTGGGGCCGTCGGTGTTCACCGACCGGGCCCTGGTCCGGGACCTCCAAGTGCTGAGGGACTACTACACCACCAAGGGCTTCTGGGACGCCCGGGTCGAGATGGAGTCCCTCACCGTTTCGTCCGGGGGGGACGTGGACCTCACCCTGCGGGTGCGCGAGGGCGTGCGCTACGGCTGGGGCCGGCTCAGGGTGGAGGTCCAGGGCGCGCCTGCGGGCCCGGTGGAACGGGTGATCCGGGGACACATGGGTCGGTGGGCCGACCGGGGTGTGCTGGAGCGGGCCCGGCAGGCGGTGCTCCAGATGCTGGGTTCCCAGGGGTACCCCGAGGCGCGGGCCGCGTTCGACGTGGTCAAGGATCCGGAAAGGGGGGTTGTGGACGTGGTGTTCCGGGTGGAGGCGGGGCCCCGGGTGCACTTCGGCCGCGTGGTGGTGACCGGCAATGTCCGCACCCAGACCAAGGTGGTCCGAAGGGAGTTGACGTTCCGGCGGGGGGAGCCGTGGGATCCCGAGGCGGTGCGAGAGAGCCGGCAGCGCCTGTACCGGCTGGGGTTCTTCCAGCGGGTTCGGATCGGGCCGGCCGGCCCCCCGGACCGGGACGGAATGCAGGACGTGCTCGTGGAAGTGGAGGAGCAGGACGCCGGGGTGTTGGAGTTCGGCCTGGGTTACGGCACCGAAGAAGGGGTCAAGGGCTCGGCCCGGATCGCCCACGCCAACCTCCAGGGATACGGCCGGTTCCTGGGCCTGCGGGTGGACTTCGACCGGTTCGACCGCTCGGCGGCCGTGAACTTCAGGGAGCCCTGGCTGTTCAACCACCCGTTGGACCTGCGGCTGAGCCTGGTGCGCCGTACCGAGGACCGGGACGCCTACCGCCTGTCCTCCCTCGGGTTCCAGGCGAGCCTCGAGCGGGCGCTCGGATCCCGGGCGAAGGGTTCGGTGCTGTACACGCTGGAAAGCAACGAACTGAGCGACGTTTCCCAGGAGGCCGCCGAGGCCGGGGAGGACACGGGCAGTTACCTCCTGTCGTCCGTGGGGCCCGTGGTGGTGTGGGACTCCCGGGACGACCCGTTCAACCCCAGGCGGGGTTTCTACCACTCCTTCCAGGCGGAGTGGGCTTCGGACCTGCTGGGGTCCGAGGTGCGATTCGAGCGCTATGCAGCCTCCATGAGCGGGTTCTTCTCGTACGGCCGGGCCACCCTGGCCCTCCAGGCCCGGGGCGGCATCGCGTTCACCCTGACCCAGGCCGCGGATCTGCCGGTGAACAAGCGGTTTTTCCTGGGGGGGCGTTCCTCGGTGAGGGGGTTCCGCCGGGACGAAATCGGCCCCAAAGACGCCGCGGGTGACCCGGTGGGCGGGGACGTGATGGTGAACCTCCGGGCCGAGCTGCGATGGCGATGGAAGAAGCGCTTTGGGGTGGCGGTGTTCTGGGACGGAGGCAACGTGTGGAACCGCAGCCTCGGCCCGCCCGACTACACCGAACTGCGCCAGGGGGGCGGCGTGGGTGTGCGTTACGAGACCCCGGTGGGCCCGTTGGCCCTGGATCTGGGGTTCAAGCTCGACCGGCGGAAAGGCGAGGACCCGTACGTGTGGCACTTCACCGTGGGAAACGTGTTCTAGGAGAAACCGATGGCACGGCGCGTCGTGTTCGTGACCGGGGGGGCCCGGAGCGGCAAGAGCCGGTTTGCCCAGCGCCTAGTGGAGGCGTGGGAGGGTCCTCTCCTGTACGTGGCCACGGCCGAGATCCGGGACGGAGAGATGGCGGAGCGGGTCCGCCGCCACCAGCGGGAGCGCGGAGAACGGTGGGAGACCCTGGACGAGCCCCTCGACCTCGTGCGGGCGCTGCGCCGGGCCCGGGTCTACGGCGGATGCTTGGTGGATTGCCTCACCCTGTGGACAGCCAACCTGATGGAAGCGTGTGGGGGAGAGGAGGAAGGGCTCTCCCGGGCCTTGGGGGCCTTTCTGCGGGAGCTCCGGTCCTTTACGGGCCGCGTGTGTTTCGTGAGCAACGAGGTGGGTTCGGGCATCGTGCCCGCAAACCCGTTGGCCCGCCGGTTCCGGGATGTGGCAGGGCGGGTCAACCAGGAGGTGGCGGCCCGGGCCGACGAGGCGTACCTGGTGGTGTCCGGGCTTGCGCTCAGGCTCAAGTGATCCGTGAGGGAGGGAGCCGCGGTGCGGGCCTGGCCCGGTAGGGAGACGGCGTGGTCGGCCCGGGGGCTCGTCTCCGCTCGCGGCCACGGCCTCGGTGCCGCCAGGTGGTCGCCGGTGTGCCGCTCGCGTGCGCGATCGGTGCGCTCGGGAGCCCGTGGCGTCCGGCCTTCCGGCCGCCTTCGCGGATCCGAGCCCCCGGGCCGGGTGGGAA
>CAZBGL010000039.1:0-2741 GCA_964491375.1 uncultured Thermodesulfobacteriota bacterium | reverse complement strand
GAGCGGCACGAACGCCTCCGAGCACCACCGCCGAGGCCGCGGCCCCGAAACGGAAACGGGCCCCCGGGCGGCCTCCCACATGGTCGGCCAAGGGTCGCGGGCAGAAGCCCGCTCCCACGGGTGTGGCTGACAGCTTTCGGCTCACCGCTATCGGCTGGTGGCCCTTCGGGCCAGGTCGCGGGCGGAGGCCCGGACCTAAAGGGGAGAAGGCCGGGTTTCAGGCGGGCGAGCACCGTTCACGGCGGCCGGCGGGGGGGCCGAACGCCACCCGCACGGCCTCCCGTGCGGCCCGGTGGGCGGCGCGGATCGGTTCGGGGAGCCGGAATCCCCGGGTGCACGCGAGCACCAGGGACACGGCGGTCTCCAGGTCCACCCGGTGGCCCACGGACACGTACACGGGATTTGCGCCGGCGCGCGTGCGTACGACCGCACCCACGACCTCCCCCTCCCGCGCGAGCGGCACCCACGCGCCCCGCTCCGGCGGGACGGGCCCGTGGGCGCCCACGAGCCGTTCCTTGGCCACGCCCACCGCGGGCAGGTCCAGGAGCACCCCCACCAGGCACGCCGCACCGAAACCCCGCGGATGGGCCGCGCCGTGCGCCTCCACCAGCACCACGTCGGGGGGCGGCCGGAGCCGCGCCAGGGCGCGCACGAGCCCGGGGGCCTCGCGGGCCCCGAGGAAACCGGGGCGGTAGGGCGCGGGCACCCGGTCGAGCACGCACACCGTGCGGCGCACGGCAAGGGACGAAACATCCAGAAGCGCCGCGGCCGCGCACAGCGCTCGGTCGTCGGGTGCGTAGGCCGCGTCGGCCCCGGCCACCGTGCGCACGGGCCAGCGCAGCCGGTTCCGACGCTCCATCCGCTCGCGCAAGCGGCCCTGGTTTGCGAACATGGTGCCCCTCCCCCTGTCCCTCCCCCGCCGGAGGAGGGGAGGCCGTGGTGGCCGGCCGTGCCGGGCCTCGGGGAAGCCCGCGGACGAACCCGGGGCCCATGCGAGGAGGGTCTACGAGTGGCTCATCCAGTTCCGGACCTTCTCCTCGTAGGCGGCGAGATGCCGGGCCACGTCGGCCGGGTCCGGCCCCTCCACCACGAGGTGCAGCACGGGCCGGTAGGCGTCCGGGAGCACGAGCACGCTGGTCTCCCCCAGGAACACCTGGACCCCGTCGATGAAGCTCGCCTCCTTGTCCACGCTGTCCTCGCTCATCCGGCGCATGACCTGGCCCTTGAGTTCGGCCGGGCAGGGGATCTCGCGGCGCTCGTAGGCGAACGGCGGCAGGTCGTCCAGCACCTCGCCCACGTCGGTACCCGAGCGGGCCAGCAGTTCCAGGATCTTGGCGGCCGCGAACATGGCGTCCGGGGCGTGCAGGAACCGGGGGAACGAGTACTTGCCCTCAGCCTCGTTGATGAACCCGTAGTCGTGCATGTCCGAGGTGCGCAGGCTGGTGGTCTTGCCCCGGGTGATCCGGAGCGCCGGCTCCCGGCCGTCCAGCACGCGGGGGGCGGACACGGGCAGGAACACGCGCACCCCGTCGGGATGGGTGCGGGCCAGGAGCCTCAGGATCAGCAGAAGCGTCTCGTGGTCCTCGCGGACCTGGCCCCGGTCGTCCACCACCCGGAGGTTCTGCCCGCCCGGGGACACGAAGAAGCCCACGTCGGCCTTGAGGGCCCGCACGATGTCGCCCACCTGCCGCAACGCCCGGTCCACGTCGTACATCCGGCGCATGAGCCGCCGCTCGTCCGGGTAGGCGTTGAGCACCACCGTGCGGCACCCCAGGGAGTTCAGGAGCGGCGGCAGGAACTCGCCGGTGGTCCCGTTGTCCAGGTCCACCACCACCCGGAACCGCCGGGCCCGCACGGCGTCCGCGTCCAGTTCCCGGAGGAACCCCTCCCGGTAGAACGTGCCCACCCCCGTGAGTTCCTGGATCGCCCCCACCTCGCCGTGGTGCACCCGCCGGAAGTTCTCCTTGAAGAAGATGCGCTCGATGGACTTCTCCAGCCCCGTGTCGATGCGGTTCCCGGCGTCGTCGTAGAACACCACCTCGGTGCCGCGGCTGTCGGCGGGGCTCTGCTGGAAGTACACGCCCCCCACCTCGCCGAAGCTCGCCAGCTTGAACCGGAGCACCGGCACCGGGACCATCTTCGCGTCGTGCACGTGCACCCCCGTGGACAGGATGCCCCCCAGGAAGGCCCGTTTCAGCATGCGGCTGGCCTTGAGGTAGTCCCGGCCCACGAGGATGGCGCTCTCGGGCCGCAGGATCGAGCCGAGGGCCGCCCCGAGCTTGGCCGCGAACTCGGGCGAGAGTTCCACGTTGGTCCGGCCCTCCACGGTACCCCCCTCGAACACGGACTTCTTCCACTTGTCCCCCCACACCAGGTTGGCCGAGAGCACGCTCCCGGCCTCCACCTTCTTGTCCGGCCAGACCATCACGTCCTTCTCCAGGGAGGCCCGGTCCCCCACCTCGCTCCCCTCGGCCACGATGGCGCCGTGCTCCATGCGGACCTCGCGGCCCACCCGCACCCGGTCGCACAGGACCACCCGCCGCAGCCTCGAACCCTCGCCCACGGCCACCTCCCGCCACAGCACCGAGCCCGCGAGGGAGGCGCCCGCCCCGATCCGGCAACCCGGCCCGATCACGGTGTTCTCGATCTCCCCCGGGCCCTCGAGCACCGCGCCCCTCCCTACCACCACCGTGCCGCGCACCCGCAGCCCGTCGGGCAGCCGGAACCCTTCGTCCTCGGCC
>CAZBGL010000038.1:0-12938 GCA_964491375.1 uncultured Thermodesulfobacteriota bacterium | reverse complement strand
CCACGAGGCCGTGACCCGCTTCGTGGGACAGCGCGTCTCCGTGGAGGTGCCCCTGGACGAACTGGGGTGGCTGCCGCACGGGGGCTGGGCAGCCCACCTGGCCTCCCGGGGATTCGCACGGGTGCGGATCGAGGGCCGGGTGGTCCGCCTCGACGAACCGTGCCTCCCGGACGAGCCCCCGCCCGGGGCGAGCCTGGTCCTGGAGCGGCAGGTGGCCCGCCCGGAACGGCTCGGCCGGCTCACCGAGGCCCTGGACCAGGCGTTCCGGATGTCCTCGGGGGTGGCGGTGGTGCGGCCGGAGGCCGGCGAAGCCCTGGCCGTGGGAACGCGAAGGCGCTGCTACGCGTGCGGCCGGGACCTCCCCGAGCCCCGGCCCGTGCTGTTCAGCTTCAACCACGCCCTGGGGGCGTGTCCGGAGTGCACCGGCTTTGGCGCGGTGCTGGAGTGGGACGAGGCCAAGGTGGTCCCGGACCCGGGCAGGACCCTGGGGGAGGGGGCGGTGGAACCCTGGCAGACGCCGGCCAACCGCTGGTGGCAGGAGCAGTTGGAGGCGCTCGCCGCGGACGAGGGGATCCGGCTGGACGTCCCGTGGGCCGAGCTGGATCCCGAGTCCCGACGCAAGGTGTGGGCGGGCACCGACCGGCTGGAAGGGGTGGAGGACTTTTTCGAGTACCTGGAGAGCAAGCGCTACAAGATGCACGTGCGGGTGTTCCTGGCGCGGTACCGGAGCGCCCGCACGTGTCCGGCGTGCCGGGGAGCCCGGCTTCGGCCCGAGGCGCTCCGGGTCACGGTGGACGGACGGAACATCGCGGAGATCTCCCGGATGGACCTGGGCTCCCTGGGCCGGTGGGTCCGCACCCTCGGCCCGGTGGTGGGGGAACGGGGCCGGGAGGTGCTCTGGCGGATCGAGCAGCGGATCGGGGTGCTGGTCCGGCTGGGTCTCCACTACCTCACCATGGACCGCCTGACCCGTACGCTCTCCGGAGGGGAGGCCCAGCGGGCGGCGCTGGCGCTCCAACTCCAGCACCATCTGGTGGGCACCCTGTACGTGCTGGACGAACCCACCGTGGGCCTGCACGCCCGGGACGTGGACGTGCTGGTGGACGTGCTCCAGGAACTGGCCCGTCGGGGGAACACCGTGCTCGTGGTGGAACACGATCCGGCGGTGATCCGGCGGGCCGACCACGTGGTGGAGCTGGGCCCCGGCGGCGGACGCCGGGGAGGACGCATCCTGTTCCAGGGCCCCCCGGCCCGCCTGGCCGAGACCGACACCCCCACGGGCCGGGCGCTGGCCCGGCCGAGGCTCCCGCCCCGGAGCGCCCCCTCACGGGGTCCGTCGGCCTTCCTGCGGCTGCGGGGCTGCCGGCTCCACAACCTCAAGGACATCGACGCGACGTTTCCCCTGGGAGTCCTGGTCTGCGTTACGGGTGTCTCCGGCTCCGGCAAGTCGAGCCTGGTGACCGGGACCCTCGTGCCGATGCTCCAGAGCCGGGGGCTCCGCGGGCCCGCCCGGGGGATGGAGATCCAGGGCCTGGATCGGCCTCCTCCCGTGCGCGTGGTGGACCAGTCCCCCATGGGACGCACCCCCCGCTCGATCCCCCTCACGTACGTGGGCGCCTACGGCGCCGTGCGCGACCTTTTTGCCTCGCTTCCGGCCGCCCGGCGGTTGGGGCTGGGCCGCCGGGACTTCTCGTTCAACGTCGCGGGCGGACGGTGCGAGGCGTGCAAGGGCACGGGCTACGAGAGGCTCGAGATGTACCTGTTCGAGGACCTGTTCGTGCCGTGCACACACTGCGGTGGCCGGCGGTTCCAGCCCCGGGTGCTGGCCGTGCGGTACCGGGGATTGACGATCCACGACGTGCTGGGGCTGACCGTGGAGGAGGGGTTGGATCTGTTCCAAGAGGTGCCGGTGGTCCGGCGGGCGCTGGGGGTATTGGACGATCTGGGGCTGGGCTATCTCGTCCTGGGTCAGCCGGCCCCCACGCTTTCGGGCGGCGAGGCCCAGCGGCTCAAGATCGCGTCCGAACTGCTGGGCACCCGCTCGGAGGGGGTGGTGTACGTGCTGGACGAGCCCACCACGGGCCTCCATCCCCAAGACGTGGGGCGCCTGTTGGCCGTGCTCCGGAGGCTGGTGGAGGCGGGCCACACCGTGGTGGCTGTGGAGCACAACCTGGAGTTCGTTGCCCAGGCCGACTGGATCATCGACCTGGGCCCCGAAGGGGGCGAGGACGGGGGGCGGGTGGTGGACGCCGGGCCTCCCGAGGCCGTGGCCGCCCGTGCCATCGGCCACACGGGCCGTTACCTGCGGAAAGCCCTGGGAGGCGGCACGGCATGAGCGGAGAGGGGCGGCCCCGGGTCCACGTGGTCCTCGTTCACCCCGAGATCCCCCCGAACACGGGAAACGTGGCCCGTTTGTGCGCCGCCACCCGCAGCCCCCTCCACCTGGTGCACCCCTTGGGGTTTCGGACCGACGACCGCTCCCTGCGGCGCGCCGGCCTGGACTACTGGCCCCACGTGGAGGTCCACCACCATCCTTCCCTGGACGCCGCGCTGGAGGCTTCGGGGTGCGGGCCGGTTTTCCTGTTCTCGGCCCGCGCCCGGGTGCCCCACGACCGAGCCCCCTACGCGCCGGGCTGCCGGCTGGTGTTCGGCTCCGAGACCCGGGGCCTTCCCCGTGAAGTGCTCGAGCGGTTCCCCGGATCGGTGTACCGGATCCCCGTGTGGGGTCCGGTGCGGAGCCTGAACCTGGCCACGGCCGTTGGGATCGTGGTGTACGAGGCGTACCGGCGCCTCGGGGCGTGGCGCTCCGACGCGGGGGAAACCGGCCCTGTCGGATGCCCGGCCGGCGGGTGAACGCCTCGGAGCGCGCACGGCTCAGTGGGGCCGGTAGGGCCCCTCCTGATACAAGAGATCCAGGTCCCGGAGTACCGCCTCGGCGACGTGGCACGCGGGCAGGCTCAGGGCGTGGATCCCCACCAGCAGGCCCGGCCGCACCACGGGGAACAGAAGGCCCGCGTGATCCACCGCGAACCGGCGCAGCGCCTCCCGGGGGGCCGGGTCCTCCAGGGAGGCCGGCGGGGTCAGGGAGATCTCGTGCACCGCTCCGGGCTCGGGGTGGAGGGGCGGATCCGCCCCCAGGGCCTCCAGGTACGGCTGGGTCGCGTTGAGCACAGCCGCCCAGGCCCGGGGAGCCCGCAGGCGGGACAGGATCTCCAAGAACTCGGTCTGGATGCGGAAGTTCTCTTCCCGGGCCTCGGGCCCGAAGGGTTCACGGGGGTCGGCCGGGTTCCAGAACGGCCGCACGAGAAGCACCGGCGGCCTGGGGATCCACAGGGCCTGGAGAAACGACCGGAAGGGCGAGGATCCGTACAGTTCGGCCGTCCGGGCCGGATGGGCCTCCAGGCCCGCCATCAGCAGTTCCCGGGAGCGGGGGTCCCAGTAGAGGCGCCGGACGGGATGCTCCTCTTCCCGGGCCTTCCACAGCGGGGGAAAGACCGCGTCGGGTTCGTACCGGTGGAACACGTCCCGGGGCACGCGGAAGAGGAGCCGGCCGCCCTGGTGCACCTCGTAGTGCGCCCCCCGGGGCTCGATCGTCACGGTCTCGAACGTGCCCACGTCACAGCCCCAGCACGGAATCCTGGAACCGGCTCCACCAGCGGGCCAGGGCCAGGACGATCAAGAGGGTGACGGCCAGGGCGGCGGCTGCGGCCCACCGGGCCCACCCGGCCAGGCGTGCCGCCTGGGCGTCGCTCTTCCGGATCCCCTCCAGGGCTGCCGAGACCAGGCGCTCGGCCCGCTGCTCCACCTCGGCCCCGAGCCGGACCGCGGCGGCCCCGTATTCCTCGATTCGGTTCCAGTCCCGCGTGCCCGCCACCGTGCCGGGGAGCAGTTCCAGCACCTTGCGGTAACGTTCCGCGCTCTGGCCGATGGCGTCGAGTTCGTCGGCGAACGCCCCGGCACCCGGCACGGACCGGGCTTGGCGGAGACGTTCCTTGAGCCTTTCCAGGTGGGCCAGGGCAGGCTCCGGGCTGTCGGCGAACTCGGCCAGGTACCGGAACAGGTCCCGTTGGGCGGCCAGGATCTCGGCCCGGACGGCCGCGGCCGCGTCGGTGAGAGGCCGGGCCGTCCTCGCGGCCTCGCGGATCGACCGCTCCATCACCAGGCTTGTCCCCAGGAGCGTGCCGTCCACCACGAGAAGGAGCCCCACCAGCAGGAAGAACCACCGCCGTATCTGCACCCCTGCCGGACGTCCCATCAGGGTCCCCTGTCCAAACGGATGTAGATGAGACCGCTCGTGCTGTGCTCCCCCCGGTCCCCGCGGTCGTACAGCCCCAGGGCCACGGCCACCCGTTCCCCGGGCCTCAGGGGCCTGTCGTCGTCATGGCCCGTGTCCAGGCGGCGGGAGAACTCTACGGTCCATCGGCCGTCCTGCCAGCGACCCCGGGCCTGCACGTCCGCCCGGCTGCCGGCGGCACGCGAAGGCTTATAGCTCGGCACCACCGAGCCCTGGAACTCCACCGGGATGAAAAAAGACCACCCGGATGCGCCCGTGTCCAGTTCCTCGCGGATCCAGACCTGGCCCGAACCGTCCCGGGCGGGATAGGGATTGGACCGGGGCATCCGGACCCGGCTGATCTGGAGCCGAGCGTCCGAGGCGAGCCCCGACATCTCCGACCAGAACGCCCTCCAGATCCACAGGTCGGCTTCCAGATCCCTGCCGGTGAGCATGCACGGGTCTGTCACGTCCGGCGGGTAGAGCGCCACGGCGAGGCCGTCGTCCGCCTGGTCGTTCTGCCGGTAGGTGCCCTCGGCCGGGTCCCACACCCAGGGCCGGTACAGGGCGTCCCGGGTGGGGTCCTCCCAGCGCACCAACAGGAAGATCCGGTCCTCGGTCCACACCCCCCGCACCCGCACCTCCACGTCGCCGGCCGCGCCCCGGAGGGGCACCCGGAGTTCCGGAGCCCGGGCCCACACCGGGTCGTCGGCCACGCCGTCCACGGTCGGGACCTGACCCGCCTTCGGGATCGGGAGCACGGCACCCGGTTCTGGGACTTCCGCCGGAGGAGGAGGTTCGGGCGGGGAGCGGAGCCGCTCCAGCGCCGCCTTCACCTCGCGCTCTCGGGGGCTTCCCGGCCACCGCTGGAGGAACGCCGACAGGGCCTCGGCCGTGCCGGCGTCCATGGCGGCTCGGTAGTCCGCCTCCATCCGTGCCCTCCGCAGCCTCTGGATCTCCGCCCTGGCCTCTTCGGCGTGTCGACCCTGGGGATACCGGGCCAGATAGGTCTCCAGGGCCTTCTCCGAACCCCGGGCCGCCTGGAACGCCCGGTCGTCCGCCTCGATGGCCCGGATGCGGCGCCGGACCTGTCCGGCCTCCGGGGCCTCCGGGTAGGCGGCCAGAAAGATCCGGTACGCTTCGACCGTGTCCAGGCGCCTGGCCTCCTCGTAGGCCTTGCGGCGCCGGCGCTCCTCGGCCTCCCGGGCGCGCCGTTCGGTCTCTCGCCGGCGCTGTTCCGCCTCGATGGCCCGGATGCGGGCCTCCACCTCGGAACGGTGGGACGAGGCGGGAAAGTGCTCGAGGAACGCGCGGTACACCCGGATGTCGTCCCGCTTCAGGGCCTGACGGTACGCCTGCTCCTCGCGCAGCCGGTCGGCACGGCGGCGAGCCTCGGCCGCCTGGGGTGAATCGGGATACCGCTCCAGGAACCGGACGAACGCTTGGAGGGAGCCCTCCTCCAATGTTTGGCGCCAGGCCTTTTCCGCCTCGGGTTCCGGGGCCGGCGGCCCCGCCGGCCCCGGGCCCGGTGCCGACGCAGCGGTTTCCCGCACGGCGGGATGGGTGAGGTCCCGGGTGGGCGTGCCCGCGGGTACCTCGGCCTGCGCCCCGGGCGGGGGCGTGCCGGGTGGGGACGCGGTGGCGGCCGGGGCCGCGGCCCGGTACCTGAGGTGCAGGACGATCCGGTCCCCCTCCTGGCTCGCTCCCAGGGACTCCACGGCCGGGTCGGCCCGGGTAAGGGCCTCGGCGGTCTCGTTCAGGCGCACCCCCATGGCCATCCGGTAGAAGTCGTGCTTGCGCCCCATCAGGCGGATGTCGAACCGGTCGGGGCCGCGACGAAAGCCCAAGACGACGGTGATCGCGTCCGACCGCCGGTCCACGTCGAAACGGGCCACCTCCGGGTTCCGTTCGAGGAAGCGCCGCCGGATGTCCATGTACTTGCGGTTCTGGGAGTCCGAGGCGAGATCGTAGAGAAGCGCCTTCGTGAACCGGATACGGAGATCCCTGGTCTCGGAACCCCCGGCCAGAAGGGGGGCGCACAGGAGCGAGATCAGAACGAGGGCGAGTCCGATAGGACGCCCCCCTCTGCGATTTCGCGTATCGCCGTGGCCACAGGGCCGGCCTGCGCCTCGTCCAGGAAGATCCGGACGTACTTTTCGACCCGGTCGGCCAGATCGAGAAAATCCTCCAAGGAATCGCCACATCGGTCCACCGCCTGGATCATCCGCTTGGCTCGCCGGCCAAACCGCTGCCGGAGCAGTTGCTTGATCTCCTCACGGACCTCTGCCGGGTCGAGGGCCGGACCGCGCTCGGGCACCTCGAACCCCAGGAAGTCCTCGTCGAACGGATCCTCCTGTCCGCCGGGTTCCCGGTCTGCCTCGTCCAGGCGCCGGGCCGCCTCCATGACCAGATTGGTGGGATCGAGGGTGATCGTGCGGGCAGGGGCGCGCTCGCCGCTGTGGAACCGAAACTCGCCCTCCGCGAGCCCGAACAGCGCGAACACGGCCTCCTCCCCGGTGTGCCCCGGGGCCTGTGCGTGTACCACGTGGCCGTTCTCGAAGTACAGGGCTGCCTTCCCCCCTTCCCAGTGGATCTCCAGCACACCGGTCTTCTGACCGAACGCCACGAGCTGGATCACGTCGGCCAGGCTGAAGTCCTTGAGGGTTCCCCGGAGTTCCACGCCGACACCCCGCTGGCATCTCTGTCGTGGGCTGTTCCATTTTCCTTACATCGGTTCGGAGGTCGGATTCCTGAACATCCCGTGGCTGCGCGCCGCTGGGACGCGGGGACCCCGGACGGCCGGGCGAGCAGGAGCAGCGACAGGAAATCGCTATTGTTTTCGGTCCCTTCGTGGGCTGTCAAGACGGAGTTGCGTCGTCTCGGCGGGTGCTCCACCCCGGACCGCCGGTTGCGCGGTGTGTCCTGGAAACGTAGTCTGTAGGCCCGGTCGGAGGAGTCCATGGCCAAAAGACCCTCGGTGCGCTTCTGGAAGAGCGCGGGAACGTGGGAAGATGCGGCGCAAAGCCCCTGGCCCCAGGTGGCCGTGGCAGGCAAGTCCAACGTGGGCAAGTCGTCGCTCCTGAACCTCCTGTTCGGGCGACGGGGGCTGGCCCGAACCTCGTCCACCCCGGGCCGCACCCAAACCCTGAACCTGTACGTGGTGGACGAGCGGTTCGTGCTCGTGGACCTGCCGGGGTATGGATACGCACGCGCGCCCCGCGAAGTGGTGGCGGCGTGGGTGCACAACGTGCGGCATTTCTTGCGGCGGGCCGAGCCCCTTCGGGGCGTGGTGCTCCTGGTGGACATTCGGCGTGATCCCGACGCCGCGGACCAGGAGTTCGCCGGTCTGGTCCGCCGGGCCGGAAGGCCCCTGGTGATCGCGGTGACCAAGGCGGACAAGGTGAGTCGGGGGAGGCGCAAGGACCGCCTTGAGGAGGTGGCCTCGGCCCTGGGTACGGATCCTGCCGAGGTGATCGTCACCTCGGCCCGCACGGGTGAGGGCCGGGAGGCGCTGTGGCGCCGGGTGCGGGCCCTGCTGGAAGGCTGAGGAGGCTCCGGGATGACGGTTCGCGTGGTTGCGATCGACGGGCCGTCGGGTGCGGGGAAGAGCACGGTGGCCCGGCTGCTGGCCCGCCGCCTCGGGTGGACGTACATCGACACGGGCGCCATGTACCGGGCCATCGGCCTCAAGGCCGACCGCCGGGGCGTGGACCTGGAGGACGACGCCGCGCTGGAGCGGCTGTGCCGGGAGACCCGTCTCGAACTCCGCCCCGACCCCGAAGGGGGGGTGCGGGTGTATCTGGACGGCGAGGACGTGAGCGAGGCGATCCGGGAACACCGGGTCAGCGACCTGGCGTCCCGCGTCTCCGCCCGCAAACCCGTACGGGAGGCCATGGGCCGGTTCCAGCGCCGCCTGGGCGAGGCGGCCCCGGCGGTCTTGGAGGGAAGGGACATCGGGACCGTGATCTTCCCGGACGCGATCCTCAAGGTGTTCCTCACGGCATCGGACGAGGAGCGGGCCCGACGGCGTGCCCGGGAGCTGCGCGAGCGGGGCCAGGAGGTGGACTACGACACGGTCCTGGCGGACATTCGCCGCCGGGACGCCCACGACAGTTCCCGGGTCCACGCCCCCCTGCGTCCGGCGCCGGACGCGGTGCGCCTGGACACCACCGGTATGGACGTGGGTCAGGTGGTGGAGCGCCTGGTCTCCCTGTTGGAGGAGCGGCTGGGGCCGGGGCCCCGGCAGACGGCACCGGCCGCGTAGCACGCGGTCCGGAGCCGTTTTTGCGTTGTGCCGTGCGGAAAAGGTGTGTTACCCTGCCGCTCCTTGTCCCTTGCGGGCGCACAGAAAGACCCTGCGGGTCTTTTTGAATCCAAGTCAGAGGAGGATCGAGAACGACGATGGCACCCCAAACCAACGAGACCGTCCGACCGGAGGACCTTCAGGAGGACTTCGGCCGGCTGCTCGCCGAGAGCATCGCCGGACCGGAGGAGGGCACCGTCACCCGAGGGAGGGTGGTGGACATCACGAACGAATACGCCGTGGTGGACATCGGGTACAAGTCGGAGGGGCTGGTGCCCTTGTCCGAGTTCCGCGACGGGGAAGGGAACGTCCGCGTCCAGGTGGGCGACGAGGTGGAGGTCCTCGTGGAGCAGCTCGAGGACCCCGACGGGATGGTGATCCTGTCCAAGGACAAAGCCGACAAGATCCGGATCTGGGACCAGATCGCCAAGGCCCACGAGAACGGCGAGGTGGTGGAGGGCAAGATCGTGGCCCGGATCAAGGGCGGCCTGAGCGTGGACATCGGGGTCCGGGCGTTCCTGCCGGGTTCCCAGGTGGCGCTTCGGCCGGTGCGCCAGCTGGAGAAGCTGATCGGCGAGACGTACAAGTTCAAGATCATCAAGTTCAACCGCCGACGGGGCAACATCGTGCTTTCCCGCCGGGTTCTGCTGGAGGAAGAGCGGGCCCGCCTGAGGGAGCAGACGCTCAAGATCCTGGAGGAAGGCGCGGTCCTCAAGGGCGTGGTGAAGAACATCACCGACTACGGCGCCTTCGTGGACCTGGGAGGGATCGACGGGCTGCTCCACGTGACCGACATGAGCTGGGGGCGGGTGAACCACCCCTCGGAGCTGTACAACATCGGCGACGAGGTCACCGTGAAGGTGCTCTCCTTCGATCCCGAGCGCGAGCGGGTGAGCCTGGGCGTGAAACAGCTCACGCCCGACCCCTGGGAGAGCGCGGATGAGAAGTATCCGATCGGATCCCGGATCAAGGGGAAGGTGGTTTCCCTGGTGGACTACGGCGCGTTCGTGGAGCTCGAGCCCGGCGTGGAGGGCCTGGTCCACGTCTCCGAGATGAGCTGGACCAAGCGGGTCAGCCATCCCAGCGAGGTGGTCTCCGTGGGGGACGAGGTGGAGGTCATGGTCCTCAACGTGGACATGAACCGCCGCCGCATCTCCCTGGGGATGAAGCAGTGCCAGCCCAACCCCTGGGACCTCCTCGAAGAGCGCTATCCGGTCGGTGCGGTGGTGCGGGGCCGGATCCGCAACATCACGGACTTCGGGATCTTCGTGGGGGTGGAGGAGGGCATCGACGGCCTGATCCACGTGAGCGACATCTCCTGGACCAAGCGGGTCTCCCACCCCGGCAGCCTCTACCAGGTGGGGGACGAGATCGAGGCCGTGGTCATCCACATCGACAAGGAGAACGAACGGTTCAGCCTGAGCATCAAGCACCTCACCCCGGATCCCTGGGCCGGGATCACGGCCCGGTACCGGGTGGGGTCCATTGTGACCGGCAAGGTCACCAACATCACGGACTTCGGTGTGTTCGTGGAGCTCGAGCCCGGCGTGGAGGGCCTGGTCCACGTCTCCGAAGTGTCCAGCGAAAAGGTGGAGGACCTGTCCACCGTGGTCCAGGTGGGCCAGGAGATTCAGGCCGAGGTGCTCAACATCGATCAGGAGGAGCGCAAGATCAGCCTGTCGATGAAGGCCATCGAGGACGAGGAGGTCCTGGCCGAGAAGAAGGCGCTGGACGAACTCCACCGCCAGATGTCGGCCCAGGCGGCCACCACCCTGGGCGAGAAGATCCTGGAGGCCCAGAAGGCCAAGCAGGCCGAAGAGGGGGCGGCGGGCGGAGAGGACGCCTCCGAGGATGCGTGACCCGAACCCGTCGATCCGACGGATCGTTCAAAAGGCCGGGCTCTGCCCGGCCTTTTGTTCGCTGTGCGACTGTGCGGCTCCCCGGACCGTTCCGGCTCCCAGGGTGCCCTTCCCTTTTCCCCCGGGATGGGAGAGACTCTGGACGGGTGTGTGACGTGCTTCCGGAGGAAACGGACCCATGAGACGGCTGTGCTGGATTCTGGGGATCGGGCTGGCCTTGGCGGCGGGATTCGTTGCCGCCCTCGTGGTGGTGGGCGTGTGGTCGTCGCGGGGGGGTATCGCCCTGGGAGACCGGATCGGCGTGGTGGAGGTGAGGGGGTTCATCGGGGACGCCCGCCCCGCGGTGGAGGCCCTCCGGGACTTTCGGAAGGACGAGGGCATCAAGGCCGTGGTGTTGCGGGTGGAGTCGCCCGGGGGGGGCATCGCCCCGAGCCAGGAGATCCACGACGCGGTCCGGCGCACCGCCCAGGTCAAGCCGGTGGTGGTGTCCATGGGGGCGGTGGCCGCCTCGGGCGGGTACTACATCTCTGCGCCGGCCACCAAGATCGTGGCCAACCCGGGCACGGCGACCGGATCCATCGGCGTGATCGTCCAGTTCCAGGAGATCCACGGCCTGTTCAGCCGCCTGGGACTCCGCACCCAGGTGGTGAAGAGCGGCCCCTTGAAGGACGCGGGATCGCCCTTCCGGGAGATGACCGAACAGGACCGGGCGGTGTTCCAAGCCCTGGTGGAGGATCTGTTCCAGCAGTTCGTGGACGCCGTGGCCGAGGGGAGGGGCATGGACCGGGACGCGGTGCTGGCCCTGGCCGACGGTCGGGTCTATTCGGGCCGGCAGGCCCTGGAGTTGGGCCTGGTGGACCGGCTGGGCGGGTTCTGGGATGCTGTGGACCTGGCCAGGGAGTTGGCCGGGCTCAAGGGTGAGCCGCGGCTGGAATACCGACGCCGGAAGAAACGCGGACTCGTCCGCTGGCTCCTCGGCGAAGAGGCCGGCGCGCTGGATCCGATCGGTCGGCTGGCAGCGCCGCCCGTGCGCTACGTCGTGCCGGGGTGGTGAGGACCGGCTCCGAGGGGCCGCCGTGGACGCCTGGGTCCTGGCGCGAATCTGTCGGGTGCTGGAGAAGGAGTGGGGCGGGTCCCGGATCCAGGGTGCGTGGACCGACAAAGCGGACCGGGTGGTGCTGCGGTTGCGGAAGGCCGGGCGCAGCGGTTTCCTCGTGTTGAGTCCCCTGGGGTCGGCTCCGGGGCTGGCCGTGGCCGGCCGACGCCGCGCCGCCCCGCCCCGCCCCCCCGCGATCGCGGCCTACCTGCGCGCTCACGCCGAGGGGCGGCGCCTGGTGGCGGTCCGGCCAAGGCCCTTCGAGCGGGTGGTGACGCTGGACGTGGGCCGGGGGGGACGGATCGTCCTGGACCTGGCGGCCCGGCCCGGGGTGGTGGGTGCCCTGGATTCAGAGGGAAGGATCCGGGCGGTTCACCGGCCCGGAGGCAAGCACCCGGACCCTCGATGGAGGCCGGGAGGGGTACTCGAGTTCCTGCCCCCGCCGGAGGAACGCGCGCAACCCCGGGAGGTTCCCGCGGCAACGGTGGCCGCCTGGGCGAACGACGGCGAGCCCCTCCACCGCCGCATCCTGGGTCTGGGGCCCCACCTGGCCCGGGAGGTGGCCCACCGGATCCGGTGCGGGGGCGATCCCGGGAGGATCTGGGGGGAACTGCTCGCCGCCTACGGAACGGACGGCCCCCTGTGGGCCTACGAGGACGTGCTCAGCGTGTGGGAACTCACGCACCGACCGTTCTCCGGCCGGTGCGTGGCCGACCCGTTGGAGGCGGCCGCGGCGTGGATGGAGGCCCGGCTGGATGCGGAGCAGCGGGCCCGGGCCGAGCGCTCGCAGGCCGCGGCCCGGACGGCGTTTCGCCGCCGGCTGGAGCGGCGGATCGCCCGGATCCGGGCGGACCTGGACTCCCTTCCCGACCCGGAGGCGCTGCGGGCGTGCGCCGACGCCCTGGCCTGTGCCCTGGACCGGGTCCGGCCCGGCGCCTCCGAGGCCCGGGTGCCGGACCCGCGGAACCCGGGCTCGGAGGTCCGGGTCGCCCTGGATCCTTCCCTTTCGCCGGCCCGGAACCTGGAGCGCCTCTACCGGGAGGCGCGCCGCGCCGAACGGGCCCGCAGGATCGCTGGGGAGCGGTTGGAGGCGGCCCTGCGAGAGATGGACGCAGGCCCACCGGCCGAGGGGGCCGAGCACCGCGCGCCGGCCGCTCCTGGGGGCCAAGGGCCCTTCCGGCGGTATGTCTCCTCGGACGGATGGCCCATATGGGTGGGCCGAAACAGCCGGGAAAACGATCGCCTCCTGCGCGAGGCCCGGCCCTGGGACCTTTGGCTCCACGCCCGGGACGCGCCCGGCGCCCACGTGCTGGTCCGCAGGCCGGGGCGCGAGGCACGGTGCCCCGAGCGCACCCTTCTCGAGGCCGCAGGGCTTGCGGCCGCCCATTCCCGCCGGTCGGCCGATGG
>CAZBGL010000037.1:0-8543 GCA_964491375.1 uncultured Thermodesulfobacteriota bacterium | reverse complement strand
GAGGCCGAGGGCCTGCGGGCCGCCCTCCCCGGTGGGGCCCGGCGCGTGCTCGTGGTCGAGCACCCCGGGCTCGCGGGGTTCAACGGGCCGGCGTGGGCCGCGGCCCTGGAACAGTTGGCCCGCCGTGAGGTGCCCCTGGTGATCCTGGGGGCCCACTCGGCGGCCGGCATGGACTGGGCGCCCTTGCTCGCCGCGCGGCTGGACGTTCCCGTGGTGACCGACGCGGTGGGGCTCGTGTGGTCCGAAGGGGCCCTGTCGGCGGTCCGGGCCGTGTACGGCGGCAAGCTCCAGGCCCGGGTACGGCTGTCGCCCGCCACCACCGTGGTGGCCACGGTCCGGCCGGGCTCGGCCGGGTCCTCGGGCGGGGAAAAGCCCGGGGTGACGGACCGGGCCGAGGTGGACCTGCCGGAAGACCTGGGGCGGCGGTTCGTGGAGTGGGTCCAGGAGGCCGCGGGCGAGGTGGACATCACCCGGGCGGACGTGCTGGTGAGCGTGGGCCGGGGCATCGGCGACAGGGAGAACCTGGACGTGGCCGAGGCCCTGGCCGAGGCCCTGGGGGCCACGGTGTCGTGTTCCCGGCCGGTGGTGGACCTGGGTTGGCTTCCCAAGGAACGCCAGGTGGGCATCTCGGGCAAGACCGTGAAGCCCAAGGTGTACATCGCCCTGGGGATCTCGGGCGCGTTCCAGCACGTGACCGCCATGAAGGACGCCGGGCTGATCATCGCCGTGAACAAGGACCCCAAGGCGCCGATCTTCCGGGTGGCCCACTACGGCATCGTGGGCGACCTGTTCAAAGTGGTCCCGGCCCTGACCCGGGCCGTGCGGGAGGCGCGGGCCGGCGGGTGAGGTCCACCCGCCGGGAAGATCCCCATGAACCGCTCACCGGACCCCGTTCTGGTGGTGGGGGCCGGCATCGCCGGGATCCAGGCCGCGCTGGACCTGGCCGAAGCCGGTGTGCCCGCGGTGCTGGTGGAGCGCGAGGCGTTCGTGGGCGGCAACATGGCCCGCCTGGACAAGACCTTCCCCACCCTGGACTGCTCCTCGTGCACGCTCACGCCCCGCACCTCGGACGTGGCCCGCCATCCGAACATCCGGCTCCTCACCCGGGCCGACCTCGTGGGCCTGGAGGAGAGGGGCCGTGGATTCCGGGCGCGCCTGCGGGTACGTCCGAGGTTCGTGGACCCCGGGGCGTGCACGGCCTGCGGGCGGTGCGCCGAAGCCTGCCGGCTGCGGGGGCGGGTGCCCGGCCGGTTCGACCTGGGCCTTTCCCGGCGCTCCGCCATCGACCTGCCGTTTCCCCAGGCCGTTCCCGCAGCCTATGCCGTGGACCCCGCGCGGTGCCTGTTCCTCACCCGGGGCCGGTGCGGCCGGGACGGGCCCCGCTGCGTGGCGGCCTGCGAAACGGGCGCGGTCCGGCTGGACGAGAAGCCCCGGGAGGAAACCCTGGACGTGTCCGCCGTGGTGGTTGCGACCGGGTACCATCCGTACCGGCCCGACGACCCCGAGACCGGGCGCCCGGAACTGGGCTACGGCACCTACCCCGAGGTGATCACCAACCTCCAGTTCGAGCGCCTGGCCTCCGCCTCGGGCCCCACCGGCGGCGAGCTCCGCGTGGCCCGAGACGAACCCCGGCGCGTGGTGTTCGTGCAGTGCGTGGGCTCCCGGGACCGCACCACGGGCGCGGCCTACTGCTCCCGGGTGTGCTGCATGGCCAGCGTGAAGCACGCCCTGCTGGTCCTCGAAAAGATCCCCGGGGCGGAGCCCGTGGTGCTGTACATGGATCTGCGGTGCTTCGGCCGGGGTTACGAGGAGTTCCTGGAGCGGGCCGGCCGGGCCGGGGTGGTGTTCCGGCGGGGCAACCCCTCCGAGGTGTACCGCCGGGGCGCTCGCCTGGCCGTGCGGTTCGAGGACACCCTGCTGGGCCGGACCGAAGAGCTGGAGGCCGACCTCGTGGTGCTGGCCGCGGGCCTTCGCCCGGCCGAGGGCCTCGGGGACCTGGCCCGGACGATCGGATTGGAGATCGGGCCGGACGGGTTCCTGGAGCCTGCCGACCCCCTGGATCCGGCGCGGTCTCCCCGGGCCGGCGTGTTCCTGGCCGGGGCGTGCCTGGGACCCATGGACATCCCGGACGCCGTGGCCTCGGGGTCGGCCGCCGCGTCCGCCGCCCTGGCCCACGTGCTCGGGGAGGCGGGTCCGTGAGCGCCGGGAGGATCGGGGTGTACCTTTGCCACTGCGGCCGGAACATCGCGGCCACGGTGGACGTGGAGGGCCTGGCCCGCATCCTGGAGGCCGCTCCGGGCGTGTCGGTGGTGCGCCACTACCCCTACCTGTGCTCCCGCCCCGGCCAGGACCTGATCCGCTCCGACCTGGAGGCCGGCCGGGTGGACCGGGTGGTGGTGGCCGCCTGCTCCCCCCGGATGCACGAGGCAACGTTCCAGCGGGTGCTCGCCTCGGCCGGCACCAACCCCTATTTGCTCTGTCACGTGAACGTCCGGGAACAGTGTTCCTGGGTGCACCCCGATCCGGCCCGGGCCACGGCCAAGGCGCTGGATCTCGTGCGGATGGGGCTTGGACGGGTGCGCCGCCAGGAGCCGCTTGCAGCCCGGCCTGCGCCGGTGGAGCGCCGGGCGCTGGTGCTGGGGGGAGGGCCGGCGGGCCTGTCCGCAGCGGCCGCCCTCCGGCAGGCCGGGGTGCCCGTGGTGCTCGTGGAACAGGAGGCCTCCCTGGGCGGGCGGGCGCGCGTGCTGGCCCGGGCGTTCCCCGGGTGCTCCGACGCCCGTTCCTGGATCGAGGGCCTTGCGGTCCGGCTGGACGGGGATCCGGGGGCCGAGGTGTTCACCCGCTCGGAGCTCGAGGCCCTGGGGGGATCGCCCGGCCGGTTCGAGGCGCGCATCCGGACCCCGTCGGGAACGGTGGAGCGGGCGGTGGGGGCCGTGGTCGCGGCCACCGGGTACGCCCTGTACCGGCCGGACACCGGCGAAGGGGGACGGCCCGAGCTGGGCCTGGGCCGGTACCCGGAGGTCGTGACCCAGGAAGAAATGGAGGCGCGCCTGCGGGAGCGCCGCGACGTCCCCTCGGAGGGCCGGGCGGTGTTCGTGCAGTGCGTGGGTTCCCGGGACCGCACCGCCGGCGCGTTCCACTGTTCGCGGGTGTGCTGCATGGTGAGCGTGCGCCAGGCCACGGCCCTGCGCCGGGTCGCCCCCGGCCTGGAGGTGCAGGTGCTGTACATCGACCTCAGGGCCTATGCCCGGGGGGCCGAGGAGGACTACGATGAGGCGGGCCGCCTGGGCGTGGTGTTCCGGCGGGGGAGCGTCTCCGAGGTGTACCGCCGGGGCGGCCGCCCGGTCGTGCGGTTCGAGGACACCCTGCTGGGCCGGGCCGAGGAGCTGGAGGCCGACCTCGTGGTGCTGGCCTGCGGGGCCCGACCGCGTCCCGATGCCGGACGGATCGCCCGCACCCTGGGCCTGGCCCGGGGGCCGGACGGTTTTTTCCTGGAGGCCCATCCCAAGCTGCGGCCCGTGGAGAGCGCCTCGGCCGGGGTGTTCCTGGCCGGGGCGTGCCTGGGTCCCCGCACCCTGGACGAGGCCGCCACCTCGGGCCGCGCGGCCGCCGCCCGGGCCCTGGCCCTGCTCCTTCCGGGCGAGATGCCCGTGAGCCCGGTGACGGCGTGGATCGACCCGGACCTGTGCGCCGGGTGCGGTCTGTGCGAGCAGGCCTGCCCGGCGGGGGCGATCCGGGCCCGGCCGCACCGGCCCGCCCGGGGGGTGGACCCGCCCGCCTGTACCGGGTGCGGGGCGTGCGCGGCCGTGTGCCCCTCCAAGGCGGCCGCGCTCCGGCACTTCCGGCCCGACCAGGTGCTGGCCGAGCTGGAGGCGTGCCTGCCCGGCGCCTGAAGGGCGGCCCTGGCCGCCAGGGCTGCTCCGTGGCAACATGGGGGAAACTCCCACGGAGGTGCCCCGTGCCCAAACCGCCGGACGTGCGCGTGCTCTCCGCCGGGATCATCCCGGTGCGCCTCACCCCCCAGGGGCCCCGGTACCTGCTCCTGCGGGCGTACCGGTACTGGGACTTTCCCAAGGGCGAGGCGGGGCCCGGCGAGGATCCCCTGGACGCCGCCCTGCGGGAAGCCCGCGAGGAGACCGGGCTCACGGCGTTCCGGTTCCGCTGGGGCACCGGGTACCGGGAGACCCCGCCCTACGGCCGGGGCAAGAGGGCCCGGTACTACGTGGCCGAGGCCGGCCCCGGCGAGGTCCGGCTGCCCGTGAGCCCGGAACTGGGCCGGCCCGAGCACCACGAGTACCGGTGGCTGGGGTACGAGGCGGCCCGGGAACGTCTGGCCGAGCGGGTGCGCCCCATCCTGGACTGGGCCCACGGTCTGGTCTCCGGCACCCGGCCCCTCGACCCGGATGCCCGCTGAGGGGGCCGTCCGCGGGTCGCCTGGGTCACCAATAGCGGTCGGAGGTGACGGCGCGTTCTATCTTCCGAGCGTTCCAGCGTCCCACAAGCCGTGGAGGTCTGCCATGCCCATCGTGAACATCGACTGGCTCGAAGGCCGCACCGTGGAGCAGAAGCGGGAGATCGCCCGCCGGATCACCGAGGTGATCGTGGAGGTGGCGGCGTGCCCGCCCGAGGCGGTCACCGTGATCTTCACCGACCACCCGCGGCACGACATCGCCAAGGCCGGAAAGCTCCTTTCCGACGGATGACGTACGCCCACGGGGAAGCCGAGCCCGCGGGATCCCCTCTCCCCTGCATCCGGAGGCCCCGAAGGGGAGGGCGGAACCGGAGGCCGTGCTCCGTTCCGCTGCGGCCCGCGGCGCTCGTGGGCTGGGCCCGGGGCGTTCTCCAGGACCTGCGCGCGGAAGAGAGCCGATGACTCCCACGTTTGTCCCGGACGCCGTTGCCTGCCGCACCGTGCGGTTCCGTTCCTATGCCGAGTCCGTGCCCGAGGTCCTCGAGGCCGTCGGGGCCCCCGGCGTGCTGGCGCGCCAGGAGCTGGTGCTCATCAAGCCCAACCTGGTGGGCGCCTCCCCTCCGCCCGTGACGTTCCCGGCGGAAGCGGCCCGGGCCCTGGTGGAAGCGGTGCGTCGGTGGTCCAGCGCGCGGATCGTCGTCGCCGAGGGCACGGGCGATGCCGAGCGCACCACCCACGAGGTCTTCCGGATCCACGGGTACGACCGCTTGGCCCGGGACCTGGGCGTGGAACTGGTGGACCTGAACGAGGCGCCGCTCGTCCGGCTGACCCATCCGGGGTGCCGGGTGTTTCCGGAGTTCTGGATGCCCCGGATCGTGACCGAGGCGTTCGTGGTCTCGGCCGCGGTGCTCAAGGCCCACAGCCTGGCCGGGGTAACGCTCACGATGAAGAACATGATGGGGGTGGCGCCGCCACGCCACTACCAGCAGGGCGGGTACTGGAAGAAGTCGGCGTTCCACGCCCGGATGCACGAGGCCGTGTTCGAGCTCAACCGGTACCGGAAGCCGGATCTCGCGTTCATCGACGCCACGCGGGGCCTGGCCGAGTACCACCTGGGCGGGCCCGAGTGCGACCCGCCCCCCGGGCGGCTCGTGGCCGGGTTCGACCCCGTGGCCGTGGACGCGGCGGGATGCCGGCTCCTGGGGAAGGACTGGCGCGCCATCGGCCACATCCGCATGGCCCACGGCGTGCTCGGGGAGGCACCGGGCCCGACGGGTGAGGGTTTCTCCCCGTAGAGTGCGCTGGATCGTTCGGTTCGAAGGCGGGCGGGCCCCCTCGGCTCCCGGGCCCGGCTCGGGGAACGCCCCCTTGCGAAATCTCCTTGAACCGGCCCGACCCCGCCCGTACCCTGGGCAGGGCGCTCCGGGTTCCCAGGGGGCTCGGGGGCGGGGTGCGGAAGGTGCGGGAAGCCCCGGGCCGTCCGGGCGTACCTCTGGCCATAGGAAGACAAACGTGAAGGATCACCACCTCCGCCAGAACAAGCTCACCAAACAGTGGGTGATCTATGCGCCCAGCCGGCGCAAGCGCCCCAGGGACTTCCGGGCGGGGCAGACGGCCCTGAACGTGCCCGGGCACGATCCCGGCTGCCCCTTCTGCCCCGGCAACGAGCCCGTGCTGGGCCGGGTGATCGAGGAGGCCCCGGGGCCGGCCCCCCACGGGTGGAGCACCCGGGTCATCCCCAACAAGTATCCCGCGCTCTCGCCGGTTCTGGACCCGCGGCGGTTCTCGGTGGGCATCTACCTGGCCGTCCAGGGCCACGGCCGCCACGAGGTGGTGATCGAAACCCCCTGGCACGACCGGGACATCCCCGACATGTCCCTTCCCGAGGTGGAGGCCGTGATCGAGGCCTACCACAGCCGCCACCTGGCCCTGATGCGGGCGGACGGCACCATCCTCACGATCATCTTCCGGAACCGGGGCCCCGGCGCGGGCGCGTCCCTGGTGCACCCCCATTCCCAGATCATCGCCCTGGCCGTGGCTCCTCCCCACGTGCGGTGGCGCGAGGAGGAAGCCCAGCGGTATTTCGACGAGTGGGGCCGGTGCTGCCTGTGCGACGTGCTGGACTACGAGATGCAGGCGGAGGAGCGGCTCCTGTTCGAGAACGGCTCGTTCGCCGCGTTCGTTCCGTTCGCAGCCGAGGTCCCGTTCGAGGTGTGGATCGTGCCCAAGCGCCACCAGGCCGATTTCGCGGAGATCCGCGACCATGAGAAGCCGGATCTCGCCCAGGCCCTCCGGTACGTGCTGGGCCGCCTGGACCGCCGTCTGCACCGGCCGGACTACAACTACGTGATCCACTCGTCCACCCAGTACAGGGCGGGCGAGCCCCAGGTGCACTGGTACCTCCAGATCCTGCCGCGACTGACCACCCGGGCGGGTTTCGAGATCGGTTCGGGCATCGCCATCAACCCCTCGATTCCCGAAGAAGACGCCGCGTTCCTCCGGGGAGAAGGGTGAGCCGCCTCTTGCGCGGGGGGTTCGCGCGGGGGTTGCTGCAGGGAACGGTGCTGTGCACCCTGGGCCTGGGCGTTGCGGCAGCCGGCCCGGTGGGACACGTGGCTTCTGACGTGCGCCGGATGGTGCGGGAGGATCTGCCCGACTATGCCGCCACGCCGGCATCCTGGAAGGCGGCGGGATGGGTCCGCCTGGGCGTTGGCGGGGCGGCGGTGGGCTTGGTCGCCCTGGGAGACGACGCGGTGCGGGCCGCCGTGGCGGACCGGGACACGGCCTTCACCCGCCGGGTCGCCGGGGCGGTCCGGAGCCTGGGGGACGTGTTCGGTCTGGGCGGTCTTTCGGCGGTGGCGGCGTACGGCGCCGGGGTGCTGACCGGCTCCGGTTCGTTGCGAGCGCTCGGGTTCGAAATGCTGGAGGCGGCCGCGTTTGCGAGTCTCACCGTGGCGGCGCTCAAGGTGGCGGTGGGCCGCTCCCGGCCCGGCCAGGGGGAGGGGCCGTGGTCGTTCCGCTGGCTGCGGGGCGGGGTAGGGGGCGCCCACGGTTCGTTCCCGTCGCAGCATGCGGCCCTCGCGTTCTCGCTGGCCGAGGTGGTCTCGACCCGTGTGGACGGCGCCGGATGGTGGGCCTGGCCCCTGGCGGGACTGGTGGCGGCCTCCAGGGTGCACGACGATGTCCACTGGGCGAGCGACGTGGCGGCCGGCGCCCTTGTGGGCGCGGCCGTGGGCCGGTGGGTGGCGGGCCGGAGGGACCGGCCCCGGATCTCGTGGATCCCCTGGCCCGGGCGCGGTCGGGTTGGGGCCGTGTGCCGGGTGGCGTTCTGATTCCCGACCCGGAGGCGGCAAGGAAGGATGCGCGACGACCCACGGCTCGGGCCCCATGCCCACATCGCCGAGATCCGGCGTCGTGCCCGCCGGATCCTGGGCGTGGGGCCCCGCGACGGACCCAAGGAGATCCGCCGGGCGTTTCTGGCGCTGGCCCGGGCTCACCATCCCGACCGGGGCGGGGACCCGGCCCGGTTCCGGAACATCGTGAACGCCTACCTCGCCCTCACCCGGGCGGATCCACGGGGGTTCCGGCTGGATGAGGGGCCGGACGGCCTCCCGGTCCCCCGCACCCGAGGCGAGTATCTGGCGTGGTGGAGGCGGCGGTTTTTCGGCCCGTGAACCGGCCGTTCACGCGTTCCGGGCGTATACCCTGCGGGCCGCCCCCACGGCCGACCCGTTCTCCACGGGCACCCCCATGTCGGCCAGGACCGCCTCCAGGGCGCCCAGGCACACCAGCACGTTCCGTGCCCGCGCCGAGTGGCCCATGAGCCCGATGCGCCACACGCGGCCCGCGAACGCCCCCAGACCCGCGCCGATCTCCAACCCGTAGTCCCGGAGGAGCCGCCTGCGCACCGCCGCCTCGTCCACCCCTTGGGGCACGGTGACGGCATTGAGCTGGGGGAGCCGGTACGGTTCGTCCACCACGAACCCCAGGCCCAACGCCTCCAGACCGGCCCGCAGGGCCTCGTGGTGCCGGAGGTGGCGCGCCCAGGCGTTCTCCAGGCCCTCCTCCCGGAGCATGAGGAGCGCCTCGTGCAGAGCGTACAGGGCGTTCACCGGCGCGGTGTGGTGGTAGG
>CAZBGL010000036.1:0-9133 GCA_964491375.1 uncultured Thermodesulfobacteriota bacterium | reverse complement strand
GATGCCGTACATGCCCACACGCTCGAGCCATTCGGCGGCCTCACGACGGGCCTGCCAGCGGGGAACACCCGAGCGTTTCCGTCGCACGGCCCGCTCGATCAAACGGCCCACCGGGTAGTGGGGGGGGAGGGCCGTGGAGGGATCCTGGGGCACCAGGGTGACGCGGCGGCCGAGGACCGGGGAGAGGCGCCGGATGACCTCCCGGTTCCACCGGTGGAGATCCTTGAAAAGACGCCGGGGTTCTGCCGGATGCCATCGGACCCACCGTTCCAGGCCGTGGAACACGTCCACCCCGGTGACCCATGCTCGCCCGCTCACCACGCCTGGCACGCCCTCGAACAGGCCCAAGACGGTGTGCACGAGGGCGGTCTTGCCGGAGCCGGACTCGCCCACCAGGGCGCACGGTTCGCCGCGCGTCACGGTGAGGCAGACGCGGTCCAGCACGGCGTGGAGGGTTCCCCGGGCCTCCAGGAGCACCGTGAGGTCTTGGATGTGGAGCAGCGTGTGTCTCATGGGCGGTCCTCGGCGGATGCGAGGAGCGCCCTCCCCACCAGCGTGAAGCCCAACAGGGTGAGGGACAGCACCACGGCAGGGGCCACGGCCGGCATCCAGTGCCCCTGGAACAGGCCGTCGCGGGCCAGGGCCAGCATGTTGCCCCAACTGGGCACGGGTTCCTGGACGCCCAGCCCGCCCCCCAGGTAGGACAGGCTAGCCTCCACCAACACCACGTACGACAACAGGGCCGAAACCTGGGCGAGGAGCACCGCCCGGGCATGGGCCCACAGGATGTGCACCACAGCGATCCGAAGCGGGTTCACACCGAGACATCGTTCCGCTTCGATGAACGTGTGGGAGCGGAGTTCCTCCACGGAAGACCGGATGCACTCCGCCATCTGGGGCGCGAACGCGGCACCGAGAGCGGCCATCGTCCAGACCGGGCGGTTCCCGGTCGCCGCCGCCACCAGGAGGGCTGTTACGACCTTGGGGATGCTGTCCACAGACTCCGCCAGCCATGTGGCCAAGGCTCGGAACGGTCGGGGTGCCAGGCCCTCTGTCAGGCCCAGGAACGCCCCCAGAACCACCGCAGCCGCTACCGCGGCCAGACCGGGCAGGGCCAGGCCGGCTGCAGCCCCGGCCAGCCGCGCGGCCAAGTCCCTTCCCAGGGCGTCGGCCCCCAGCCAAAGGGAGGGAGAGGGGGGTGCATGGGGTGAGGCCACGAAGGCGGTCGGATCGTGGGGAAGCCATCCGAGCGCCGACAAGAGCGCGCCCGCGCAGGCCGGCAGCAGGCACAGTACACCGGCCGCCAAGGCAGCCCTGGCCGGCCGCATCCCCGTGCGCGGGTACCGGTACACCGTGGCACGTCTCACGGATGCCCCCGCAGCCTGGGGTCTGCCCAGTACCGAAATGCGTCCGCCGCCACCGCGGTCACCCGGACGACCAGAGCCATCACTAACGCGCATCCCAGCAGGACGGGTGTGTCGCGCTCGGCGGCGGCCCGCCACGCCAGGTATCCAAGGCCCGGCCAGCCCAGCGCGGATTCGAGCACCACCGTGGATCCCAGCACGAAAGCCGTGCGCCGGGACAGGTAGGCGGCCAGCCCGGGCAGGGCGGCCCGGAACAGCAGCCGGTGCAGGGCCACCCCGAGGAGCCGGGCACCGATCCAGTAGTCGTTGGCCCGGGTCCGTTCCAGTTCGGCGGAAAACCTCCGATACATGTCGGCCAGGAGCCCGTCCCCCAGAGCCAGTACGGCCGCGGCGGCCGTCCACGGAATCCAGTGGTCGCGGCTCGGGAAGGGAAACCATGGGGGCAGGCTCCAAAGCCCCTGCTCGGCCCCGGCTGACAGGACGCGGTTCCCGAGGATCACCGCAATGTACACCAGGAGGAACACCGGGAGCGCAGAACTCAGGTGGACCAGCCCCGAAACGATGCGCAGAAGGCGCACCTGGGGAAAGGTCAGGCGCGCCCACGCCAGGGCCATGGCGGAGAGGGCCGCCATCAGCATCGCGGCCCCGGCCAGGCACAGGGACCGGCGCGCGGCCGCCGCGAGCAGGTGGACCACGGGCCGTCCCTGCTGAATCCGTGTGCTCCGGCCCAGGTCCGCCCGAAGGGCGTGTCTCAACCACGAGCCGTAGCCCGGGGCATGGGGCTCCGGGGCCCCCGGGGCCGTGGGGGTCATCCGGAGCGATTCCAGGGCCCCGGGCCCCGGGCCAGGAGCGCTGCGGAGGACCACGTAGCCCAGAAGGCTCGCACCCCAAAGGACCAGGATCGCGGCCAGAACCTTCCGCGCTCCCCACACCGCGAGGGTTCGGAGCGAGTTGGATCTCACCGGTTCTTCCGAACGGCTTGCCGCTCAAGCGGCAGACGACTATCCGTCGACGGCTGTCGCTGAAGGGCCTTCCCGAGCCGTGGGTCTGGGATCGTGCAGGGGCCGGAAGGCCCGCCGCCGTCTCCCCCGGGGCCCGCCCGGGCGGGAGGCATCTCTCACCGAGCGGCAAAGCGGCCAGGATGCCGGGATGGTGGGACGCCCGGACGCGGTCTGGGCTTTCGCCCGAGTTGCGGTCCGAAGGCCGCTCCCACGCCAACCGAGGGGACGGCGACCCGGCCATCCGCCCTCAGGCGGTGGCCGTCCGCCGTCCGACGCCCGCGTCCCGGGCGGAAACAGGCCCCGGGATCGCTCCTGGAACCGACGTGCAACCCCACGTACCGCGAACGGGCCGCCCCCCGGCCTATTGTTCGTTCCATGTGCCCACGTAGGAAAAGAGGTAGAACGGATGGATCCGGACGTTGCGGATCCGCGCCGACACGGCTGCGTAGCGCTGGAGGTTCCACAAGAACACATAGGGCAGGTCGTCGTGCAGCACGCGATGGAGTTCCGCGTACAGGGCGCGAAGCCTCTCGGAGGAGGTGGTTCGCTGGCTTTCGTCCAGCAGGCGGTCCACGTCGGGATTGGCGTATCCGCCCAGGTTGTTCCGTCCCGGGCCGGCCTCGGTGGAATGGAACAGGCTGTAGATGTTGACGCTGTGGTCGAACGTCCACTCCGCGAGCACCATGTCGAAGTCGTGCTCCTGGAAGACCGACCGCCGCCACACCAGAGGCTCCAGGAACCGGATGTCGATCTCCAGCCCGGTCGTACGAAGCTGCTGCTGGATGTCCAACACCACGGCCCTCTGGGCCTCGTCCGATGCCAGGGAGACCAGGGTGAGCCGTACCGGCTTCCCGGAACGTTCGCGGATGCCGTCGCCGTCGGTGTCCCGGAGACCGGCCTCGTCCAGGAGGCGGGCAGCGGTTTCCGGGTCGTGATCCCATGGCTTGACGTCGAAGTTGTACGCCCACGACGACGGCGGAAACGGACCCGAGACGACCACCCCCCGGCCGCCGTAGTGGGCTCGAAGCATGGCCTGACGGTCCAGCGCGTGAACCACGGCCCGCCGCACCCGGGCGTCCCGCAGAAGGGGGTTGCGGAAGTTGAACGCCAGAAACGCATAGGACAGAGTGCTGTAGGGGTAGAGCCGGATGCCGGAGAGCTGTTCCAGCAGCGGAATGTCCACGGGGCGCACACGCGGTACCATGTCCAGGGCACCGTACCGGAGCAGTTCGTTGCGGATGTTGGCATCGGGAACGGCCGTGACCTCGATCTCCTTGATGCCGGGTTGGCCGTGGCGGTGATATGAGGGGTTGGCCCGGAGATGGACCTCGCCGGAGGGCGTCCATTGCTCGAACCGGAACGGGCCGGTGCCCACCGGGGAGGCTCCCCCCGGCTGGATCCGCCCGTCCGGATACAGGTGGGCCGGCAGGATCCGGAAGTCGAACAGGAAGATCGGGTTCGCCGCCGGCCGAGCCAGGCGAAACCGCACCGTGTGCTCGTCCACGGCCTCCACCGACCGAAAGGCGTCGAACTGGGATCGTAGGGGCGAGTTGTTCGAGGGGTCCTTGCCCGCCCGGACGGTGAAGACCACATCCCGGGCGGTGAACGGGGTGCCGTCGTGCCAGCGGA
The DNA here is from genome assembly GCA_964491375.1 of uncultured Thermodesulfobacteriota bacterium. Classification (GTDB taxonomy): domain Bacteria; phylum Desulfobacterota; class Deferrisomatia; order Deferrisomatales; family Deferrisomataceae; genus CAZBGL01. The sequence continues at coordinate 5,139 of CAZBGL010000036.1, read as the reverse complement.
CGCCCCTGCGGAGCCTGAACGTGACCGTGCGCCCGTCCTCCCCGACGCGCCACGACTCCGCCAGCAAGGGTCGAACCTCGCCCGCATCCGGCGGCGTCACGAGCCCCTCGTACAGCAACTCGGCCGCCCGGAGGCTCGACATGTCCCGCGCCAGAAGGGGATTCAGGGTGGATGGAGCCGTCGCCTCGGCGTACCGGAGCGCGGCAGGGGAAGGGCTCGCTGCGGTCAGCAACACGAGCACAACGGTGGGCCGGAACAGGCGGTGCATCAAGGCGCTCCTCCCGGTGGGTCGTCGGCCTTCTCTGCGTGGCGTGGTTTCATCGTGGCGGAACCCCTCCGCCGGTGCGCGAGGCGTACAGCCGTTTCAGGCTTTCGTACGCCACCCGCACGGAAGGGTACTCCTCGGTCAGCGAAAACAGTACGGCCACGGCGGGCGCGTACTGGCCCGTGCGGGCGTAGGCACGGGCCAGGTCCACCAGGAACGCCGGGGTGTTGACGAAATCCGGGCGGTACCCCAGGGCCTTCCTGTGGGCTCCCTCCAACACGATCAGGGCCTCGCGGTCCTTGCCGGAAGCCCAGAGCACCCTCGCCACCACACGGGCCACGCCGGCCACCCGCACGGGATACAGGTCGGCCACGGAAGGGGCGGGGTCCGGAGGGAGTCGGGCCGCCGCCTGCCGGACCTCCCGCAGGGCCGCCCGTGCGGTCATCTCCGGATTGCCCAGCGGGGCGCCCGACCCGGTTTCGGCCTGGGCCTGGGCCAGCAGGGCCATGGCCAGGGGCCCCGGGGCCCCGGCCACGACCGAGCGCCAGAGCGCCAGGGCGTCGGCCCGTCGGCCCTCCTCGTAAAGGGCTCGACCCCTGAGCACCCTTGCGAGCCAGACACTTTCGGAGGCCCCGTGGATCGGGCTGAACAGCCAGGGTTCGGGACCCGCTCCGGGTGGCTTCTCGGCCAAGGCGTAGGATTGGGCCGCCTCGCGCGGTTTGCCCTCCCTTTCGCACGCCCTGGCGGCCCAGAACGGGGTGTGGGCGCTCTGGGCCGCGGCCCGGGCCAGCGCGGCAAAACCCCGTCCGAGTAGGAGGTACAGGTAGAGGTCGGGCTCGGGGCCGTCCCCGACCCGGTCGAAGTCCACCATCTGGAGCGCCATGACCCCGGCGCCCAGGTTGCCCTGCCGGAAGGCGTCCAGGGCGAGGCCGTAGGGTGTCCGGTCCCCGGTTGGACACGGTACGCCCCACAGGTAACACGCCACCAGGCCGAGCACCTTCTCGGAGTCGTTTCCAGGAGGAGGGGCCTGCCGCGCCAGCCTGCGGAGCCGGTCCGTATCGCCTTCGAGGTATGCGATCCCCGCCCGGCCGAGGGCTGCCGGGTATTGCGGCAAGGCCGGGTCTTCCCGTTCGAAGACCTCCCTGGCCTCTTCCAGGCGCCCCTGCCGGAGGGCCACCCAGCCCTTTCGTGCCCGGAGCCGGGGGAGCCCTTCGGTTTCGACTCCGGCCAGGTAGGTGGCTTCGGTCTCCAGGAACACCTGGTCCAGGGACGAATACAGGTCGGCGAACTCGAGGTACGTGCGTACCAGGCCCGGCGACGCCCCCTCCTCGGGATTGAACGCCTGGATGGCCTCGAACAGTTCCATCCGCCGGTAGTGCAGCCAACCCTTCTGGTCGCGGAGGATCCGGCCGATGGCCGGGTCCTGCTGCGCATACCGTCCCATCCAGCCCTCGAGCGCCGCCTGAACCTCGGAGCCCTGGGGCGGTGTTCCGTCCGCCGGGCTCTTTCCGGTGCACCCCCCCCCGGCCAGGAGCAGGGCGACGAGGCTAACCAGCCAGCTTCGTCGCCAGGTACCGCAGGTTCGTCCGGTGTTTGCGAGCACGTTCGACCCATTCCGGCCCGAGCACCCCGCCGTGGGCCTCGAGCCGTCCGAAAAAGACGTCCCACGCCTGATTGCCCTTGAACACGTACTTTATGTCCCCGGTTCGGCGGAACAGGAGTTCGCACGCCACCCCCATGTAGTAATAGGCCTTGAGGAGCAGCGCCGGGCGCTGCTCCGGGGGAAACAGTTCGGGAGACCGGACGGCCCGATCCAGGGCGTCCACAGCCCGGACAAGACCCGAGGCCGAGCGGTCCTCCGGCTCGTCCTTTGCCGCTGTCAGGCTCCAATAGCCCATGGCGAGGTTCAGGACCGGGTTGCGGGCGTGTTCGGGACGTCGGAGGAGCTCGTCCAGGACCTCCGGGATCTCCTGGATCCGGCCCTGGCGCGCCAGGATGCGGATCGTCTCCACCCGCGCCAGGCCGTAGCTGGGATGGTCCGGAGCCACCCGGGCCAGGAAGGTGAGGGCTTCGTCCAGCTTGCCTCGTTCGGCCAGCTTCAGCCCGTTGGCGTAGTTTTCGTCCACCACCGGGAGCCGCAGGGGGTGGTCCCGGAAGTCTTCGTTGTCGTTTTGGAAATGAACTGTGACCTCGAGGGGGAGATACCCCGGGTGTTCGGCCGGATCGAGTTCGAGCCGCAGGGAATGGGCCCCCTTGCGGGCCTTGAAGCCCAGGCCGTCGGTGCCGGTCCGGCCCAGTTCCTGGCCGTCGAGCCAGACCCGGGCTCCTGGAGGCTCGGAGTACAGGCGGACCCAACTGAACGCCCGCTCCGGAACGAGGGCCGCGATCACGGTGGTGGTCCGGCCGGGGGAGACCTCCACGTCGTCGCGCTCCCACGCCCGGTAGCCGTCCTTCACCACCCGGACGGCATGGGTTCCCGGCGCCACCGGCTCCACCCGCAGGGGGCCCTCCGTGGTTCCCGCCGGCGCGCCGTCCACCGACACGGCGGCTCCCGCCGGGGTGGAGATGACCAGCAGGGCCCCGTCCTCGGGTTGGAGCCGGACCGTGACCTCGTGGTGCCCGTCGGGCTCCACCTGGACCGCGACCTCGGCCGGCTGGAAGCCGGGTTTGGTCACGCGGACCGCGTGGGGGCCGGTCTGGAGGGGGATCTCCAGGGGCGTCAGCCCCTGCGGCTTCCCGTCCACGGACACGCGCGCGTCCGGGGGATCGGAGAACACGGTCACCATGCCGATCCCGATGCCGGCCTCGGCCTCCATGTCCACGAAGATGCGCCCGGCCCGGCCCTCGACCACGTACCGGTAGGCTCCGTACTCCGGCATGTACAGAATGACCTCGTGTGACCCTTCGTCCAGGCCCCGGAGGGAGAGCGGGGTGGTCCCCCGTTCCTCTCCGTCCACGAACACGCGGGCCCCTGCGGGCCGGGACCGCACCGACAGCACGCCCGGTTCGCCCTGGTCCCGGTACGTGGCCGGAGTGGTGAGCACTTCCCCCGGCTGGGCGGCCGTGCCCGGAGCGGAGCCGAGGACCAAGATCAGGAACAGGGTCGTCGGAAGGCGCAGACCCATGGCTCACCTCCGTCCGGTCACGGGCTGATCCGGGGACCGGCGCCCGCCGGCTGCACGCTCTCCGAGGGCAGCTCCAGGAAACGGGCCAGGTCCACGTTCAGCTCCGGAAGCGGCTCGGCCGCCAGATCCATGCGCTCGAGCCGGATGGGGGGCACCGGGTTGTGGCGGAAGCTCTCGGCCGACACCGTGACGTGTCCCACCGTGTATCCTTTGCGAAAGGCGAACACCTCGTACTCCCCGCCGAGCAGGGGTTCGTCCAGGGTCTCCCCCTCGCCGGCGTCGGTCCGCTTCCGGCGGGCGATCCGGTATCCACCGGCGTCGTCGGTGAGGACCTCCATGGTGTAGGGAGCGGTCCACACCTCGGCCGCCGGCAGGGGTGCCCCCCTTTCGTCCACCACGGTGCCCACCAGGAGCGTGGGGGTCAGTTTCACCGGGATCTCCACGGCCCGCTCCACCAGTTTGCCAGCGGGCAGTTCCACGGCCACGGGCTTGTCCAGCCGGAACTTGGGATCTTTCACCCCGAGCTCCACCCGTACCGCCTCCGGAAGTTTCGGGATCCCCTCGATGCGGAACCGGCCCTTGCCGTCGGTGCGGGCGATGATGAACCGGTCGAGCTTGATCCCCACCTGGGCCAGGGGGATCTCTTGACTCACGGCCTCGACGAGCCGGATCCGGCCCTCGATCACGCTTCCCGGGAACGTGGGATAGGAGGACTTGAGCACCAGCCGGAACATCTCCCGGGCGATCCGGGGGCGGAACCGGCTCTTGGGAAAGAGCTCGAGGAACTCCCTGTAGTCCTGGAGACGGTTGGCCCGAAGAACCCGGGCCGCCGCCTCCTGCTCGGACTCCCTGGCGAGCCGGTCGCCCGAGGACACGGAGAACCGGCCCTCGGCTTTGAGCAGGACCACGTCCTGATCCAGCTTCCTCACGACCACGGCCTTGCCCTTCCGTCGCAGCCCGGGGTCGAACACGATGAACCGCTCTTTCGGGCGGGTTCCCCCGGGCAGTTCGGCGACGATCTGGCTGCCCCGCACGAAGATCACGGAGCCGACAAAAAAACCTCTTGAGGGTGTCGGCTTCCGACCGACGGCCTTTTGGGGCACAGCGGGCTTGCGCACCCGGATGGCGGCCCGTCCCAGGCGGGGCGCGCCCAGGGCCGCGACGGCCATCACCAGGAGCAGGACCGTCCGGAGACACATGGTGATATCCTCCTCGGAGCCAGGTGAGCGGCCAGGGTGAGATAGCACAAAGCGTGCCTTGCCCTCCAGCGGCTTTGTGGCCCCTGTTCGGCCGAGGGCTTGTGCCATATGCCCCAGGGAGGCGCAGAAATCCCCATTCAAGAGGCGCGTTGCGGGGCTCGGTGCCGAGGTGGTAGGTTCGGTCTTCACGGATCCGCCGGACGGAAAGGGATTCCGGGGGCGGAGCGAAGGAGATGTTGGCGAGGTTGTTGGCCTTGGGCCTCGTGGGGATGCTCGCCGCGGTGAGACCGGTAACCGCCGCGTCGGTCCATGTCCTGGTTCCCTGGGATCGGACGGTCGTTGCGGACGACACGTTGCTCGTCCTGGGAACGGCGCCCCGGGGCAGCCGGATCCCGTGGTCTGCCGACTCGTCGTCCGGGCGCGTGGAGGACCATGTGCGGGCGGACTGGGGGGACGTGTTCGAGATCTTCCTGATCCTGGGTCCGGGCCTGAACGTGATCCGGGTGGGGGACGACACGCTCCGGGTGTTCTACGACGACGGCTCGGCACC